>CAZQGT010000059.1:0-4831 GCA_964593005.1 uncultured Planctomycetales bacterium
TTAAGATCAATTTTCCTATAGGTATATCAAAAGATCTGTTGGACAGACTGGATAGACAGCTCCGTGAAATTGAGAAGTTAGAATTAAGCTTAAAGGAATGGCGTGAAGAGTTGGAGCGTTCAAGGAAACTGCGCGAAGAGGCGGCGGGGCGCAAAAATACTGCGCAGCAGGATGTAAACGGTCAGGACGTAAGTTCTCCAGTATCTAGCAGGTTAAGTCTTAGCACCATAATAGAAAGGGTAGCCGGCCTCTTGCGCGGTTTAAATAAATCCGAAGGTTTTGTCCTGCCTTTTGACAGTGAAATATACACAGAGATTGCAAAGTTGAAAAAGGCCAAAGATGACATTGAAACAATGGAAAATAACATAAGGCTTAATAATGAGAGATTGGTCAAAGAAGCGATCAATGATATTCGTATGCGCTTGTCCAGTTCTCCCGTTAGAGCTAGAGAGAGAATTACAAATAAAACAACTTCACTTTTAAGCAAGTTATATGGCCGTGCCCCTCCGAAATATCTATCCGTTATTTTTCAGTCCAAGAATTTTATTTATACCTGCATATTAAGCATCCTGCCTTCCTGGCCGAAAAGATTACTAAGCCATATCATCGTGATCCGCAATAATAACCACCACAGGCGTTCACTCCGTTCTAAAAAGAGAAAAGAATACAGTTTTATGCAGCAGGTATTCCGGGATAAAGCACTTACTGATTTTATCATCGAAAGTTTATGGTCCGCGTTTAAAGGCCAGGGTATTGAGAGGGTTAAGCTTGAACAGATAATCAAGCTGCTTACCGGGGTGCGCGGTGACCCCGCCAAAATTAAGAAGATAGTGGACTATGTGAATAAATCACAATTCAGCCATAACTACAGAAGCGGAATATTCAGGAAAATGAATGCTTCTGCGTTGCTTGCTATCCGTGAATACCTGAACGGACCGGTCTTAGCGGATATCGGGTGCGGTTCGGGCAGAATATCATACCTGATCAGCGGACTACCGAGAGTAGAAGCGGTTGTGGCTACAGATGTACGAGAATGTTTCCATAATGATTATTCTAAGGAACATATTGATTTCAAGGTTCAGCATAATCCTCTGAAGTTCCCTATTCCGCATGGCTCAATAGATACCGCGCTCCTGCGTCTGGTGCTGCATCACGTAGAGGGAAGGCAGGAGCAGATTAAATTTCTTAGGAATATAGCCAGGTTGATTAAAAAAGACGCCAGGATTGTAGTACTTGAATATACTTATCCGGAGAACCCCGTTCATGTAAGAAAACCTACACTGCTGGAAACCTTTTATTCATTAAGCAAAAGGCAGAAAAATCTAGTGCTTTCATTTAACTGCTGTCTCAGCTATGGCCTGCTTCATGAAGAGTATATGCCATGCGTGCATACTTTCCGCAGCATGGAGGCATGGGAGGATATATTTATAAAAAGTGGTCTTAAAATTGAAAGCAAGTCTTTCCTGGGGGTTAGCCGCGGCGGGCTTAATTCTCCCCAGGGGGTATTTGTATTAAGCCGAAGAGGCAGGCATTCCAGTTCGCCGGTTCAAGGCTACGGTGAAAGGAGAATTACCAAGCTTGGATATTATGCCAGGGTATTCTTTGGTATTTTATCCAGACGTTCGGATTCTTTCGGCCTGGGATCTCTAGGTATCAACCGTGAATACCTGCAGGATAATTTCTCTAAAGATGAAATAGCCTCTATCGTACTTATTTCCGGCCTATTGCATAAAAAACCAGGCCTATGCCTTAATAAACTATTGCGCGGGGATTCGCCGTATAATGAATATATCCTGAACCGGCAGGCAATACGTTCGTTCCTGCTTAATAAAGATATCTGGAAGGAATTTTCTTCCCGGGGGAAGGCTTATATATGGAGAGAAGCCGTATTTGAGGCGTTCGTTTCTATATCTATGAATGGCGGTAGATTCCTTCCGGATGCGCTCGGTTCTTTTACGTCGCTTCTCGGTATTTTCCTGGGAGAGAAAATACCCTTTATTTACCTCCAGATGATCTCTTCGTCTTTTTTGAACATCGCCAGGAACGGGGAGAGTTATGTCGCGGACGGGATGTCAGCGCTGCAGCAGTTTACGGAATGCCTCTCTGGGGTTGTCGGTCATCCCATGATTAAGGATGTATCAACGGTTTTAGAAAACGCTATGGCGGGCGCCAGGGGCGATAATATAGCTCCGGTTATACGTTTCCTGCGCTCTTTCTTATTAGATAAACACGTACGTTTGGGGCTTAAGCCAGGAGGGGGCTTAAAAAAGATTGCCCCGCGCATCGTTTCTGTGTTAGACATTATAGTTTCCCAGAGAGAGCAGTATATATTCCTGGCAGGCAAAGAGTTCGTGCGCATATTATCCGATTCTAATTTTACTGCGGCCCTTGAGAATAATTCTTATTCCGAAGCCATGATGCAGGAAGCAATCGCTGCCTGCTCAAGGCCGGATGTCAGAAACCAGCTTATATCCTGTATTGAATCTCCCGTATATACGACAATTGCTGCTCCTTTTATGATTTTGTTCTTCCGGGTTGCGTTTTTTACGGTATTGTTTGGCCGCCGTGATCAGATGAATGTTATAATCAAGGAACTTAGCCTTGAAAGCGGCAAGATCGATATATTGGTCCATCCGTTTACAGTGGCCCTGGCAACAATAGCAGACGTAAAGTTCAGTGGTTATATAAATCCGGCAATTGATCTAAGCGTAGGATTTCCGCGGATCAAGCGTAAAGACTTGAGCAGGTTAACCATGTTGGTTGGCAAGGGCGGAATCTATGATGATATAAAATTAGTGTCTGTGGCAGGCAGGACCATACGTTTTGCCTGCGATGGTAAAGATTATGCGCTTAAATTGATGCGCAGCGATGAAAAGCCGAGCGGTTTTAACTTTGAGCCATGGGTTTATGCCAAAATCTGCTCTAATAACCTGCGATATACGGGAACAGTCCCTTCCCCGTACGCGTTTGCGTTTTCTAAACCAGGAGTATTCATCGGCAAGGTGTCGCCATCCGTGCTTTCACGGGTTGCTTCCCGCATAAAAGATTCCCTGTACAATACAGAGGACGGGTACTTTGTTGGATTTATATATAGTGCGCCGTCAGGCTATTTTGATTATTGCGAACATATGGGGGCAGGAGAGCCCAGGGGTTGGCTCAATGGGCTCGCTGTGTTAACGGCGGATTACGGAATACTGCAGCGCGACCTTATTTCAATATTCCACGATATAAAAAGCAGGCGCGCATATAACCTGTGCCATGTTCCAGCCGGTTGCATAGATAATATTGATCGCGCGGCACTTTATCCGAACTTTAGAAGAAACGGGACCATCGCAGACCTTGCATTGCCTCATTTAGGTAATCTCCTAATTAGCTCATTACAGGCACAGCTTTTTGGTTTTCTTCTGTTTATCTCCCAACGCTTATCAAAAAGTAGAAATGCAGAGGTAAAACTGACGGAAATTATGAAGGAGGGGTTACCGGAATATTGTCGGCTACTCATCGGTGTTAGCCCAGATGAAATACAGGGAATAGACTATTCTTATTATGCCCGGCATATTCTTAAAGGCTTCAGACATAAAGAAAGAGGGATTGATTTAGGCAGAGACAGTGCGGCGATTTCAATACACGGTTTGGTTGATTTGGTGGATTTTGTTGTGTTGAGTATTTATAAGGAGGTTGTTAGTAATCCGCAATTCGGAATATCAGGCATAGGCCCAGCCAGTTCGCCGGTAGCCAGTAATAACCCGAAAAGAAATAAAAACAGGGAAAGGTCATGGAATTTAGCAGAGCTTCGAGAACTCGTAAACAGGGCGGAGAAGTTCGGTTTACGCACAAGGCCGACTAACCATATGTTGGCGGAACGCAGGAGTCTAAGAGATAGGCCGGATTCTGAAGACAGGGAAGATCTGCCTGTGCGGCATAGAAGCGCAGGCCGCCACGCTGATCAAATTTCCAGTTCTCCGGTGGGTTCTGACTTAATGACTCCGGAGCGCATAAGGAGTATTGTCAGCATAAAAATATTCGGGAGACAGATAGAATTAACTAATACAGAGGATGTTTATGAAACCAGGGTATTGGACAACGGCGAGCCGTGTTTTGAATGCGTGCGCATGATTCGGGCGCTGGAAAGCAATCCGAGATTGATTATGCCCGGAGACAAGGTTTTAATAATCGGCTGTGGAAACGGCATAGATACTATTGCCGCACTTTTAAGGGGGGCGCTTGTTACAAGTATTGACGTAAACAGCGACCCGGTTGATTTGACGGTCTATAACCTAAAAAAGAACGGGTTATGGGATGAATCCCGGGTTAAGGTTTTTGTCCATGACGGTTTGGATGGTTTGGGTAAATTCGATAAAATCCTCTGGCATACCCCGGAGCCGGTGACTGATTATCAACATCGGTGGTTTGAAGACCCTGGGGTTTACAGGTATTTTATCAGTATGAATAAACTAATCCGTATCCTGCGTATTCTGCCGGAGCATCTGAATAACGGCGGTTGCGGTATCTTTTGCAGGTATTTCTACAAGAAACATGACTTATGGAGCAAGGTTATTAAAAAAGCCAATTTAAATATGGATGTGGTCTTGGAGGAGGATAAGGAAAATCCTGTTTATCCGGACTACCAGGGTTCCGGTGTGGTGAGACTAAGCGCCCCTGTAGAAAACAGGCGGCATTGGCTTTTATCTGAAGGATTGCGCTGGCTGGTTTCCATATTTAATGCCGAATCCGGTTATTCTTTAAATAAATTTAATGCGAGAACAGCAGCAAGCGGCCTCCAGGTTTTGAAGCGCAAACTCAAAAGTTACCCCAATCTTTATTCTGCTTT
>CAZQGT010000059.1:4931-9521 GCA_964593005.1 uncultured Planctomycetales bacterium
GCCTCCAGGTTTTGAAGCGCAAACTCAAAAGTTACCCCAATCTTTATTCTGCTTTTATATGGTTTAAGCAGCTAAGGATTGATACAAGAGAGATAAATGTGAAGTTAACTGATCGTGGCGTAATTATATTCAGGGGTAAAAAAGAAATAGTTTTTGCGGAAGATCCATCAAGTACAGAATATGCATTTGCCAGGATCAAGCCGCTTATCAGCGTGCCGTTTAAGAAGGCGTTGAATTTGGTATCTCCGGAATGCATGGCAGACGAAAAGGTTATTTTGGATGAAGATATACTTGATAGAGAAAAAATAAGTATGTTAAGGAGCGTGCGGGGTTATGAGCTTGATATACTGGATATTGAAGGAGTAGGCTTAATAATGCACCGCGGCTGGGAAAAAGAGATCGCTGTCCACGATGAGGATATCCGCTGGGTTTCCAGGCATGGAAAGATAAATACCATATTACATGGCATGTACGGCCATAATGATTATCCGAGTACACCCGACATATTCTGGGATCTGAGGCTTTCAAAGCGGGCGTTTCTTTATAACAATAGAGGGTTAAGGGGTTTCAGGCTGCGCGGATCCGGTTTTATCCGGGAAAGCAACGGCCTGGCGTGGAATCCGACGAGAAAAGAGATGCAGGAATATTATGAAGATTTCGGCAGGACTTTATATAAACCGCAGGGGCCGGTAAACAAATACAGTGCTATCGGAGTGGATTTAGATAAACATGCTCTGGGATGGAGAGAATTACCCGATGATTTTATAGTTGGGCATATGCAGCATGTTGATGGAGATAATATATCTATCGGTAGAACAAGTTCACCAGTTCGTCTTGTTAGTATAAGTCTTCCTGAGCCTAAAACAAATCTTCAGGCGGAGATTTTGGGTAAGGTTAGGTCGGTTTTTGAACAGGAAATCCCTGATTTTGTACGGGACGCCTTGGTTAAATTCCGGAAAGAGACGGAGGATGCGGGTGATAAAGATAAATTACGCCGGTCTTTGTTGGGGCTTTTAAGAGAATATGGGTATGATGATTACGCACTGAAGAGCAAATCCGGATGGATCGAGTTTATTCTTTCCATATGTTATTTGTTGTTACCTGCCAATATTAGCCTAGGCCAGAAGACCACATATCTTAAAGATGAAATCGTTACGCAGGCAAAGATTTGGGAAATAACTGCCCGCCTGTTGGCTCTGGATAATACTATTCCTGCTTTTGGAGATAATGATCGCAAGAAAGACGGATATGTATATAGATGGTTGATGGGGTGGAACAGCTCTAATTCTCCCATCGGTGCATTGGTGGCAGGGTACAGTTTCAGCTCACCGATAGAAGATAGAGCTAATTTTGATAACAAGAAAATAAGATTATCAGCTGAGCAACATTGTAATTTCGTTGAACTCATAGAAAAAGGTTATTCCCATGAAGATGAATATTATGGGATTTTACCAAAATGGGTAATTTCAATTAGAAAATCCAATATTTTGAAACAACTAGTCATAAAAAGTGAAACCTTAATCGTATTTCTGGAGGATCCCGTTAGCCATCCTGTTGCGCGCCAGGTCATTATCAAAACCTTGATATCCATTGGCGCAATAGAAATGTTGCGATCTTTATCGCCTACGCTTAAGAAGTTTGTTGAAAAACCAGAATATTTTTCTTGCGATACGGATTCTGACCCTGCGGAATATGAAGAAAGATTCTTTGCGCCATTAGGAGTAATAGCTACCAAGGTTTTAATTCATATAAAGGAGACCGATTTCATTGTTAGCAAATTGTTTCTTAATCCCGATTCGTCACGACCACCGGAAACGATAGCGCAATTACAGAATATGGCAATCGCTGTTTTTATCGATAACAAAATGATTGAAGTAATTAGAAACCTATTGGGACTTGTGGATGCTAAAAATAGTAAACAGCTATTATTAAGATTTAAAGATGCCTTCATAAGTACGGGGGGATATAAGGAATTAGCCGAATTGGTAAAAGAGTACAGGGATATCGATGCGCTTAAGTTTTTCGCCACCATAGAAAATAAAGAGGCCCTCATATGCGCTAAAAGCCTTGTGGGGCAACTGGAAGCCATTATTAAAGAAAACGAAGGGGTTTATATACCAGATGCTGAAGTTTTAGAAAGAAGGAAGAAAGCGCGCGAAACAGCAGCTACGATACTGGGAAGAATAGATATTGCGCTTCCCCTTGATGAAAGAAAGGGAATCCAGCCAGGTGCAAATGATAGGAATTATGGAGATTTTCCCAAGATTAACACCAGTTATAGCCATAATATAATTGAAGATTGGGATATATATTTTTATAACGATGAAATCATAGAGAATGGCAATAGAAGAATATATGCTAATTGTCGGGTAAAATTTTTCTCTGGAGATTTGTTTTTAGGGGACGGGACAATTGTAATTTCACATGGCCTAATAACTATTCATAGATGTTTCGTAAAGTGTTGTTATTCAGGAGAACAGCTTGGCAAAGAAATGGTGGTTAGGATGTATTTACGTGCCCTACAAATAAACAATTTATTAAGGCTCCCAAGAATTGGATTGTTGCATTCATTTTACTCTTTAAGCGCAGAAGAAAGAGAAGATTATTATAGGGATTACGAATTCAGGACAGGGGCTGATCAGCGGATAGCAATAGCAACGCAATTATTTGAGAAAATCGGTTTCTCGTCTTGTGCCTCATTTGGATTTACTGATGGGGCGGGAGGTTGGGAGGAGGGTAGCTTAAGCATTAATCCGAAAGATTTTTTAAGTATCGCTTCTGCAAACTGGGCAAAATGGTTTTATGAAGACAGAATTATTTCTAGGCACGGGGAGAAATTTTGGGAAGGTGTTAAACCATTAATTAACTGGCATTTGGCAGATGAAATAAAACTTCATAATGACAGATTCATTATTAACACAATAGCAGAACAGTTAAGGAATAAGTATAAAGTGTATATTAATGATAAAGGGATAGATGAAATTTTAAGCAACTCGATCCTAATATCGGCGAGTTGTTCAAACCGTGATTATTCTAGCTCTCCTTTGGATGGGCTAGGTAAAGAGAATATGCATATGGCTCCTTCGATAAAATGGCATTATGACCATAAGTTATTTAATCGTTTACAAGGCATAGGAGTAAGGGCATCCGGTTTGAATGATTTTCCTTGGATGGACGCTCCTTATAGCCATAATATTTTTGAAGAATGGAATTATGATATTGATGATGAACGTATTTTAGCAGATCTGGCAATTTTTGAGGGTGGATTAAGTTTGGGATCTGCAAAAATTGTTGTTTCGCAAGATGCCACAGCATCGGTACATCAATGTTTCTTTCATCCTTTCTATGTTGGTAGAAAAATAGGCAAGGAGATGGCCGTGCGTATGTATTTAAGGAGCATGCAAATCGCTGATTTATTGGGTTGGTCGGCAATAAGAGAATTACGAACGTATTATACCTATTCTAGCGAAGAAATAGAAAATACTAGTAGTGAGGATTTGAGCCTCCGCGATGAAGCGTTTACAGGATTCTTCTGGGGCATTGGGTTTGAATTCTGTGATAGTTTTAAATATGCCCGAAGTGTTTCCGGTTTTTATCTATATGATGGCGATGTTAATATGAAGATGGAGGCAGGTAGTTTCTTATCTATCGTTCAAGCAAATTGGGGTGATTGGTTTTATAAGGATAGAATGATTGTTTGTCATGGACGAAGATATTGGGATAATACTAAAGGAGCTATTAATTGGAAGCTAGCAGAGGAGATAAAGAAACATAATGATAAAGTTGTTTTAAGAAGTATAGTTAATAAGCTCAAGAGTAAGTTTATAATAACAGAGGAAGTAATAAACCAGGTTCTTGCCGACTATTCTTTTCCTTTATTTGCTAGTTCTCCCGTTGGCGCATTGGTGGCAGGATATAGTTCAAGTTCGCCGGTTGTCAACAAAAGACATGCTTATCATTCTATATATTCTTTTAAAGAATTAAAAGTAATCTGGAATATTTTTGAGTTAACGGGATTATCAAAACAAGCTATTTATGCGGAAGCTGAATTTCTTGCAGGAAAAGAATTAGCGGGCAGACTTCAATTTGGCATAGATGATGAAGGAATTACTATATATGCTTGTAGTGGGATAGAAAGGATAAAACCTGGTTTTGGTTATACAATGCTAGGCTTAGGGTTCTTGCAGGTTATAGATATTTCAAGAAAGCTTAATTTTTCTCCCAGGTGGTGTTTTGTTTATTATACCCTTACTAACACTGAACGAATAAGAATAGATAACGATCCGGATGATAATTTATTAGGGCCGTTAAATACTGTTATGCTGAAATTAGGGCTTAAAGGATTTTATCATCTAGTTCAGGGAGAAACGGGTAAGGAAGAGTTTGAAAGCTGGATTGCGGATAAAAAATCAAGATTCAGGGATTATGGTTATTGGGCTTGCCATATTGATGATGTTGCCGGGGATATAAGAGAAAAGCTTGATTATCCTAAGGGTTGGAAAGAAGAAATTATTTTTGACCAGGGGTCTAGCTCTCCGGTCAGCGGCAGAAGGCCGGGGAGTAAGGCCCGCTTCCTTGTTTTGGGCGATG
>CAZQGT010000060.1:0-9467 GCA_964593005.1 uncultured Planctomycetales bacterium
CCGGAGAGATGGGTTTTATGAACCCGCTTTATTATATGGCGGAAAGCAACCTGATTAAGATTGCTTTGGAAGCAGTAAAGAAGATGGAAGGTAAATAATCTATGATGAAGTTCTCGCCGCTTTTCTGGCCGATTCAGTTAAAAGGCAATACCATCTACATTCTTGATGAAACTCAATTGCCGCAAAAGCAAGTTTATATAAAGGCAAGAAATTATCAGGAGGCCTGTAAGGCAATCAAAGAGATGAAGACCCGGGCTGTTGGCCAGGTGCTTTTGGTGATGTATACCTTTATTTTAAGCAAACGCCAGAAAGTTAATTTGTCCAGGGTAGCTGATGCAATTAATGCCACCCGTCCGACGCTGGCATTTAAGGTCTTAACGGATATGGTTTTAGGCTGGGATAAAAGCGGCGCGGGGTTAGAAAGATGCGTTCTTGGTTTTCTTGAAAGGTTAAAGGCCGGCCGTATAAAACAGGCAGAAGATATGGCCAAATTGCTCAAAGACGGGGATGTAATTCTTACCCATTGCAATGTCAGTGGCTCAATACCGTTAATCGCGGAGTTTGCTAAAGAGCAGGGCAAAAAAATAAGTTTTTATGTTACCGAAACCCGGCCTTACCTTCAGGGATCGCGCTTAACCGCCTGGGAGCTTATGCAACAGAAATTTCCCGTAACTATTATTACCGATAACATGGTAGCTTATCTTTTGTCACTGGGAAAAGTGACGAAGATAATTGTAGGGGCGGATCACTTAACCCAGAATGGGGATATCGCTAATAAAATCGGGACATATCAGATAGCGGTTGTGGCTAAGTATTTTAAAGTTCCTTTTTATGTCTTGTGCCCTCCGCCATCAAGATTAAAAAGCGGAAAAGAAATTAAGATTGAGATCCGGCCGGATAACGAACTTAAGATTTACCAGGGGATGCTGCTTGCGCCGAAAGAGGCCAAAGCATATTATCCGGCTTTTGATGTTACCCCGGCAAAATTAATTACCAAGCATATTTATTTGGGGGTCTGAATATGTCCGAAAAAGATTTAAGGCTTGAAATTATTGAAGTAGGCAGGCGCCTTTATCAGGCTGGCCTGGCAGTGGCGAAATCCGGTAATTTAAGCGCAAGGCTTGATGAAGAGAATATCCTGATTACTGCCAGCGGAACATTTTTGGGACAGCTTAAGGAAGGGGATATTGTTAAAGTAAATTTAGCCAGCGCAAAGTTTAGCGGTGAAGTCAAGCCAAGTTCGGAGCTAGCGTTACACAGCCTGGTATATAAGAATTTTCCTGCCAAGGTAGTTGTGCATTGCCATCCTCCGTTAATCAACGGGTATTTCGCGGTTGCCAAGGTGCTTAAAGCAATGAGCTTTGAGACCAAGTTTTATCTCGGGGATATTCCGGTAATACCCCAGGAAACACCGACGGTAACCGCGCCTGAGCCGGTGATTGCCGCCCTGAAAACAAATAACCTGGTAGTTTTAAAAAATCATGGGACAGTGGCGATCGCGGATAAATTTGAGGATGCCTTAAGTATTACCGAGGCGCTGGAGGAAGCGGTAAAGAGCGCCGCAGTTGCCCGCTTGTTTGACAAAGGAATTTTAGATGATCTGGATTCCGGATTAAGGGATGATTTAAAGCGCGACGAACCGGCTTATACAATGTTCAGTAAAGAGCATATCCAGGCAATCGTAGATTTGGTGAATAAAGATGAATTCATCGCTCAAAAGGGCAAAGAATTGGATTTAACTGTAAAATTAGCTATCCAGATGGACGGCTGCAGCGAGGCATTCAAGTTTAATTTTGAAAATGGTAAAATCGCGAAATTAGATTTTGATGCTGATGCACCATTTGTGATATCTGCTCTGGGCCCTGTTTGGGAGCAGGTATTTTTAGGCAAGCTTGATTGTTTTGTGGCGGTTACCCAGGGTAAAATGAAATTAAGCGGGCAATTAGGCCAGCTTTCCAAATGGTATGTCCCGTTTACGCGCTTGTTTGCTTTATTCAAAGAGGTTAAGATTAAATGAACCCCAAATACCCGCTTTTTATAAACGGTCAATTTGTAGAAACTACGGCTAAGCAGAATATTATTAACCCTTCAACAGGCAAGGTAATTGCCGAAGCCTCGATGGCTTCTTTGAAGGAAGCGGAATTAGCTTTGGCCAGCGCCAGAACTGCTTTTGATTCCGGCCCCTGGCCGCATTTCTCCCTGCTTGAGCGCAGGGAATTTATCTTTAAAATTGCCCAGGGTATTTTAGATAATGCCGCTCTCTTAGCCCAGCTGGAAACACAAAATACCGGCAAGCCGATTAAAGAAACTACCTTTATGGATATTCCCTCCAGCGCTAAGACCTTTGAGTTTGCCGGAAACAACTTTATTAATTATCTGGCGGATGAAGAGTTAAAAGTCTCTGAAGAAGCGAGAGCTCGTTTAATCCGCGAACCTATGGGTGTAACATTATTGGTTGTCCCCTGGAACTACCCGCTTTTAATTGCCTGTTGGAAACTGGCCTCGGCTTTAGCTTGCGGAAATACAGTTGTTTTAAAACCTTCCAGTTTTACGCCGCTTACTGCTTTGGAACTGGCGAAGATTATCCATCAGGCCGGACTCCCTGAGGGGGTAGTTAATGTAATTAATGGCAGCGGTCAGGCCATAGGAGAGGGCCTTTGCGCGGATAAACGCGTGGATATGATTTCTTTTACCGGCAGTAATGAAACAGGCAAACAGATTTTACAGTATGCCTCCAAAAATGTTAAGAAAATGACTATGGAGTTAGGAGGCAAGTCAGCCAGTATTATATTCGGGGATGTTGATTTAGAGGTTGCGGTAAACAGCTCCCTTACATCTATTTTCCTGAACCAGGGCCAGATGTGTACGGCAATGTCGCGCATCTTCGTGCAGGAAAAAATATATGATAAATTCCTGGCTGATTTTACGGCAAAGGCCAAACGTATAAAATTAGGCTTAGCCGATGAGTTTGAAACCCAGATGGGCCCGTTGATTAATGATGCCCAGCGTAAAAAGGTAATCGCATATATTGAAAAGGCAAAGGCCGAAGGGGCTAAAGTTTTATGCGGCGGCAGGATTCCGGATGGCCCGGAGTTAAAAAACGGCTATTTCTTTGAGCCTACAGTTTTGGCTGATGTTAATGTGCACGCGCATATATTTAAAGAAGAGGTATTCGGCCCGGTGGTTTTGATTAATAAATTTTCCGGTTCGGATGAAGCAGCGGTTTTGGCCAATAGCGTGGATTTTGGTTTGGCTGCCTGTATCTGGAGCAAGGATTTATTCCAGGCGCAGGAGCTGGCCAGGAAAATAAATGCCGGCACTGTTTGGATTAATACTTATGGGATGTTTTATAACCAGCTTTCTTACGGCGGTTTTAAGCAGAGCGGTTTCGGCAAGGAGCTGGGCAGGGAAGGTTTTCTGGAGTACAGCCGCCTTAAAAATGTAATTTTAGACCAGTCGCTAGAAGGCAAACCCCTGGTTAATTACTGGTATGGATTCTAATGGATATAGTTAATATTTTAAAACAGCGCGCGGAAGAATATGCCCAAAGGCCGGCGATAATTTTCGGCCAGGAACAGGTTTCTTTTAGGCTTCTTAAAGATAAAGTTTTCTCTTTAGCCCAGGGCTTGCGTAAATTGGGAGTAAAACCCGGGGATAAGGTGGCTATTTATTTGCCTAATTGGCCGGAATATATTTACAGTTATCTGGCGATCTGGTCAATCGGGGCCTGCAGCGTACCGTTGGATTTTATGCTCACCGAGGATGAAATAATCTCCTGCCTTAGCCATTCCGAAGCCAAAGTCCTTATTACTAAACACAAGGCTAATATTTCTTTTGCCAATCTTAAATCAGCCCTGCCTTCATTAAAGCAGATTATTTCCTGTCGTACGGCAGAAGAGGGCACGTTGAGTTTTGAGGAATTTTTATCCCTTGAAGCAGATAATTTTTCCGGACCAGAAGTAAAAGAAGAAGATTATGCCATAATTTTCTATACATCGGGGACAACCGGAAAACCAAAAGGGGTGCTAATTAATTATCTTCAACTTGATGCCCCTCCGAAGTCAATGGCATTTTTTGTAAACGCGGATTTAAGCTCTAAAGATGTCGCGCTTTGCGCCCTGCCTTTTTCTCACCTGGGAGGCCTGATCTATATCCAGAATACAATTACTTTTGGCCTGACATTGGTGCTGATGGAGCGCTTTATGCCGTTAGATTTTTTAAGAAATGTACAGAATTATAAAGTTAATTTCTTCTGGATCGTCCCTTCAATGTACTATGCCCTGCTGCAATTAAAGGAGTTTGAAACATTTAATTTATCCAGTTTGCGCTGGATTGTTACATTCGGGGCTTCAAATTCTCCGGATGCCTTGCGCAGGTTCCATCAATTTTGCCCCAAGGCATCTCTTTTGAACGGCTGGGGCTTAACCGAGACCAATGCCCCGACTGTAGTGCTGCCTATGGGTTCTAAAAATATTGAAAGCGTAGGTTTGCCTGCGCCCTGGATTGCAGTTAAGATCCTTGATGATAACGGTGATGAGCTAAAAACAGGCCAGGTAGGAGAGGTGGCGGTAAAAAGCTGGGTAGTTACTGACGGCTATCTTAAGGATGAGGAGCTGACACGTCAGACTATACGCAACGGCTGGTTTTATACAGGGGACCTGGGCAGGTTTGACTCAGAGGGTTTTCTTTATATCGTCGGCAGGAAAAAAGAGATGATTAAGGTCGGCGGGGAAATTGTTTTTGAACCGGAGGTGGAATCGGTTTTACTGAAGCATCCGGATGTCGCTGAAGCCGCGGTAGTCGGGGTTTCGGATAAGTTGCGCGGAGAGCTGCCCAAGGCATTCCTGGTGGCTAAAGAAGGCAAAAACATTCCGGAAGAGGACTTACGTTTTTTTCTGCGCCAGCACCTGGCGCATTTTAAAATCCCGCATTATTTTGAATTTTGCGCAGAGCTTCCCAAAAACCGCACCGGTAAGATTGATAAGGAAAAGCTGAGAACCCGCTCCTAAATACTGTCATGCAAGATATCAAAGAATTAAGTTTAAAGGAATTAGAGGATAAATTGCTCTCCTGGGGCAAGCCAAAATATCACGCTAAGCAGATATTCGCCTGGATTTACCAGAAGGCCGCTTATGAGTTCGCCAAGATGAGTGATCTGCCTGCCTCTTTAAGGGAATTATTAGCGGATGAGTTTTATATACTTGGTTTGAAGCTGGCGGATTTACAGAAATCTTCCGACGGCACAGCTAAGTTCCTCTTTGAATTAAGCGACGGCAATCTGATTGAGGCGGTTAATATCCCCGCTGCCAGCAGGGTTACCGGGTGTGTTTCTTCGCAGGCAGGATGTAAATTCGCCTGTGAGTTTTGCGCCAGCGGGTTGAAAGGATTTAAGCGCAATTTGACCAGCGGCGAGATTCTTGATGAAGTACTTTACCTAAAGAATAGCCTGCCTGATTCCAAGCTTACTCACATTGTATTCATGGGCACGGGTGAGCCGCTGGATAATTATGAGAACATTTTAAAGGCGATCAGGGTAATTAATTCCGCGCATGCTTTTAACATCGGGGCCAGGAGAATTACTATTTCCACCTGCGGGATTATCCCGGGAATCAAGAAATTGCAGGAGGAGGATTTGCAGGTAGAGCTTTCCATATCTTTGCATTCCGCCGATAATAATTTGCGTTCAAAGATTATGCCGGTTAACCGGAAATACCCTTTGGCGGATTTAATCAAATGCTGCCATGAGTATATTGAGAAGACAAACCGCCAGATCACCTTTGAATATATCTTAGTTAAAGGGTTGAACGCGGATTTGCCTTCAGCGCAGAAATTAGCCATGCTTTTAAAGAATTTAAGGTTAGCCAAAGTTAATCTGATTCCGGCCAACCCTGTTCTTAAATCTCCGGGCAGGATTATTCCGCCTTCGGCATCAGAGGCGCTCTCATTTAAAGATTATTTGTTTAAAGCTGGAGTTAATGTTACATTAAGGAGGGAGCGCGGCCAGGATATTGATGCTGCCTGCGGGCAATTGAGGTTAAAATATGAAAAGGGCTGATTTTTGGGTTTTTTTAATTGTGTTGTGTATTGTTTTTGCCGGATGCGTGAAAGAAGAAATCAGGAATCTTGACGCAAAAGGCGACAGTATTATTTGTTTCGGAGACAGTATTACTTTTGGCTACGGGGCAAATCCCGGGGAGGATTATCCTACGGCTTTAGGAAAATTGGTTAAACTGCCGGTAATTAATGCCGGGGTGGACGGGGATACAAGTTTTGCGGCATTGGAGCGCCTGGAGCAGGATGTCTTGGACAGGAATCCCCGCCTGGTTATTGTTGAATTCTGCGGAAATGATTTTTTAAAGAAGATCCCCAAAGAAACAACGGTTAAAAACTTAAGCGAAATAATTGAGCGCATCCAGGCGAAGGGGATAATGGTGGCCCTGGTGGATATCAGCGCGGGTTTGTTTTTCAGGGAATACAGGGCGGCTTTTAAAAAGCTGGCTAGAAATAAACAGGCGATATTCATTCCCGTAGTTTTAAACAAGATTATTACTAATCCTTCAATGAAGAGCGATTTTTTCCATCCGAATGCCCGCGGGTATAAAATTATAGCCGGCCGGGTATATAACGCGATAGCTAAGTATATTAAATAATATGAGAAAAATAAGTTTAGTCCAGATGAAAGCAAACCAGAAGGGGGTCATCTCCGATATCTCCGCAGGCCAGGGTCTGCATAATAAATTTATGAGCATGGGTATATATAAGGGCAGGGAGATTACCAAGATCAGCCATATTGGTTTAAAGGGTCCGGTAGCGATTAAGGTGGGCAGGAGTGTTTTGGTGCTCGGCCATGGAGTGGCAAACAAGATAGGTATTGAAATCCATGATTAAAAAGATTTTTTTGGTAGGCAACCCTAACGTAGGCAAAAGCGTAGTTTTTTCGCGCCTGACAGGAGTGCAGGTTATTTCTTCTAATTATGCCGGCACTACAGTTGAAATTATGCGCGGGTTTCTTAAACTTGGCGAGCAGGAAGTTGAGGTTATAGATTTACCGGGTACATATTCGCTCGAGCCTGGCTCCAAGGCAGAAGAGGTGGTGGTCTCTTTGCTGAACGAATCTACCAAGAATGAAATAGCGGTTATCAATATAGTTGATGCCACTAACCTGGAGCGTAACCTCTACCTGACTTTACAGCTTCTTGAGGCAGGCCTTCCAATAATGATTTGTTTAAATATGTGCGATGAAGCAAAACACCACGGAGTAAGCATTGAAACGGAGGCCCTGGAGAAAATCATTGGGGTCCCGGTTGTCCCGACCTGCGCTGTGACCGGTTCAGGCATAAAAACACTTGTTGAGAAAATAAAAGAGATAAAGATTAAACCTAGGGATAAATCCAGCCACCGGGACCGCTGGCAGTCAATCGGCGAGATTATTGAGCAGGTTCAGCGCTTAACGCACAGGCATCATAACTTGCGCGAGATACTTGAAGATGCTTCGGTGAGGCCGTTTAGCGGAGCGTTAATTGCTATCGCGGTTATGTTTTCCGCTTTTAAAATCGTGCGTTTTATCGGAGAGGGACTGATTAGCAGTATTGCCGACCCGGTGTTTGTTAATTTTTATCAGCCGATTTTAAATAAATTGAGTTTATTTTTAGGCCAGGAAAGTTTCCTCCACCATTTGTTGATAGGGGATTTAATTGACGGCAAAATTGACTTTAAACAATCCTTAGGCTTATTGACTACCGCTCCTTATATTGAGTTTGCCATGGTCCTGCCGTATATAGTTTCTTTTTATCTGGTCCTGGGTTTATTGGAAGATATCGGGATATTGCCGCGTTTGGCTATGCTTTTGGATAATCTTTTACACCGCATCGGGCTGCATGGTTTTGCGATTATCCCGGTGTTGTTGGGCTTAGGTTGCAATGTCCCTGGGATCTTAGCTACCCGTAATTTAGAGTCCAGGCGCGAGCGTTTTATTGCCGCGACCCTGATTTCTATCGGTATACCCTGTGTAGCCTTGCAGGCGATGATTTTTGGTTTACTGGGAGGATTCTCCGGATTTTATGTTTCCGGGGTATATGTTGTCCTGTTGGTTATTTGGATAATTCTAGGAGTAATCCTTAACCACACAACTAAAGGGTATAGCCCGGAACTTTTGGTTGAGATTCCGCCTTACCGGCTTCCCTCGCTATCAACATTATGGAAGAAGCTATTTTTACGCATCAAAGGTTTTGTGATTGAAGCAGCGCCTTTAGTTTTATTGGGTGTTTTAATAATCAATGTACTTTTATATTTTAAACTCTTTGATTTAGTTACGGGGATATTCGCGCCGGTAGTTCACGGCCTCTTCGGCCTGCCGAAAGAGGCGGTTGTAGCTTTGGTTATGGGATTGTTCAGGAAGGATGTCGCGGTTGGTATGCTTATGCCGCTGGCCTTAACCATCAAGCAGCTGTTTATCGCGGCGGTTCTTTTGGCTATATCTTTTCCTTGCGCCGCGACTTTTATAGTTTTCTTTAAGGAGTTGGGGTTTAAGGATTTACTCAAGGCGACTTTAATTATGTGCGTTGTCGCCCTGCTTACCGGCACCCTGCTTAATTTTATTATCCATTAATAGTTTGACCGCATTTATCTTATTTTAACGATAGATGCGCCTAGTTTATTAATCCCGGATTAGTTCAGAAACTGCTCAGCAATCTTTCTTTTGCGGTTTAAACAAGGCAGGTTGGGCCTGTAGTATATCCAGGATAGGAGTTTTAAAGAATCTTTTTTGGCAAATCTAAGCTGCCAGATAGCAAGTTTCCTGTCTCGTTTTAAATAGTGAGTCAGTGAGCCGTACTTATCCAGCGATTCCTTTATTTTATTTCTGATCCAGGTAATTTGATTAAAGCTTGTTGAGATGAATTTTGTATATAATCTATTGTAGGTGTACTTTTTTTCTTTGTATTTCATGTATTTATCGGTATAAGTAAATACAGATCCATCGCCATCAAGATGTCCGCGTAAGAAATCAACGAAGTATTGATTCGGGATATTTAATTCTCCCATCAGTGCTGTTTTCTTGGGCATCAATCCAATTTTTTGCAGCCATCGGTAAAGTTTTACATTTCCAAGATTTATTCTATATGCTCGTTTTTTGCCGAAACCGCTCGGAGGAGTGATTATTGTCCTGTTTTTTATGGCAAGACACTTTTTGAATGTATTTGCTAATTGCCGGTCAGTTGTCGTGAAGAGGATGTGCCTTTTGTCTTTTGATAGGTTTCCATCAGTCGCTATAAGGCCGATAGCGTATGCTAAATTTGAATTCCATTTATAGCCGATATCACTTTTCATTTGAAAAGTACCGGGAGAGGGACTTGAACCCACATGAGCTTGCGCTCAACAGCTTTTGAGGCTGCCGCGTCTGCCATTTCGCCATCCCGGCAATAATTTGTTGACGATAAGCATTTTATATTCTAAAATAGCAAAGGTCA
>CAZQGT010000061.1:0-9342 GCA_964593005.1 uncultured Planctomycetales bacterium
TCGGTGAAAGGCCAGCGCAAGATATTCTTTTGGCTGGCCTTAAACGTTTGGAATACCGCGGGTATGATTCCAGCGGCATGGCAGTTATTCCTCCCGCCAAGAATACCGTTTCAATAAGAAAATCCCCTGGAAAAATCAGCGCGCTTGATAAACTGCTCAAGCTGAAACCTCTTGATGGCTCAATAGGGATTGCGCATACCCGTTGGGCTACTCATGGCGCACCTACTCAGGCCAATGCCCATCCCCATGCTGACTGCGATAATGAAATTGTCCTGGTGCATAATGGCATTATTGAAAATTATGAAGCTTTAAAAAACCAACTATTGAAAGAGGGCCATTTATTCAGCAGTCAAACAGACACAGAAGTTATCGTCCATCTTATTGAGAAATTTTATAAAGATATTCCCCTGGAGGATGCGGTACGTAAAGCCTTAAAATTAGTCACCGGTTCTTTTGCCATCGCAGTTATTTCAAAACGCGAGCCGCAAAAATTGATCGGAGCCCGTTCAGGCAGCCCGTTGATAGTAGGGATAGGTAAAAATGAAAATTTCCTTGCATCAGATGCCCCCGCGATTTTAGAGCATACCAAGGATATAATTTTCTTAGGAGAGAACGAAATCGCAATTTTAAGTAAAAATAACTTTAAGATAGTTGATCTTGCTGGAAACCAGGTTACTAAGAAGCCGGAGAAGCTTAGCTGGGATATTGAACAGGCTCAAAAACAGGGTTATAAGCATTTTATGCTTAAGGAGATTAATGAGCAGCCGGAAATTATAGAGAACCTGATAAATCTTAGGATCCCGAAAGGAAAGAAAATTATCTTTAAAGAGCAATATATCGGGATAGAGAAATTAAAAAGTATAAAGAATATTTTTGTTGTTGCCTGCGGCACAGCTTATCATGCCGGCCTGGTAGGTAAATATGTTTTTGAAACGCTCTCTAAGGTCCCTACACAGATAGATGTCTCCAGTGAATTCCGTTATCGGGAACTTCTTATTAACAAGGATACTCTGGTTTTGGCGATTAGCCAGTCCGGCGAGACTGCTGATACGCTGGCGGGTGTCAGGCAGGCGCGCAAGTTGGGCGCTTCAGTAATTTCTATATGTAATGTTTTAGGCTCGACCCTAACCCGCGAATCGGACGGGGTAATGTATACTCATGCAGGCCCGGAAATCGGCGTTGCCTCAACCAAGGCTTATACCGCACAGCTGGCTGCGATTTATTTGTTCGCTTTTTATCTGGCAAGGGCCCGGAATACGATTCTTCCGGCGAAACTAGATAAGCTAATTAAAGAATTACAGCAGATCCCCGGAAAACAGGCAGAAATTTTGAAAGAACAGGATGCTATTGCCCGTATCTCCCGCAGGCATTCTCATTTAGGGTCTTTTTTATACCTGGGCAGAAATGTAAATTATCCTTCAGCCCTGGAAGGGGCCTTAAAATTAAAGGAAATTTCATATATTCCGGCGGAAGGTTATGCCGCCGGCGAGATGAAGCACGGCCCGATCGCTTTAATTGATGAATACCGTGCAGTGGTTTGTGTAGCGGCAGACTCAAAAGTTTATGAAAAGATGATTTCTAATATTCAAGAGATTCGTTCACGCCGGGGAAAGATTATTGCTATTGCCACCGAAGGCGACAGCAATATTAAAGAGCTGACCAACGAGGTAATCTACATCCCTAAGTGCGAAGAATTATTTTCTCCCCTTTTGGTTGCCTTGCCTTTGCAGCTTTTGGCATACCATATATCAGTTAAGCGGGGTTGTGATGTTGACCAGCCGCGTAATTTAGCAAAGTCGGTGACCGTGGAATAATGCTTTATATCGTCAGTACGCCAATCGGCAACTTAAAAGACCTATCTCTCAGGGCGGTTGAAGTTTTAAAAAGCGTAGATTTAATTGCCTGTGAAGATACCAGGCATACAAAAATCCTTCTTGACCATTATCTCATCAAAACCCCCACCACAAGTTTTTTTCAGCATAACAGATTTACAAAAGCAGAATACCTCCTTGGTTTATTAAAAGAAGGCAAGGAGATTGCCTTGGTTTCCGATGCCGGGTGTCCCGGCATCCTTGATCCCGGGTATAATTTAATTAATCTGGCAATTAAAATGAATCTGGAGATGACTTTTCTTCCGGGAGCGGCCGCCTTTATTGACGCGCTGGTTCTTTCCGGCAAGCCCGCCCATGAGTTTTATTTTGGCGGTTTCCTGGTTAACCGGACCCAGGCACGCAAGAACCAGCTTGAGAAATTAAAGAAATTTAACTGTACTTTAGTTTTTTACGAATCCTGCCATAGGATATTATCCAGTCTGGAAGACATAAAGGCGGTTTTTGGCGACAAAGAAATCGCTGTAGCCAGGGAGTTAACCAAGAAATTTGAAGAAATCCTGCGCGGAACTCCGGAGGTTATCCGGAATAAGCTTATTAAAAATAAACCTCGCGGTGAATTCGTTATAATTATTTAAATAGAAGGCAGTTTTCCTGCTTGACAAGGGCGCTTTTTGTGGTATATTAAAACAATAACGAGGACCTTTAAGCCCAGCTCAGTGAAGCTGGCAAGGTAAATAAAATGAACAAAGCGGTATTAGAAAATATCAACCCTTGGCATAACCAGCCAGGGGTATTTTTTTTGCCGCAGCAAGTGACACACGACGCAGAAAGCGGCAGGATAGCCGAGGATATAAATGAAAGAAAAAGCCAAGATATTGGATAAAGATGGGGTTAACCGTTCAATTACGCGGATAGCCCATGAAATAATTGAAAAAAATAAGGGTACGGCGGATTTATGTGTTGTAGGGATAAGAAACCGCGGGGTTTATATAGCCAGGCGCCTGGCAGAGTGCATAAAAAAGATTGAAGGTGTAGATATCCCGGCAGGTGCCTTGGATATTACGCTTTATCGGGATGATTTAGCTCTGGCTTCGGGCCAGCCATTGGTACGCAAAACTGAGATAGAATTTGATATAAATGATAAAAAATTAATATTAGTTGATGATGTGCTTTATACTGGACGGACGATCAGGGCAGCTTTGGATGCGTTGATTGATTTTGGAAGGCCGAAATCAATCCAACTGGCTGTTTTGGTAGATCGCGGGCATCGTGAATTGCCGATCCGGGCGGATTTCGTGGGCAAAAACATCCCTACCTCCAAGCAGGAAGTAGTAGAGGTGCATCTTGAAGAATCCGACGGGAACGATGAAGTACTGATTGCGGAGAAAGAATAATGCTTTGGACAAAAAAAGATCTTTTAGGGCTCGAGTATCTTAGCCCGGAAGAAATAGAGCTAATCCTGGAAACCGCCGAATCTTTTAAAGAGGTTTCTACCCGCGAGATTAAAAAAGTCCCTGCCTTGCGCGGAAAGACAGCGGTGAATCTTTTTTATGAGCCGTCTACGCGTACCCGCGTATCTTTTGAAGTAGCAGCTAAACGGCTTTCCGCAGACGTTATTAATATTGCCACAGAGACCTCTAGCGTTAGAAAAGGGGAGACTTTAATTGATACCGGGAAAAATATCCAGGCTCTCAAGGCGGATATAATTATTATGAGGCATAATTGCTCCGGGGCGGCAAATATGCTGGCTAAGGCATTAGATATCAGCGTAGTTAATGCCGGAGACGGTTGGCATGAACACCCTACCCAGGCGTTGCTTGATATTTTTACCTTGAAAGAAAAATTGGGTAAAATCAAAGGATTAAATGTAGCTATCGTAGGTGACATAGCGCATTCCCGGGTTGCCCGCTCTAATATCTGGGGGTTGACTAAGCTAGGGGCTAATGTTACTGTATGCGCCCCTGAAATGCTGCTGCCGGTTGGGATAGAAAAGACCGGGGCAAAGACGTCTAGTAATATAGATGAGGTTTTAAAAAATACCGATGCCATAAATGTCCTAAGGATGCAATTTGAGCGCGATGAAGGTGCGGCGTTTCCCGAGCAGTTGGATTATTATAAAAAGTTTGGGATTACCGAGGAAAGATTGTCCAAGGCCAAGAAAGACGTTATTGTTATGCACCCCGGACCGATTAACCGGGGGATTGAAATATCCAGCGAAGTGGCGGATGGCAAGAATTCGGTAATTTTAGAGCAGGTAACTAACGGCATTGCCGTGCGCATGGCAGTTTTATTTTTGGTCAGCCAGGCAAGGGAATTAAAAGAATGAGCATCTTAATTAAGAACGGAAGATTAATTGATCCGGCAAACAAAATAGACGCGGTATCAGACCTTTTTGTTCAAGATAATAAAATATCCAGGATAGCCGTGGATATTAATATACAGGCAGATACTGTAATTGATGCCGCGCATAAAATCATTGCTCCCGGGATTGTTGATATGCATGTGCATTTGCGTGAACCGGGAAGGGAGGATAAAGAGACCGTAGCAACAGGGACTTCTGCCGCGGCAAAGGGTGGGGTAACTAGTGTTTTAGCCATGCCTAATACTAATCCGGCGATAGATTGCATAGAGAATATTGAATTATTGAAAGGAATCATAAGAAAGAGCGCAAAAGTTAATGTGTTTATTTGCGGGGCGATCACTAGGGGCCGGTTGGGGAAAGAACTAAGCGATATTGCCGCACTGAAGAAAAATGGCGCCTATGCCATATCTGATGACGGGTGTTCGGTGGATGATCCTGTTTTAATGCTTGAAGCGCTTAAAAAATCCAGGCAATCCAAAATTTTAACCATTTGCCACTGTGAAGACAAAAAACTTTCCGGCAAAGGAGTGATCAATTTGGGTTTTAATTCTACGCGGTTGGGCTTGCGTGGAATTTCCAACGAGTCGGAGTATAAAAGAGTAGCCCGGGATATTCAGTTGGCAGAAAAGGCCGGAACAGCCGTACATATTGCTCATGTTAGCTGCCGGGAATCAGTGGAAATAATTGCTAAAGCTAAGAAAAAAGGCATAAAGGTTACTTGCGAAACCGCCCCTCACTATTTTGCCCTTACGGATGAGGAGCTCTTGAGTTACGATACAAACATGAAGATTAACCCCCCCTTGAGAAGCCGCGATGATTTAGCGGCAATAAAACAGGGTTTAATAGACGGGACAATTGATGTAATCGCTTCAGACCACGCTCCGCATACGGAGAATGAAAAGGATATTGAATTTGAGCGAGCGGAGTTCGGAAAGATCGGCCTTGAATCCGGGTTAGTGGTAAGTATTATGGAGTTGATTGATAAAAAGGCGTTAAGCTGGACAGGCCTGGTTGAAAAGATGGCGCTAAATCCTGCAAGGATACTGGAGATCAACAAGGGCACCTTAAGTGTTGGAGCTGATGCGGATATAATTATTGTGGATGCGGATAAGCAGTTTGTCCTTGAGAAAAAGAATATTGTTTCAAAGTCAAAAAACTCTCCATTTATAGGAAGGGTTGTAAAGGGATTAGTTGAGTCTACGATTTGTAACGGTAAAATAGTATATAAAATATAGTTATGGAATTTATCGCTGATTTTCACATTCACTCCAAATATTCCCGGGCCACCAGCCGGGATATGGACGTTAAGCATCTGGCGGAATGGGCAAAGCTTAAAGGGGTAGCCCTTATGGGCACGGGAGATTTTACCCATCATTTGTGGCTGGAAGAATTAAAGCATACATTAGAAGATTGCGGGAACGGTTTATATAAACACGCCGGAGTATATTTTATGCTTACCGCCGAGGTAAGCAGCATATATTCCAAGAACGGCAGGACTTATCGTATCCACAATATAATTTTCAGCCCGTCATTCAAAAGTGTTGATAAGATTAATGAGAGGCTGGGTAGGATAGGAAACCTGGCTAGCGACGGACGGCCGATACTGGGTTTGGATGCCGCAGAACTGGCGCGCATTGTTTTTGATATTGATGAAAACTGCATGATTGTCCCCGGCCATATCTGGACTCCCTGGTTTTCGGTGTTTGGCTCTATGTCGGGGTTTGATAAGATTGAAGATTGTTTTGAAAAACAGACGGAAAAAATTTTCGCCTTGGAAACCGGGCTCTCAAGCGATCCAACAATGAATTGGAGGTTAAGCGCCCTGGACAGGTTTACCTTGATTTCCAACAGCGATTCGCACTCTCCTTCCAGGATAGGCCGCGAGGCCAATGTGTTTAATTGCGAGATGGACTATAATACAATAAGGGAAGTTTTAAAGACAAAAGATAAGAAGAGGCTTCTTTATACCATTGAATTCTTTCCTGAAGAAGGAAAATACCACTTTGACGGGCACAGGCTTTGCGGTATCCGTTGGTCTCCCCGGGAAACAAAGGCGCATAACGGCAAGTGCCCTAAGTGCGGCAGGAATGTAACTGTGGGGGTAGTTAACCGGGTTGAGAAACTAGCCGACCGAGCTGAGGGCTTTATTCCGGAAAATGCCATACCTTTCAAGAATCTCGTTTCATTAGACCATATAATCGCGGAAACAAAAGGTGTGGCTAAAACCAGCATAGGAGTGGAAAGGGATTACCGCAGCTATTTGGCAAATTTTGGTACAGAGTTTGATATTTTGATGCGGGCCTCCGAGGCAGATTTGCTTAAGAAATTACCGGCCAAGGTTGTGGAAGGCGTTATGAGGGCGCGGGCAGGAAAGGTAAGCATAAAACCTGGCTACGATGGAGAATACGGAATAATTTCAATATTTGATAAAAGCAAGCCCGGAGATAAGAGCGAGGAGCAGCTTAAGTTATTTTAAATAACGCGCCTGTGGCTCAACGGATAGAGCACTAGCCTCCGAAGCTGGTGGTGCAGGTTCAATTCCTGCCAGGCGCAAATATACGAAATGCAGAAGAAAATTGTTTCAGTCATAGGTGGGCATTGTTGTACAAAGCAAATGGAGGGAATTGCCCATAAATTAGGCAAAAGACTGGCAAAAGTGGTTGATATACTTGTTTCTGGTGGTTTGGGTGGTACAATGGAGGCGGTTTGTTCAGGTTTTAAGTCTAAAGGCGGCTTAACTGTCGGTATTATACCAGGTTACGACAAAAAAGATGCCAATAAATTTGTTGATATAGCGCTCCCTACTGGAATAGGGCTAGCCAGAAATGTATTAGTAGTTAAGGCTGCTGATATTGTGGTGGCACTTCCAGGAGAAGCAGGCACCCTTTCAGAGATAGCCTATTGTTTACAGTTTAAAATACCGGTTATTAGTTTAGCTTCTTGGAATGTAAAAGGGGTAGTCAAGGTTTCTAATGTTGAAGAAGCAGTAAAGAAGGTTGAGGATTTCTTAAAGACAGGAGAGCTTAAGCAATGAAAGCAATTTTAGTTTTAGAAGATGGCAAGTGTTTTAACGCAAAGAGCGACCTTGACGCAGAATGTTTTGGAGAGGTAATTTTGAATACCGCTGTAGTAGGTTATCAGGAGATGCTTACTGATCCGGCAAATGCCGGTAAAATACTTGTATTGACATACCCTCTTATAGGCAATTATGGGGCCGCTCCGAAATTTAGCGAATCAAATAAAGTTTGGTTAAGCGCCCTGGTGGTTAAAGAAAAGAGCCGGATTTATTCTAATTTTCAGGCAAAATCAAGCCTGGACGATTTTCTAAAAGAGAAAAATGCTTTTGCAATCTATGGGCTTGATACGCGCACGTTAGCTGTGTATTTAAGAGAGAAGGGTCCGTTATTCGGCCTAATCTCCACCAAAGAGCTTGATCCCAAAAAAATAACGGAAAAGATAAATCAGGTCAAGAAACAGCCTGCTCAAACTTTCTTGCCGGAGGTATCAATTTCCCGCCCGAAGATTATAGGCAAGGGTAAGAAGCTGGCGGTTTTAGACCTCGGGGTAACTAACAGCCTATTAAGGCAATTAGAAGCCCTGGGTTTTTCGTTAAACATCTTTCCTTATAATGCCAGTGCAAAACAAATTTTATCAATCAACCCCAGAGGGTTGGTTATCTCGGGAGGGCCGGAAAATGACCCGGGATTAAAACAGGTGGTATTAAATATAAAGCCGCTCATTGGCAGATTACCTATACTGGGAGTAGCTACAGGTTGCCAAATTATAGCGTCTTCTTTGGGAGTGGGGCTAATTCGGTTAAGATTAGGGCATCGCGGGGCAAACTATCCGCTGGCCAGGCCAGGTTCATTTAAGGGAGAAATTACCACCCAGAACCACGGGTATGTTATGGATCATGATGCATTAGGCAAGGTTAAAGGGTTAAAGGTCACCGCTTACAATTTAAATGATCATACCCCTGAGGAGATAGAGAGTAAGGCTTTGAAATTAATAGGCGCGCAGTATATCCCTGTTTCTTCCGGTTTTAGTCAGCTAAACCCTGTACTAATTAAATTTAATAAACTATTAGGGGGAAAAAATGCCAAGGCGTAAAGACATAAAAAAAGTTTTAATAATTGGCTCTGGTCCGATAGTCATTGGCCAGGCTTGTGAATTTGATTATTCCGGGTCCCAGGCTTGTAAAGCCTTAAGAGAGGAAGGTTATCGCACCGTGCTGGTAAATTCCAATCCGGCAACAATTATGACAGACCCCGGTATGGCCGATGTTACCTATATTGAACCGCTTACTATAGATGTTCTTACAAAAATAATTGCTAAAGAAAAGCCGGATGCCATATTGCCTACTCTTGGAGGACAAACCGGATTAAATCTGGCGTTCTTCTTAATGAAGCAAGGGGTTCTCAAAAAATACGGGGTTGAATCAATAGGCTCGTCCGTGGATGCTATTTCTTGCGCAGAAGATAGGGACCTTTTTAAGAAGGCAATGCGGGAGATCGGAGTAGATACTCCTAAAAGCGGAATTGCTACAACAGTTAAAGAGGGAATGCGGATTGGTTTAGATATTGGGTTCCCCCTGATTTTGCGCCCCGCCTATTGCCTGGGTGGCAGTGGCGGAGCCATAGCTTATAACAAAGAAGAGTTGGAAAATTTTTTAGCTAAAGGTATTGAGGCCAGTCCGGTGCACCAGGTTTTAGTGGAGCAGTCAGTTTTAGGCTGGAAAGAGATTGAATTCGAAGTAATGCGGGATTGTGCTGATAACGTGATTATGATTACTTCAATGGAAAATGTCGATCCTATGGGCGTGCATACCGGGGATAGTATTGTTGTTGCCCCTGCTCAAACCTTGACTCCGGAGGAGTATGCTAATTTTGTTAACCTCTGCAAGAAGATTATTCGTAAGATTGGCATATCAGGGGGAGGGGCCAATATCCAGTTTGGGCAGAATCCGGATAATGGTAAAATTGTTATTATTGAAGTTAACCCCAGGCTTTCCCGCTCTTCTGCCCTGGCATCAAAAGCAACAGGGGTCCCTATCGCCAGGATCGCCACAAAGTTAGCGGTTGGCCTGACCCTGCCAGAAGTAATGAACCAGGTTACCGGAAAAACCACTTCATTTTTTGAGCCGACAGT
>CAZQGT010000062.1:0-9297 GCA_964593005.1 uncultured Planctomycetales bacterium
TGATTGCGCCTCCAGCAAAAGACGGGAAATCTTATCCCAGAATACTATCAGCGGGCGGCCAGAGGCAAATATCGGCAGGATCCGTTAATTATAAGGATATAAAATTTATGGGAATATTGCAAGGGGGCGAATATTATATTTCTAAACGCATGGGCAGGGCAATTATGGATTATAAAATGCTTGCCGATGGGGATAAGATTGGGGTTGCCGTTTCAGGCGGCAAGGACAGCTTAACTTTATTACGCCTCTTATTGGACCGCAAGGTGTTTGTGCCCATAAAATACAGCGTTATCGCCCTGCATATTGATATGGGTTATCCCAAATCAATTTCCGTCAAGCTTGAGAAATACTTTAAAAAGCTCAAAGTTGAGTATAGGATTATAAAGAGCGATGTACTCAAGAAAACAGAGAAGAGCAAGATTAACTGTTTTTGGTGCTCTTGGAACAGGCGGAAAGAGCTGTTCATCGCGGCAAATAAACTCGGCTGCACCAAGATTGCCTTAGGTCATCATATGGATGATATTATTGAAACCGTACTGCTGAATTTATTTTTCCAGGGAGAGGTTTCCAGTATGGTACCGAAACAGGAATTATTTAAGGGGAAAATTACGCTTATCAGGCCGCTGGCTTACGTAGAGGAGCATTTGATAGAACGTTTTACAAAAGAGGCAAAGCTAGGCCATGATACCTGCAGCTGTCCGCATTCAATTACTTCAAACCGCGCCAGGGTAGGCCGGATTATCCGGGAGATGGAAAAGGTCTGCCCGGATGTCAAAAAGAATATCTTTCGTTCCGTAAAAAGGGTAAAAAAAGATTATTTGCTTTAATCGCAAAGCTGCCAATGGTATAATAACTCCATGAATATCTTAATCGCCATACTATTCTTAGTATTAGCCGCGTTTATTGTCTTTGTGGTTTTAAAAATCTCTTCCCAGGTTAATGAACGCCTGAACCAAATGAACCAGTCCATCCAGGAGGCCAATAAGATTATCGGTCAGAATCTGGGCAGCGCTACTTCTGCTTTCGGCAGCGTAAAGGAGCAGCTTGGTAAATTAGAGGAGACTAATAAACAGATTATCGCCATAAGTAAAGATATCTCAAGCCTTCAGGAGCTCTTGCGGGCCCCAAAATTCCGCGGGGCAATGGGGGAGACATTGCTTGAGAACCTGCTTTCTCAGGTCTTGCCAAAAGAGCATTACCACACGCAATACCGTTTTAAGAGTTCAGATGCGGTGGACGCGGTAATCTGTTTGGGTGAGCGGCTGGTGCCGGTTGACGCGAAATTCAGCTTGGAGAATTTCCAGAGGATGCAGGAGGCAACTGATGAGCAGGCAAAAGAAGCCTTGCGTAAGAAATTCATCCAGGACGTAAAAAACCGGATTAATGAGATTGCCGCCAAATACATTCTGCCTGCGGAGAACACTTATGATTTTGCTCTGATGTATATCCCTGCGGAGAATGTCTATTACGAGGTAATTATCAAAGAAGATATTTTTTCTTACAGTATGCTAAAGAAGGTTATCCCTGTTTCACCGAATACTTTTTACGCGTACCTGCAGGTAATCTGTATGGGCCTGCGCGGGTTAAAAGTGGAGGAGAACGCCAAGGTTATTTTAAAAGGCTTAGGCGCCCTTTCTATTGAAGCGGATAAATTTAAAGAAGATTTTAATATCCTGGGAAGCCACCTGCTCAATGCCAATACCAAATATGCCGATGCTGAAAAGCGTTTGGATAAAGTAAGCCAGCGCCTGACGGATATCCAGGACACTAAACAGATAACCGGTAAATAATAAACCCATGATTTTTGATGTTCGCGTCAATCCCCGCGCCAGCCGTAATCGTGTCCAACAGCAAGGAAATAAGTTTAAGGTATACCTTACTAAGCCGGCTGCTGAAGGCGCGGCCAATAAACAACTGATTGATTTATTAAGCAGCCATTTAAAAATAAAGAAATACCAGGTAAGGATTAAGTCCGGAGAGAAATCGCGGGATAAAATTGTAGAGATAGATGCAGATTAATAACCCCCTAGAAAGATTCGCTTTAAAAGATGTAACTTGCGCTTTTAGCATGCGCCAGGACGGCAACATGTCTTTATCTTACGGAGATACCCATGGCGCCCTTGAGCACCGCAAGAGGTTCCTTTCTGCTTTAGGCATTGACTACCGTTCTTTGATATGCGCTAAACAGGTGCATGGAAATACAGTTACCTTTGTTACGGAAAGCAATGAAGGCAGCGGGGCGAAAGATTATGATAGTTCTATTTGCGATACGGATGGCTTTTTGACTGACAGGAAAAATCTTCCTATCGCTATATTAACAGCTGATTGCCTTTCGGTATTTCTTTATGACCCAAAGCTGCCGGCGATAGGAGTTTTGCATGCCGGTTGGCGGAGTACCGAGAAAAATATCTGCGCTGAAGCAGTAAGAATGATGCAGGAAAGATTTGGCAGCAGGCCGGACAGGCTTTTGGCGGGTTTTGGCCCGTCAATCAGATCCTGTTGCTGTAAGATGGAAGATGGCTTTAAAAGCAACTTTCCATTCGGTTTGATCAGGCGTGACGGCAGCCTTTATCTGGATATCGCTTTGATAAACATAAGGCAATTAACCTCCTGCGGGGTAAAAGAGAAGAATATATTTGACCCCGCCTTGTGCACCTATTCGCAAAACCAGGATTTCTTTTCTTTTCGTAAAGAAGCCGAAGGCGCCGGGAGGATGATCTCGGTGATAATGCTTAGATGACCGAAAAATACAAACTGGAATTTATCCTGCATACTAGAAACAGTTCACCGAAAATGATTAAAAGTTCCCTGGCGGAGTTTGGCAGTGACCTGGCGGTCAGCGAATGCCATGAGCATGATGAAAAATGCAATTACAAGGTATCTATGGTTACAGAAGATCCTACTCTGGTTTTTGATCTGTGTGCTCAACTGGGAAGGATCAGGTCGGTGAAGGTGATTTAAGTTTTGTTGAATGACTCCTGTATCCGTGGTAGGATGAATTATTAAGAAAGGTTTTAACTTAATATGTATATTGTTGTTTTTGTTAGCGCAAGCAATAAAAAAGAAGCCAGCAAGATTGCCGCAGGCTTAATTAAGGAAAAGTTAGCCGCCTGCGTGAATATTGCGGATAAGCTGGATTCTTTATTTTTCTGGGAGGGCAAAATCCAGAAGGCAAAAGAATCTCTGTTGATTATTAAAACTAAAAAAGAAAAACTGGCGAAGTTGATTAAACTGGTTAAATCTTTGCATAGCTATACTGTCCCGGAAATCATCGCTATCCCGGTAATTTCCGGAGATAAGCCATATTTGAGGTGGATTGATGCAGTTCTTAGGTAGTCCGCTTGATTTTATTATCGCTTTTTTTGCCGGTATCCTGGCAAGTTTTACCCCCTGCGTATACCCGCTTATCCCGGTTTCCGCAGGGTTTGTAGTAGGTAACGCGCAAAATTCAAAAGCCAAGGGTTTCTCTTTAAGCCTGCTTTATGTTACCGGTATGGCGGTTACTTATTCATTCCTGGGGATCCTTGCGGTTTTAACCGGGAGTTTCTTCGGAAAGTTCAGCTCAAATCCCTGGATTAACCTTATATCCGGAGCAGTAATATTTATTTTCGGTCTTTCCATGTTTGGTTTATTCAATTTTAACCTTAATTTAAACTTAAAACTTCCTAAGGGGGTAAAGGGAAGCCATTTTTCGGCATTCATATTAGGCCTTGTTTCGGGCTTGATGATTTCTCCCTGCCTTAGCCCGATCCTGGGTGCTATATTGGCTTATTTGGCGACTAAAGAAAACGTATTTTACGGAGGTTTTCTGTTATTTTGTTTTTCTTATGGAATGGGGTTGATTTTTATTTTAGTAGGTACTTTTGGGGCCGGTCTTGCCGGTTTGCCTAAAAGCGGCGGCTGGATGGTTACGGTAAAAAAGGTTTGCGCCGCGCTCATTGTTTTGGCCGGTTTATTTTTTATGTATACAGCGATAAGGAGGCTTTAATGCGTAAGCCGGGAAAATGCGGTATTCTTTCTTTAGCGTTAATTTTAGGGTTAGCTTTAAATTTTATTAATCCGGCTTTTGCAGCCGATATCGTTTTAAATGACTTACAATCCCAGCCGGCCAATCTTTCCAGCCTGGCAGGAAAACCAACTGTACTTTTTTTCTGGACTACCTGGTGCCCTTATTGCCGGACGGAATTAAAGGACTTAAATAAGATGCGGCCGCAGATGGAAAAAGAAGGAGTGGTTGTTTTCGCGGTTAATGTAGGAGAGCCTGTTTATAAGGTAACGAATTTCTTAAAGAATTACGCTTTAAGCATAAGGGTGCTTTTAGATAAGGAGGCTCAGGCTGCGGAGAATTATGGGATTAGGGGGGTGCCTACTTATATATTTATAAATAAAAACAACCAGGTGGTCTCAACAGAACACCGCCTGCCGGATAATTATATGGAAATTTTATCGCGATAGATGACTGAAGAAAGAATAGCTGAGCTGATTGCTAATTTAAAACGCCGTAATATAAACGGCATATATTTGAATTCCAGGCAAGAGGCCAGGGAAAGGATTAAACAATTGATTTTAAAAAGAGCCAGTGTCGGTATCTCTGGCTCTAAAACCCTAGATGAATTAGGTATCGTAGCTGACCTTGAGGCTTCTGATTATGAAGTATTTAACCAATATAAGCCGGGTATCAGCCGCGAACAAAGCATGCGGATGCGCAGCCTGGGCAGCCGCGCGGATTATTTTCTGACCAGCTGTAATGCTATCGCCCAAACCGGAGAGATGGTTTTCTTCAGCGGTTACGGGCATCGCACCAGCGGTATTGCCAATGCCGATAACCTGATCGTAACCTGCGGTTTAAACAAGATTTCTCCGGATTTAGACGCGGCGCTCAAGCGCAGCAGGGAGTATGCTACTGTATTGAATTGTAAACGCCTGGATTGGAAATCCGCCTGCCTTAAAGACGGAATTTGTCATAAAGATATATGCCTTGCCCCCGATTATAAAAGGATGTGCTGCCAGGTTTTGATTATTGAGGGGGAGATTAATCCCGATAGGGTTAAGGTTATTATCGTCGGAGAAAACTTAGGTTTTTAAACAGGAGAAAGCAATATGTTTGATAAAATGAAACAGTTATTTGAGATGCAGAAGTCAATGCAGGAGCTTAAACGCAAGCTCGAAGAAGCTAATTTTGATATCTTAAGCAGCAACGGGATAGTAAAAATCAATATGAACGCAGCCCAGAAGATTAACAGTGTTAATATCAACGGCAATCTGGCGGAGCTTGATAAAGGAGTGCTTGAGAAGTCCATTTGCGATGCTTATGAACGGGCGCTTAAACATGCGCAGGAAATAGCTGCCAGTCAACTTAAAGATATGTCAGGCCTAATCCCTAAACCATAATGAGTAAATTTATTGATTTAGTTGAGGATATCTATAGCCGGGATAAGAGGTACAAGCCGGATGCCTACGAGTTTGTCCTGCAGGGGTTAAATTTTACGCAAGCCAAACTTAAAAAACAGACGCATGTCAGCGGCAAGGAACTCGCGTTGGGCTTACGGGATTACGCGATTGAGCAATACGGCGCCCTGGCGCCAAGGGTATTATCGTATTGGGGCATAAACTGCACCCGTGATTTCGGCGAGATTGTTTTTAATATGATTGAAAAAAAACTTTTATCAAAAAGTGATGAGGATTATTTAACGGATTTTAACACTGTTTATGATTTTGATTCGGCATTTGCCAATGTCCTGGCAGATACCGTGGAGTTTAAGATTACAAACAAGCCATGATTAATAAAGCCTTAAAAGAACTCATTGAATCAAGGGAGTTTATCAGTTTAGCCTCCTGTGATTTAGACGGCAGGCCGAATGCCGCGCCTAAATTCCTGCTAAAGGTATCAGGGGAACACCTTTATTTAGTGGATTATATTATCGGCAGGACATTTTCCAATCTTCAGGCAAACCCGCGGGCATCTCTTTCTTTCATAGATAGCAATACTTTAATAGGTTATCAGATAAACGGGAGGGTGGAAATTATTGATTCCGGCCAGGAATACGAAGAAATAATCAAGGAATTGCATCATAAGCAGCTTGACCTTTCTATTGCCAGGGTTATTGAAGGGGTAACCAAAGGCAGGGCGCATAAGTCTTATGAAGTAGCGATTCCTGAACAGTTCGTGATTTTTAAAGTTAAAATGGAAGAGGTGGTTGAGATGCGCCCAAGCGGGACCCTTAAAAGGGAGAAGTTATGATGAATGTTAAAGGACTGGCAACCGGCGTCGGCAGCCTGCCTTTTGCTGACGTACAAAAGGCGGTAGATTTAGTTTTCCGTTATGTCCCCCGCGCTCCCTATTGGCCGCAGCTTCCCAAATGCGATATTCGCGAGGGGATGATTGCCCAATTCAGCGAAAACCTGCCCGGGCTCAAAGTTGATGCCCAGGGTTTACGTTTTGCCCCTGCTGACAAGGAAAAGGAACTGGAGGTTTTCTACGAGAAGTTCCTGGAACAGGATTTATCCTATTTTTCAATCAGCCCGGATTTTTCCAGGGGTTTGTATGCTTTTTATCAGCGGCTTAAGCAGGCGGATTTATCCGGGATAGAATTTATTAAATGCCAGGTTACCGGCCCTTTTACTTTTTGTTCCGGGATAAATGAGCCCGATGGAAAATCTATCCTGTATGACAAGGTCTTAATGCAGGCAATGGTCAAGGGATTAAGTATGAAGGCCCTCTGGCAGCTGGAGTATTTTAAGTCGTTCGGCAAAAAGATAATTATGTTCTTTGATGAGCCTTACCTGACTTCCGTCGGTTCTGCTTATACCCCGGTTAACCGCGATGATGTAATTAACACTCTTTCTGAGCTGACTGAGGGCCTGAAAGCCAGCGGTTGCCTTGTGGGTATACATTGCTGCGGCAATACTGACTGGTCAATGCTCACAGATGCAGAGGGTGTTGACATTATTAACTTTGACGCTTTTGAGTTTCAGGAAAGGTTTGTGCTTTACGCGGATAATTTGAATAGATTTTTAAAAAAGGGAGGGATCATTTGCTGGGGGATTGTCCCTACCCAGGGTTTTAATCCCAGCCAGAGTCCCGAAGAGTTATCGGGTAAGATAAAATCCGGCTTGGATGCTTTGGTTAAGAAGGGTATTGACCGGGGTCTCCTTTTGCAAAGGCTAATGATCAGCCCGGCATGCGGTTTAGGCACTCTGGATGCCCAAAAGGCAGAAGGTATCCTGGGCTTGCTTGATCAAACCTCCGCGTTTATCCGAAAAAACCTCTAAATAAAACTATTTGACAAATCTAGTTTAAGCTATATAATCAATAAAGTCGTTTTCCGTAAAAGACTTTTGCCGGTTATTTTTATAGGAGTATAATGAAAGAGATTAGAATTCATGCCCGCGCAGGCCAGGGCGCAATCACTACCGCAGCATTATTAGGGTTTAGTTACTTTAACGAAGGCAAGTATCCTTATGCCTTCCCTAACTTCGGAGCAGCCAGGATGGGCGCGCCGATGAATGCTTTTGTGCGCGTAGACAGCGATCCGGTCAGGCTGCGCAGCCAGATTTATGAGCCTAATTATGTAATTATTGTTGATCCTACTCTTTTACGCGGTTATAACTGTTTTTCCGGGTTAAAAGAGGATGGAGTGGCGATTATTAACGGTAAAGAAGACCTGGAGCTGCCTAAGCTAAAGGCAAAGCAGAGTGTTTTTGTGGTTCCGGCTAATGAAATTGCTTTAAGGAATATCGGCAGGCCGCTGGGCAATACCGCTTTAATCGGCGCTTTTGCCGCTGCTACCGGAGAGCTGAAGCTGGATAATCTTATTCAGGTAGTCAAGAAGCGTTTTAGCGGCAAGGCACAGGAAGGCAATATCAAGGCAGTTCAAGAGGGCTTTGAGTACGTTAAGAAGGGGATGAAATAATAAATGTTTGGCCCGTTGAACGTAAAACCGAAAAATAGCAAGGGCGATAAGACCGGAAGCTGGAGAACTTTGTCCAGGCCCGATTACCTGCATAAGAATTGTATTGCCTGTAAAATGTGCCTGATGATTTGTCCTGAAGGCTGCGTAAGCGGCAAAGAAAAGAACGCCTTTTCGGTAGATTATACTTTTTGCAAGGGCTGCGGGTTGTGCGCGGATATCTGCCCGAAAAAAGATATTGTTATGGTTAGCGAAGAATCAAAGAGAGAGGAATCATGAAAGAATTCTTAGAGGGCTCGCACGCGATAGCCGAAGTTATAAAATCCTGCCAGCCAGGTGTAATTTCCGCCTATCCTATTACGCCCCAGACGCACATAGTTGAAGATTTGGCCCAAATGGTTTCCAGCGGGGAGTTGAAGTCGCAATTTGTTAATGTGGAAAGCGAGCATTCCGCAGCCAGCGTAGTTTTAGGCGGTTCGGCAACCGGAGTGCGTGTTTATACCGCCACCAGTTCCCAGGGGCTCTTTCTTATGCAGGAAGTAGTTTTTAATATCGCCGGTATGCGTCTGCCTGTGGTTATGACTTGCGCCAACCGCGCGATCAGCGCTCCTATAAATATCTGGAATGACCAGCAGGATTCAATATCTTTACGCGATGCCGGATGGATCCAAATTTACGCTGAAAATAACCAGGAAGCGGTGGATTTTCATCTTATCGCTTACCGCCTGGCCGAAGATAAACGGGTGATGCTGCCGGTGATGGTTTGCATGGACGGTTTTATTTTAACCCACGGAATGGAAGCAGTGGATATGCCGGAGCAGGATAAAGTTAACAAATTCTTGCCGAATTATAAGCCTTTATATAAATTAGATACGGCTGATCCTATAAGTATGGGGCTTTTGGCTGACCCGGATTACTATATGGAGACCCGTTTCGCTATCCAGGAGACAATGCGGGAATCCATAAGTTATTTATTCGAGATAAGCAAAGAGTTTAATAATATTTTTGGCCGGGATTATAAAGATTTATTAGTTGAGGAATATCAGGTTAAAGACGCGGAAAAGGTAATCGTGGCAATGGGCTCGGTTTGCGGCACGATTAAAGAGGTAGTTGATGAACAGCGCTCAAAAGGCAAGAAAGTCGGCCTCTTGCGGATCATCTCCTACCGGCCATTTCCGTATGCGCGTGTTTATGAAGCACTAAAAGATGTTTCGAAGGTAGCGGTTTTGGATAAGTCAGTTTCCCTGGGCGCCTATGCCCCGATTGCGGTTGAGGTAAAATCAACATTTTTCGGCAAAAAGAAAGGCCCGAAGGTAATCAGCAGTTTTGTCGGAGGCCTGGGCGGAAGGGACATTACATTAGAAACTATCCATGAAGTATTTAGAAG
>CAZQGT010000063.1:0-9257 GCA_964593005.1 uncultured Planctomycetales bacterium
GAGCGAAATTGCTGCCGACGCGCAGCGAGCCACGCTGGGGCGAGCAAGCGGTGCTGCGAACACAAGGCTCGACAGACACGTTAACTTAACGCGGCACTTTCGCCTGCCAAATATCCCGTTGAGAACGCTGCCTGAAGGTTAAATCCACCGGTATCCGCATCCACATCAATCATCTCTCCGCAGAAATACAACCCTTTAACCAGGCGCGATTCCATGGTCCGCGGATTTATTTCTTTTAAACTTACTCCGCCCCGGGTAACCATCCCCTCCTCAATTGGTCTGGGTCCGGAAATATCCATCCGGAAACCTTTAAGCAGTGAAATTATCTTCTCCCTCTCACCTTGAGTAATCTGGTTGCATTTCTTAAGCAAGTCAATCCCGGCTGCTTCTATAAAAATCTTAATTAGGTTTAAAGGTAATAATTCTTTAAGCGCATTTTTTATACTCTTTTTGGCATTTGCCTTAAATTCCCTAAGCAAGCGGCTGTCTAACTGCTCATAGGATAAAGCCGGCTTTAAATCTATCTCGACAAAAACATTCTTATTCCGCTCAAGCATATCTACCACCCTGGCGCTTAAAGTAATTACCAGGGGTCCGGATATCCCGCTGCCGGTAAAGACTAACTCCCCTATCTCTGAAATAACCTGTGATTTACCGTCGGAAAACTTAAGCTTAATATTACGCAGGGAGAGCCCTTCCAGTTTCAGAGGGTAATTCTGTTTTACATCAAGCGGGACTAAGCCCGGCTGAAGAGGAGTAATCTTATGGCCTAACCTGCGCGCAATATTTATCCCGGAAGCATCAGAGCCGGTAAAGCTGTAACTTGCTCCTCCCGAAGCAAAGATTACGCGCTCGCATGCAATGTTTGTGACATTTTCTAAACGCACAGATTTAACCTTACCGCCCGATAAAGACAAATCAACTACTTTGGCTTTATAAATAACCCGCACTCCGGAATTTATTAACTCTTTTTTTAATATATCAAGGATGCTGGCGGAACGGTCACTCTGAGGGAAAACACGCATCTGCCGCTCTACCTTTAACTTCAGGCCGCGCTGTTCAAAAAAATCCATAAGCTCCAGATTAAAGAATTTTTTAAAGGCATCCCGCAGGAAATCTCCGTTTTTAGAGAATCGCCTTAGAAAATCTTCCAGTCCGCCTGTATTTGTAAGATTGCAGCGGCCTTTGCCGCTTAAGAGGAGTTTGTTGCCGAGAGAATCTTTTTTTTCAAGAAGGGTTACGTCCTGGCCAAGGCCTGCAGCCCGGATTGCTGCCATCATACCCGATGGCCCACCGCCGATTACTACAATTTTTATCTTTTGCACAAAATTTACCTAGAGACCAAAGTCCGCAAGTTTAAAAATTGATTCTAATTTCAAGCCCACCTTAGCCAAGTTGTCAAACGCGCCTTCGCTGCGATCAACAATTACAATCGCTTTCTCAGCTATTACTCCGATCTTATCTAATGCCAGCTTCGCTTCCATAATTGCCTTGCCGCTGGTCGCCACGTCATCCACAAGAATCACCCGGCTGCCTTTTTTAAGCTCCGGGCCCTCAACTTGCCTTTGTGTCCCATGCTCTTTAGCCTGTTTACGCACAATAAAGGTTTTAATCGGCCGTTTATTGATATAACTTAAAGCTGCCAAGGCACCTACAATAGGATCAGCTCCCAGAGTCGGCCCGCCAACAGCATCCAGGCCATCATCCTGAATCATATCTAATATTATCCCGGCAACCAAATACGCGCCTTCAGGGGTCAGGGTAATTACCCGTCCATCAAGATAATAATTACTTTCCTTGCCTGAAGAAAGTACAAATTTACCCCTTTTTAAGGCCTCTTTATTCAATAAATCCAGTAATTTTGCTTTAAGTTGTTCGCGGGTTTGCTTTTTCATAGTTTTTATTTTACTATCGATAAGCGGGACTGTCAATTACTTTGACAAAGGCACTTTTCATTGTTATTATATCTTTATGTTGCGCGGCTTCTTTAACGGCATAAAGGATTTAATTTATCCTAATTGCTGCCTGGCCTGCAAAAACAAAATCGGCCCGGCTAAAGAAGAGGTTCTAATCTGCTCGGAATGCTGGGAGGCCATTGAAAGAAACATCCCTCCCTTCTGTGTATCGTGCGGCAGGCACCTGGATAAATTAAGCAGGGCCAAGAATATATGTTCAAAGTGCCTGAAAGCAAGATTCCATTTTGACCGGGCTTTCAGCCCTTGCCTATATACGGGCGTAATAAAAAAATTGGTTCATGAGTTTAAATATTCCGGCAAGGATTACTTAGGTAAACCCCTGGGCAGGCTGATGAACAAATTCATAAAAGAATACCGCCTGCCTGTTGAATATCTGGATTTTATCATCCCTGTGCCGCTGCATAAAAGCAGGATGAGGGAAAGAGAATTTAACCAGGCCCAGGTCTTAAGTGAGCAGGTAGCTAAAGAGTTTAACAAAAAAATACTTCCTGATATTTTATTGCGTAACCGGCCGACCAGGACCCAGACTGAATTAACCTTTGAAGAACGGCGCAGAAATGTTGAAGGCAGTTTTACGGTCAGGGATGCAAAATTAATTAAAGACGCCAACATCTTGCTTATTGACGACGTACTGACTACCGGGGCCACTTCAAGCGAAGCTGCAAAAACCCTGAAAGACTCCGGGGCTAGAATAATTTTTGTGATGACCTTGGCTAATTAAAAATGAAAATCCTGCGTAATTATATCCTGAAGGAATTTTTCTCCCCGCTGTTATTGTCCCTTGGCGTGCTTACCTTTGTTATGGTCTTAATCGGCAATTTAAAACGTATAGCCGACCTGGTAATTAACAAAGGCGTGGACATCTTCAGCGTAATCCAGATTTTTATTTATCTTACCCCCTATATAGTTACTTACACACTGCCCATATCAGTGCTTATCGCGGTCCTCCTGGCTTTAGGCAGGCTTTCAAGCGATAACGAAATAATTGCCATACGCTCAAGCGGGATAAGCCTGCTTAGGTTGATTATGCCTTTATTAATCATCAGCCTGATCTTAAGCCTGGGCCTGGTAATTTTTAACGACCAGGCAGCTTCATACGCGCATTTTGCCTACCGCAAGACTTTAAAAGAGATGGGAATAAAAAACCCTACCGCGGCGTTTGAAGAAGGGGTATTCATTGACTCTTTTTCGAAATATATACTCTTCATTTATCACGTTGACCAGAAGAAGAACCGGATGAATAATATCCGTATTTATGAACCTCAAGGCGAGGACAAGCCCACACGCACGATTGTGGCTAAGGCCGGTGAATTTATCAGCATGCCGGAAAAAAATATTGTAAAATTGAAACTTATTGACGGTACAAGCGATGAGCCTGACCCGGAAAATCCCACCAACTTTTACAAACTTAACTTCCGCACCTATTTTATGAACTTGGATATGGGACAGATGCAGGATAAGGTTGTAGATAAGAAATACAAAGAAATGACTATCCGGGAATTAAGAAAAGAGGCCCAAAAACTTAAGAAAGAAGGAATCAGCCCTGCCCCGCTGATCACCAAGATTCATGAAAAGTTGGCCCTGGCCTTCTCCTGCTTTGTTTTTATGCTCCTGGGTTCATCGCTGGGGATTATTACCCGCAGGCGCGAGAAGTCTATTAATATCGGGATAGCCGTGCTGATTATTATCTGCTATTACCCCCTGCTTATCGGCTCTGAGGCACTGGCAATTGAAGGACACCTGCCGGCTGCGCTTGCCCTTTGGATACCGAATATTTTATTCGCCGGAATAGGAGTTTTCCTAACTCATAAACTATGCGCATCTTAGACCGCTATATCTTAAAATCAGTTATCTATATATTCCTTTCCTGCATCTTCAGCTTTCTTTTCCTATATATTATCATTGATGTACTCTCTAACTTAGATGAAATATTAAAACACCGGGCCACCCTAATGCTTCTTACGCGTTATTACCTTTCATACCTACCGGTAATGTTCGTGCAAGTTTCCCCTTTTGCCTGTCTCTTAAGCACAGTGTATACATTCGCCAAGCTCAATCATAGCAATGAAATAATCGCCATGCGCTCAAGCGGCTTGAGTATATTTGAAATTGCTAAAAATGTTTTACTCTTTGGACTGCTCATCAGTCTGCTAGTATTTTGGGTAAATGACCGATTTGTCCCTCCTGCTTTAGCTGAAAATCAAATTATTAAGGCTCAGATAGAAGAAGGCCAGGGCAGCCATAAAGCCAAGAAACTTGAAGTAATTTTGAACCTTTCAATGTACGGCTCAAGGAACAGGCTGTTTTTTATCAGTAAGTTCTTTACCAACACCAAAACTATGGAAGGAATCACGATTTTAGAGCACGACGATAATCAAAACCTGACCAAAAAGATTGTCGCGGACAAGGGCGCTTATGTGGACGGGCTATGGAAATTTTCCCAATGCATCACATATGATTTTGACCACAATGGACAGGTAATTGATGAACCGTCATATTTTGAAGAAGAGATAATGACGATACCAGAAACCCCGAAGGACTTTGCCAACCTCAGACAGAAACCCGAACTAATGGATATACGCCAAATGCAGGATTATATCTGGAGAGTTTCTAAAAGCGGGGCAACTACCGTAATCAGGAACCTGAAAGTAGACCTCTACCAGCGTTTTACTATGCCATTTACCAGTATAATAATCATACTCCTGGGTATTCCTTTTTCCCTGATGACCGGCAGGCGGGCAACGGGAATGGCTTCTATCGGGATTTCAATTATTGTAGGATTTCTTTATTACATACTGGATGCCGTGTTTCTGGCTATAGGAAAATCCGGCCTGCTTATGCCTTTTGCGGCTGCCTCAATGAGCCATTTAATCGTACTATCAGTCAGCCTCTACTTAATCGCCAAATTACCATAATAGGGACAGCGACCATTATTATTTTAGATTGATAAGATAATGGTCGCTGTCCCTATTATCTCTATTATCTATAAATACGCGGGATGCGGCTGCCTAAGCCACAGACAATCTCATAGGGAATGGTGCCGGCTAAGTCAGCCAGTTGTTCAGCAGTAATTTTTTCTTTGCCCTGTTTCCCAATTAAAACCACTTCATCCGCTAATTTCGGCTTGAATTTACCCACATCAACCATAATCTGGTCCATGCAAATCCTGCCGCTGATGCGGAACCTCCTTCCGCCGATTAAAAGCGGAGCAAGGTTTGAAAGATTGCGCGGATAACCGTCACCATAGCCGATAGGCAAAGTAACTATTGAGCCCGGGCGTTTAGTTATATAGGAATGCCCATAACTTATGCCGCAACCCGCAGAAACCTGTTTTATAAAAATTACGCGGGTTTTAAGGCTAAGTACAGGTTTTAGATTTATATTCATCCCGGGCTTAGGGTATAGCCCGTAAATTACAAGCCCCGGCCTAACCATGGTAAAATGGCTGTCCTGATGGTTAATCAGCCCGGCGCTATTAGCGGCATGCACTAAAGGAATAGATATTCCCCGTTTTTTTAAATCATCAACCAGCTTATAAAATAATTTTATTTGAAAAGCAGTAAACTGGCGGCCGGAATCCGCGAAAGGAAAATGCGTAAAGATCCCTTCAATCAGGATACCTTTGAGTTTCTTAATTTTATTTACCAGCTCAAAAGCATCCTGGTGGGCAACGCCAATCCTGCCCATACCGGTATCTACTTTAATATGTACGCGTATCGGTTTATTTAAGGCAACGGCTTTCCTGCTTAAGGCGCTTGCCAATCCGTAATCGCAGATTGTGGGAGTAAGTTTGAAGGTAAAAAGCGACTGGATATCCTGCTTCAGGATAACCCCAAGAACAAGTATGGGCGTTTTTACGTTAGCTCTTCTTAATTTTATTCCCTCGTCAATAGAAGCAACCCCCAGATAATCCACTCCGCCGGCAGCCAGCCTTTTAGATACAGGAATTAATCCGTGCCCATAGGCATCTGCCTTCACCGTCACCAATACCTTTATATGCGGCCGCAGGTGTAATTTTACCTGCTTAAAGTTATGCTCTAAGTTGTTAAGATTTACCTCAGCCCAGGTGGGCCGGTAACCGATCATTTTTTTATCTGGCATTCTTGAGGGTATAAATAAATTGGTTTGATTGCTTGCGCAGAAGTGAATTGTTTAACTTTTATTTTAGCCAACGCAAGCTTAATAAGATTGTGCGCCTTGGGAAACCAGTAATCCTTATCCAGGATAGTTACGCCTCTTATACACGAGGACATTTTATCCCGGTACGGGATTGCGGCATCCCCTAGAATTATTGCTCTATTGGAAAATTTCTTAACAAACTCATCCGGATTCAAAAGCTTATACTCGCTTTTACGCTTGAGCAGGCCTTTTTCTCTTCTATAAGAACTGCAATAAATAAGCCCTCTCCTGGCATCTATAGCCGGAACAATCAAAGCATTATTAAGCGTAACATTTTCCGCCAGGATATCCAGTGTAGACACCCCGAGTACCGGCTTATTTCTGGCGATACTTAAACCCTTTATCGTAGCTAAACCTATGCGCATTCCGGTAAAAGACCCCGGGCCCAGGCCGCAGGCAAAATAATCAATATCCGATATTTTTAATCTTACGGCTTCCAGCACCCTTTGTATAGTCGGCACCAAAAGCGCGGAAAGGCTTCTGCCTGTCTCAAGATTATATTCATAGAAGTTTCCGTCTACATATAAGCCGAGGCACAAAAATTTAGTTGTAGTATCAATGCCTAATATTTTCATATACCCTCTTTAATAACTGTTTATACCTGGGGCCCTTGCAAACAAATTCAAGCATCCTGCTGTCTTTGCCCTTAACAACTAGCTTAATCTTTAAGAATTCCTTTGGCAAGAGGAATTTTAAACGTTCCGGCCATTCAATAACCGTTACGGCGTCAGAGTAAAAATACTCTTCATACCCTAATGCCAGGATTTCTTTATGGCTGCTGACCCGGTAAAAATCAAAGTGGTTTAGAAAATATTTGCCTTTATACACGCGCAAGAAAACAAATGTCGGACTGACTACATTATATTTATCAATACCAAGCCCCTGGGCGATTCCCTTGGCTAAAACTGTCTTGCCCGCCCCAAGCGAACCGGATAAAAGAATGATTTCTCCGCCGGAAAGATTTTGCGCAAGCAGCTTGCCTATTTTTAATGTCTGATTAACTGATCTGGATAGTTTTTTCATTAGAAATGTTTAAACCCGGCCTTGCTTAGCCGGGCGGCTCGCGACTCCACGCTATATTTACTCTTATGATCAATCAGCCTTAATCCGAATGAAGCAGGCATAATCTCTCCTATCACGCTAAAACGGTATTTTGAAGATTTAATAATCTTATTGGCCTCTTCTCTATCAACAGTAAAAAGCAGTTCAAATTCCTCGCCGGAACAAAGCGCCTCTTGCGTATCTTTAGCGCTCTTACTTAAAGGAACAAGGCTTTCAAACAGAACAGCCCCAACGCGGCTTTGCTCTAATATGTGCCCTAAGTCCTGGATTAAACCGTCGGAAACATCAATCATGGAATTAAGCTTAAAATTATCCACTAAGAAAAGCGCCTCTTTCAGGCGGGGAGTAAATCTTAAATGCTTGCCCTTGATTGAGCCTCCGAAACTTCCCGTAACCATAATAATATCCCCGGATTTTGCCCCCTTGCGCAGGCAGAGCCTGTCTTTGCGGACTTCTCCCAGCATGCTTACATCAATAATTAACTTGGCGGACGCGCTGATATCTCCCCCTACAATATTAATTTTATATTTCTTCGCCAGGCCGAATATCCCTTTTGCTAAAAGATCAACCTGCTCAACAGGCATATTCTTCGGCAGGCCTAATGATATTACAGCATGCCTGGGAATACCTCCGCAGGCGGCAATATCGCTTATAGATATGGCTAAAGCCTTCCTGCCTACATCCTCCAAATTATCAGCCCCCTTGAAATCCACATCCTCAACAATCATATCACAGGTAAATAATTGATAACTGGATTTATTCAGCTTCAAGACCGCGCAATCATCTCCGCTGCCCATAAAAACAGAGCGGTCGGTCCTGATTTGTTTGCGGAATCTTTTGATTAAACCAAACTCGCCGACCTCTTTTAAACGCATCTATTTTCCTTTCAATATTCTTTTAATATTCTTGATATAGGGTTTCCGGATAACCCCTTTATCGGTAATAATCGCGCTGATCAATTGATGCGGGGTAACATCAAAAGCAGGGTTAATCGCTTTGGCCGTGCGAGGCGCAACGTTTTTCTTAAACAAAATTTTAGTAACCTCCTGCGGATTGCGCATTTCAATCTTGATACCTTGTCCGCTTTTTAATTTCAAATCAAATGTGCTCTTTGGGGCAGCTATATAAAAAGGTATCTTATGATATTTGCATAGAATTGCTAAGTTCATTGTCCCGATTTTATTGGCTGCGTCTCCGTTTGCGGCAATCCTGTCCGAACCGGCAATTACCAAATCTATCTTTCCATCCGCCATAAGCAAGGCTGCGGTATTATCCGCGATCATCGTAACATCCACTCCCTGTTTAGAAAGCTCCCAGGCAGTCAGCCTGCTGCCCTGCAACAAAGGCCGGGTTTCGCAGGAAAATACTTTAATTTGCTTACCCTGACGGCAGGCAGAATAAATAACTCCCAGTGCAGTGCCATAATCAATCGTCGCCAGTATCCCGGCATTGCAGATTGTTAAGACCCTGCTGCCGGGCTTTAAGAATTTAGCTCCGTAATAACCGATCCGGCGGCAGGAATAAGCATCCTCCTGCATAATCTTCTTTGCCTCATCAAGGATAGCTTTTTTAATCTTAAAAACGGGTTTCCTGTTATGTTTCAAGGCAATCGCGCAAACTCTTTCAATGCCCCAGAAAAGATTCCTTGCTGTCGGACGGGAGCCGGCAATATATTTTGAGGCCCTGTTTAACTTACGGTTAAATCCCGGCCAATCAGAACCCTGGTAATCTTTTACTCCCAGATATACCCCTAAAGCAGCGGCAGCGCCTAAGGCCGGAGCCCCGCGCACCTGCATTGTTTTAATTGCCCGCCACAACTCCCCTGCCTTGCCGATATCAAGATAAACTAGCCTCTGCGGCAATTTAGTTTGGTCGATTATTCTTACTTTATTATTTTTCCAGTCTATTGTGCGGATATTCATGTTTTAGTACATTAAGTGAACAGCTGCCAAACTATTTGATAAAATGAACCTGGTAAATTTCGTAGCGAATGTCGATTTTAGCCAATGGAGCTTGAGTATTCCGGGTATCCCCGTGGAG
>CAZQGT010000064.1:0-9002 GCA_964593005.1 uncultured Planctomycetales bacterium
TAAAGCGATATTTTCTTTTAACAGCGATAATCCTTCTGCCCCTTTAGCGCAATCTTTTATTTTTTGAGTGTCAACTTCAGCAAGGCAATCCTCCCACCATGAACTATTAATATTCTTAGCCCGGCAGGTTAAATAATCCCAGGACTTCTGCGGGTAATACTTTTTCACGCATACCCCGCGCAGGCACTCCTCTATTTCAAATGCGCCGTTTCTGGCATCAAGCCCTTTGTCATTTTCCACCACCAGGAAATGCAAAGACGGATTAAATTCCCTTAAAACCGAAAGTAGGCCCGCGGCATCCTTATCAAATAAACTGAAAAATAAATCCAGGCTTCCTTTTTTAACCTGACGGTTAAGAAAATAAGATATTCCGCTTACCTGCGGTTTAAGCAGATAAAGCCCGCCTTTTAAATCCAGGTTATTTTTAAAACTCTCAAAGGCAGCTTCTTTTTCTACTTCCTTGCCGATAATATAAGCCGGCAGGATCTCAATTGATAAATCTTTAATCAAACCCTGGGCCTGCCTGGAATCAATAAACTCTTCTCTGATACCCGGGAATTGTTTCTTCAGCAAATCCACTACCGGGTCGGCATTACAGACAACGCAATCCCTGGAGGTTATTATAATCAGCTTCAGCTTATCCGGCTTAGTAAATAAACATCCGGCGCCAAGTTCCCCCGGCTTCTGGCAGCTGCCGATCATCCCGCTTTTTTTGCAATCAGTGTCGGAATAACAACGCGGCATAATTTCCAGGATTTCAGGGTCATCGGCAACCTTATCCGAAAGCCTGATCTCTTCATTCTTGCAATTTAAAAGCCTACCGTCTTTAACATCCAGGGTAAGCTTTCCCAGCTTACGGCCCTGCCAGGAAGGCCGGACTATAAATGTTGACCCTACCTTGGATTCAAAATCATTTTTTCCCGAACTATTAACTGTAAAAAGGATATCAATTTCTTTGGCACTAGAAATTAAATCCGCGTTTTCTCTTTTATCCAGCGTGCTCAAGACAACCACAATCTCTACGCCTTCACTCTTAAGGCGGCGGACCAAACCGTCTATCCCCTTAGGAGGCCTGATCTTTAAACCTTCGGATTTCTGGTTAGCAGCCAGGTTAGTTAAACCGATAAGGCCGATTTTTACCCCGGAGACCTGCTTAACGATATACGGGGCTACTTTATCAGATTCTAAATTGGCGCTCAAAAAAGCCGGGCTATCTTTTCTGGCGTTTTTCAGGAAGAAACTCTTGCCGAAATTAAACTCATCGTTGTTTACAGCAACAGCATCATAACGCATCAACTCCATAGCCTTAAGGTTCACTTCGGAACGATGCATGTCCAGCCGGCTATTCTGGGTATACTCATCCAACATCCCCCCGGCGGTAAAAGAACCGCAATCTAAAAGCAATAAAGCCGGATGTTTTCTTCTTAATTCCTTTACCAGGGAAGCCCGGCGGACAATACCGCCATCACGTTCAAAAGGGCAGCTGCATGGATAAAGCATAGCATGGGTGGTGCCGGTATAAAGGATGGTTATTTCCTTTGCGTAAAGATTGCCGGCGCTCAATCCCAGCAGAACAAGGATAAAAAGTATAAATTTGATGCTTCTCATGTCCTGATAACTTTTACGGTTAAAATATTTTCTAGTACGCGTATTTTATCCTGAATCTCAGGGCTTACCTGGCTATCCACGTTCAACACGCTGATTGCCTTGCCTCCCTGCTGGTCCCGGCCAAAGGTCATCGCGGCGATATTAATGCCGTTTTTACCCATCAGCGTCCCCAGGTTGCCGATTAAACCGGGCTTGTCCCAATTACGGATAAAGACCATCTCGCCGATAGGGTATAGCTCAAGATAATAGTCGTCAATCTTCACAATCCGCGGCTGTTTGTTGCTGGAAAGCGTTCCAAAGACTTTCTTCACTTCTTTATCCGTCTTGATTTCCAGCTGGATAAGGTTAACAAACTCGCCCTCCTGAGCAGACTTTGATTCACGCAGTTTTATCCCTCTTTCCTTAAGCAAAGATACGGCATTAACAAAATTTACCGTCTCCTTTAATATCGGCTCAAGCACCCCTTTAGCCAAAGCCATGGTCACAGGGCTTAAATCATACTTGGTAATTTCTCCGCTATAATTTATAACCAACTCCTGGAACCTTCCTTCTACAAGCTGAGCAGCAAACATGCCGAGTTTTTCCCCTAAATTAATATAGGGGTTAAGGATTTTGCAGACCTCCGCTTCCAGGCAAGGATAGTTAGCGGCATTGCGTATACCTCTGCCCAAAAGCGCGTCGCGCACAATCTCGGCCACCTCAATTGCCACATTCACCTGGGCCTCTTCAGTAGAAGCGCCTAAATGCGGGGTTAGAATTACATTATCTAATTTTAAAAGCTCATTCTCCGCACAAAGTGGCTCATTTTCAAAAACATCCATTGCCGCGCCTGCCACCTTGAGTTCTTTTAATGCCTTGACTAAAGCCGCCTCGTCAATTATCCCGCCGCGGGCGCAGTTAATTACGCGCACCCCTTTTTTCATCAAGGCAAACTCTTTATCCGAAATCATATGCCTGGTTTCATCGGTTAAAGGAGTATGCACGGTAATATAGTCAGCTTCCTGTAAAACTTTTTTTAATTCCGCGATCTCTACTCCGATGCTCTCGGCAACCTCAGCCGAGAGGAACGGGTCATAAGCTAATATCTTCATTCCAAAAGACAAAGCCCGCTTAGCCACCTCTGAACCAATGCGGCCAAAACCAACTATACCCAGGGTTTTCCCGTAAACTTCCACGCCCATAAACTTTGAACGCTTCCATTCCCCTTTTTTGGTTGAGGCATTAGCCTGCGGGATATTCCTGGAAAGAGCAAGGATCATGCTAAAGGTATGTTCAGCGGTAGAAATAGTATTTCCCGCCGGGGTATTCATTACGATAATCCCCTTTTGGGTAGCTGCTTCCAAATCCACATTATCCAGCCCGACACCGGCGCGTCCCACGACTTTTAATTTCTTAGCCGCCTGGATTATTTCGCTGGTTACCTTGGTTGCGCTGCGCACAACCAGGGCATCATAATCCTTGATTACTTCTTTTAAGGCATCCGGCTTTAAATCTGTTTTTACGTCTACGCTAAGTTCCTTGGACTCCTTGAATACTTTTAACCCCTCTTCGGATAATGCGTCGCTAACCAGGATCTTAATCATTTTACCCTACTCCTTTTCCGCTGTCCCCATTTTAATTTTTTAAGATTTTGAGAAAATTTCTTCTGCCGCCTTGACCCCTGCGCCTAATTCAAAGTTATAGCCTAACTGTTTAAGCACCTTCTCCAGGCAGCTGATACCGGCAATAATATCAAACTCCTCGATAAAACCCATATGAGCAAACCTGAATACCTTGCCCTTTAATTCCGCCTGGCCTCCGGCAATGGTCACTCCGTAAACATCGCGCATGGTTTTAACTAATTTCTCTCCGTCAATACCGGCAGGGACATTTACCGCGGTTACCGCATCAGACGCAGCGGTGGGAGCAAATAATTTCAAACCCAAACCCTTCATCGCCGCCCTGGTGGCATTAGCCATAAGATTATGGCGTTTGAATATATTCTCCAGGCCGTCCTGTTTCATCATCCTTAATACCTCTACCAAGGCAATAACCAGTGAGATAGCCGGAGTAAAAGGCGTGTCTGTTTTCTGGATCGCCTTCCTGGCCACTGTTAAATCAAAATAATACCTCGGGCTTTTTGAAAGAGCAATCATATCCCAGGCCTTTTTACTTACACTGATAAAAGCCAGCCCCGGAGGAAGCATAAATCCTTTTTGCGAACCGGAGACACATACGTCAACACCCCAGGCATCGGTCTTTAAATCAATCGCCCCTAAGCCGCTGATCGCATCCACTACTAAAACTGCATTGTACTTAGCAACCACCTTGCCGATCGCCTCGATATCGGTAGCCACGCCTGTTGAAGTTTCGCAAAGCGTAGTAAAGACGGCCTTTATATCGGGGTTGGCTTTAAGCCGTTTTTCAATTTCTTGCGGGTCAACCGCCTTTCCCCACTCAACCTTAATCACATCCGCGTTGATTCCATAACCCTTGCACAATTCTGTCCAGCGTTCCCCGAATTTACCGCTCTCAACGCAAATCGCGGCATCCTGGGCTGAAAGCAGGTTAACTACCGCTGCCTCCATTGCCCCGGTACCGGAAGAAGTAAGGATAAAGACATCGTTCTGAGTCTGAAATACGTACTTTAACCCTTCCCCGGCTTCCTTAAGTATGGACTGAAATTGCGGAGTACGATGGTGAATAATCGGTTTACCTAATGCCTGGCATACTTCAGGCGGCAGTGGAGTTGGCCCCGGAGTTAAAAGATAGTTTTTTCTCATTTTTTCATTCCCCCTTGCCCAGATGGGCACACCCGCGTAACTCATTATAAACGCGGGGTGTTATTTTACTTTTTGTTGTTTGATACTACTTCATCAATTATCCCGTAATCCTTTGCTTCTTTGGCAGACATAAAATAATCCCTGTCAGTATCTTTCTCGATTTTCTCAAGCGTTTGAGATGTATGGTGAGCAAGGATATTATTAATTTTATCGCGCAGAGTTAAAATTTCTTTAGCCTGGATAGATATATCAGCAGCCGCCCCCTGTACTCCGCCCCAGGGCTGATGAATCATTACCCGCGAATTGGGAAGTACAAAACGCTTGCCCTTAGTGCCTGCCGCCAATAAAACCGCCCCCATACTTGCTGCCTGGCCAACGCAATAAGTTGCTATATCGCATTTTATAAACTGTATAGTATCATATATCGCAAGGCCTGCGGTAACTGATCCGCCGGGCGAATTAATGTAAACGTTAATGTCCTTATCTTTATCTTCCATCTGCAGGAAAAGCATCTGGGCGATCACAAGATTAGCCACATAATCATCTATGGGCGTGCCTATAAAAAGAATGCGGTCTTTTAAAAGACGCGAGTAAATATCATAGGCGCGTTCATAACCCCGGGCAGTTTGTTCAATTACCATAGGAACCAATGTCTGCATCTTTGTCTCCATCGTAAGCCTCCTCTTTAATGAGCCTCCTGCCAATCCGCTTCCCTTAATAAAAATTCCATTACCTTAGCCGGCATATGGTCATCAACTGGAATACCTTCTTTCTTGGCAATCTGGGCCAGGACTAAATAAACCTTAACCTGCTTCTTAGCCTGCGGTTGAATCCCGTCAAGAAGCAGCTTCTCCTGCTCATCAATTTTATCCCTGGGAATCCCCTTCATCGCCAGATCCAGTTTAGTCTGGCGAAGCATATCCTGCGTCTGACGGTTAACCAGGCTCTCCGGGATCTTGAATTCCAGACCCTTAAGAAGGTTATCAATCAATTCGCTTTCAATGCGCTGGCGTTCCTGGTTTTCTTTAGTAATAAAAATCTGCCTTTCAACCGCTTTCTCAAATTCCGATAAATTCGGATACCCCAGAGAGCGGCAAAATTTATCGTCTAATGCCTCTGCCTTGCGCGACTCTTTGATAGAATCTACGTGCTTCTTAATTTCATCGGCAGTCACCGTGACCGGCTTGTAATTTATTTTTTGTTTTTTGTAATCTTTAACCGCGATCTCCGGGCTGACTTCCACAACCGCCTTAAAAGAAAGGTTGCTGCGGTCTAATTTTACATCGCTTATCTGGGGCAGTTCAATAACATCAAGCTTTTCCGCCGCGATAGCCTGGTTATATACATCGGGGACCAGATCCTTTAATACCTGCTCATGGACCGAAGAAGCATAATGCTTCTCTAAAACATCCCTCGGGGCCTTCCCCGGGCGGAAACCCGGGACCTTGGCTTCTTTGGCAACCTGGGAAAAAATCTCTTCAAATTTATTTTTTACTAATTCACCGCTGACTGCTACGCTTAACTCACATTTAGTGCTGTCCAGTTTCTTTACTTCAGTCTTCATTTGAATCCTTTCTTAATGAGGCCACAACTTATGGAGTGATAACGAACATAAGTTGTCTGGCCGAATTAATTCCAGACGTTACGAGCAATGCTTTGGTGTATGGCGCTAAAGCATTGCGAGTGTATAACGGCGGGAATCTTTGTATCACATGCGAAATTTCTCGCCCAAATAAACCTCGCGCGCGCGCGGATGATTAATCAACTCGTGGGCCGAGCCAGAAATAAGGATAGAGCCATCGGCGATCAAATAAGCCCGGTCGGTTATAGCCAGAGTCTCGCGGACATTATGATCGGTTAATAAGATGCCCAGCCCCTTGGCCTTCAGCTCTTTAATAATTTCCTGAGCTTCATTAACAACTATCGGGTCAATCCCGGAAAAAGGCTCATCCAAAAGTATAAAAGAAGGATTGGTTACTAAGGCCCTGGTGATTTCAAGCCTGCGCCTTTCCCCTCCGCTCAAGGTATACGCCTTATTATTCGCCAAATGCGCGATGTTCAATTCTTCAAGCAGGGAAACCAGCCTGCGTTTTCTCTGCGACCGGTTCAAAGGCAATGTTTCCAATATCGCGCTTATATTCTCAGCCACAGTAAGTTTACGGAATATTGAAGCTTCCTGAGAAAGATAGCCTATGCCAAAACGCGCCCGCTCATGAATAGGCAGGTTCGTAATTTCATGGTTATCAAAAACAATCGTCCCGCGGTTCGGGGGCACGATGCCGACAATCATATAAAAAGTTGTGGTCTTGCCCGCGCCATTGGGCCCCAGTAAACCGACTATTTCGCCGCGCTTAACCGTGATATCCACGCCGTTAACCACAGCGCGTCCGTCGTACGACTTGGCTAAACCTTTAGTTTCTAAAAGCTGCATTCAGGTTCTCCGTCTGGTAAATTTCAATCTGAGGCCTGCCGGTCAAAACTATCCTTTTATCCAAAGCGGTATATACCGCCTCCTGGCTGTAAGAAGTATTTTCACCGCGCAGGATACGCACATTTCCCAGGGCGATGATCTTATTTATAGAGCTGGACATCCCCGCAGCAGCCTCGCCCTTCTTAACGCCTTCCTGTTTGGGGATGAAATAAACCTGCATCTTATCGCTATAGATTGTTAAATCCGGCGTTTCTACTTTAACATTATTATTGAATATGGCAATATTTTTTTCGTAATCTACTTCCAGGGGGCCATCGCAAATAATAACAATCTTTTCTTTTTTGCCTTTTTGCTTATCCTGGGGCTGGATATCCAAACGCACATTCTTTTCCAGGGCTACTTGATTAAGCGCAGTATGCCCCTTAGCCCCCTCTCCGGTAAGGTTCATATCTGAACGCTGCAGGCTGACCTTATCCAAAGTACTGACGATCTGCTGTTTGCGGTCCCAATCCAGAGAGTCGGTAGTCAGCTTTGAACCGCTGGACGTGGTAATTACCACATTATTTTCTAAATGCACGACTCCGCTGCTTTTATTAAAATCCCCGTTATCAGCGGTAAGGTTAATATTGTCTTTTTCCGCGTAGTGGTTACCCACCACTTCTTTCAGCTTAACTACCTCATTAAATATATCCGCTGATTTTCCGGCCAAGTCCCAAGACTTTTTCCCCTTCTCGCCGTATCCGGAAAGAGAAAAATCCCCGATCTGCTGGTCAGAATCCTTGGCCTCATTTACTTTATTATCGGTTTCAACCGCGAAAGATTTGCCGGAGAAAAATATGAACGCCAGGACTAAAAAAACAAACTTCTTAAACCCCATAAAATTTTAAAATATCTTTCCATTTGCCTTGCGATTTTAGAATTAATTCGGCGGCTTCCCTGACAGCCCCGCGCCCGCCCACGCAGCCGGTTATATATACAGCCGCCTTTTTTATTTCAGCGCAGGCATTTTCTACCGCTATCGGCAAGCCAACTTTATGCATAAGCGAAAGGTCCACTAAATCATCTGCCACAAAACAAATTTCATCCGGGGAAACCTTATACTTTCTGGTAACCTTCCCCAGGACCGCGGTCTTAGGGAAGACATCGCCGAAAACCTCGGCAACCCGCATATCCCTGGCCCGCGGCAGTATAGCTTTGGAGCTCTTGGCAGTAACCAATATTGTAGGTATGCCCGCTCTATTTAAAACATACACCCCCAAACCGTCATGCACATCAAAAAACTTCAATTCACCACCCTTGGAATCATAGACTATCCTGCCGTCGGTCAAAACCCCGTCTACATCCAGCAGGAGCAATTTAACTTTCCGCAGCCGGCTGTTTAATTCTTTTTTTGTTATTCTTTTAGCCATATTAAACCAATCCCGCCTTAAGCAGGTCCTGCACGTCTAACAAACCCACCGGCCGCATAAATTTATCCACAACAGGGACTTCATCAATTTTCTTGTCCTGCAATATGCGCATTGCCTCGGCAGCCAGCATATCTTTATTTACTACCGTCGGATTCTTAGTCATTACCTCTTTAATCAGGCGCTGGGCCAGATTTTTATCAGTTTCCAGGTGGCGGCGCAAGTCTCCGTCGGTAAAAATCCCTTTTAACTTACCCTGTTTATTTACGACTGTAGCTGAACCTGCCCTTGCCCTGGTAATCGCGCATAAGACCTGCGAAACTTTCTTATTTTCATCCACCACGGCATTGCCTTGCGCCCGGCGCATAATATCCTCAACCCTTAAAAGCAGCCTCCTGCCTAAAGCCCCTCCGGGATGGAAAAAAGCAAAATCTTTTTCTTTAAAACCTTTCAGCTCCAGTAAACACACCGCCAAAGCGTCAGCCATTGCTAGAGTAGCGGTGGTTGATGCTGTAGGGGCCAGCCCTAACGGACAAGCCTCCTTCTTAACCGAAACATCCAGGACTACATCGCTGTATTTAGCAAGCACGGATTTTAAATTCCCGGTCAGCGATATTATCGGAGAACCTATCTTTTTAAGTATGGGGAGCAGCTGCTTCATCTCCTCGGTAGAGCCGCTGTTAGAAAGGATTATTATAACATCCTCGGCAGTTACCTTGCCCAAATCCCCGTGGATCGCCTCGGCTGTATGCAAAAATAAGCTGGGGGTGCCGGTAGAAGCAAGAGTGGCGGAAA
>CAZQGT010000065.1:0-8890 GCA_964593005.1 uncultured Planctomycetales bacterium
CAGGACTTTCGTAAAGTCAAGGTCGGTGGTTCGATTCCACTCATCGGCTTAATTTAAAACACTATGGCTAGATTCCGAGAAGTTTTAAGAAATCGTAATTTCTTCCTCTTATGGCTGGGCCAGATCATTTCACAGCTGGGAGACAGGCTTGGCCAGATGGCCTTGATTGCCTTTGTTTACCTGCGCGCCCCAGGTTCTACCTTGCAGATTGCCAAGATACTTTCTTTCACCATAATCCCAGTCTTTATTATCGGCCCGCTTGCCGGTGTTTATGTAGACCGCTGGGACAGGCGCAGGACAATGTTTGCCTGCGATTTCTTGCGCAGTTTGTTAGTCCTGGCTATACCCTTGTTTCTATTCTATGCGAAAAGTTTAGCCCCGGTTTACCTGATTATCTTCATCGCTTTCTCTATCGGCAGGTTTTTTGTCCCTGCCAAACTTTCGATTATCCCCGATTTAGTTGATAAAAAGGACCTGCTTATAGCAAATTCCCTGGTGAATACAACCGGGATGATTGCCGCGACCTTAGGGTTTGGGATTAGCGGTGTGCTTGTAGAGTGGTTAGGTGCCAGAAGTGGTTTTTATCTTAATTCTTTGACATTTTTAGTCTCAGGGACGCTTATTTTCTTGATCTCCAAAAGGTTTGTGGTGGAAATGGACTTCAAGAAGGTAGGGCAGGAGATTATGGAAGTAATCAGGAAATCAGTATTCCAGGAGATTAAGGAGGGGGTATTTTACTTTATCCGTAAGAAAGATATCCGCTTTACCGCCGCGATTATCTTTGCGCTTTGGTCCGCATTAGGCGCGGTTTATGTGGTAATCATTGTTTTTGTACAGAATACCCTGCACTCCACAACTAAAGACCTGGGGTTACTGGTGATGTTTTTAGGCATTGGTTTATTCCTGGGTTCTTTGGTTTACGGTAGGTTTGGCCAGCGTATCTCGCATTATAAGGTAATTTTTACTTCTTTGGTCTTAAGCGGAATAATGCTGGACATCTTTGCCCTGGGAATATATAATTATCCCAATTTTGCCATGGCCGCGTTGTTGGCACTGTGTTTGGGTTTGACTATCGCTCCCATCATGATTGCCTCCAATACCATTATTCATAGCGTCAGCGATAATGAAATGCTGGGCAAGATTTTTAGTTCATTTGAGATAGTTATGCATCTGGGTTTCCTGGTTTTTATGTTTATCAGCAGTATATTAGCGGAAAGATTTTCTCATTTATTGATTCTAGTCATCGTGGGCGCTTTATTAAGCCTGCTTGGGTTAGTAAATTTATTTTTTAACCGAAAGGCGGCATGGTTAAGTTAGCGGAAAATAAGCACTATTCGGAAAATAAGCCTACCTGTAGCATGCCTCTGCCAAAGAAGGTTTGTATTTCCTTGATTCAGCATTTGGGTAAGATTTGCGTGCCGGAAGTAAAGGTCGGGGATATGGTTTCTTGCGGGCAGAGAATTGCCTCTTTGCCCTCCGGGGTATATTCGCCGATCCATGCTTCAATCTCCGGTACGGTATCGGCTATTCAAGATTGCCCACATCCGGTCATCGGCCGGGCCAAGGCGGTAATCATTCAGGGCGATGGCAAAGAAGATATGGATTTCTCCAAATCCATCCGTAGCCAGTCCTCCAGTCTTACAGCGCAGGAATTGAGAGATATTGTTCTGGAGGCAGGGATTGTCGGGATGGGCGGGGCGAGTTTTCCTACTCATATCAAGCTCAATCCTCCTAAGCCGGTGAATACTTTGATTATTAACGGCGCCGAATGCGAACCGTATTTGACTGCGGATAGCCGCCTGATGGTTGAGAAAACAACGGAAATTGTTCAAGGGATCAGGTTAATTGTTTCCTGCCTTGGTATAAAAGATGTTTATATCGGGATAGAGGATAATAAGCCGGAGGCGATCAAGGCTTTCTCAGTCTTTGATGATATTAAGGTAAAAGTACTGAAATCGGATTACCCGCAGGGAGGGGAGAAACAGTTGATTCGCAACATTTTAGGTAAGGAGCTTCCCCGCGGGAAATACCCTTTTGATATTGGAGCTCTCGTCCAGAATGTAAGTACCATGTTTGCGATTTATGAAGCAGTATATAAGGGCAAACCGTTGATTGAGAGGATTGTTACTGTTACCGGTTCTTGTATCAAAGAGCCGGTTAATCTTTTGGTGCGTATCGGCACGCCGATTAAAGATCTTATTGAATTCTGCGGTTTGAATGAGGAACCAGCCAAGATTATTATCGGCGGCCCGATGATGGGGATTGCCCAGTATACGGATGAGGTGCCGCTTATAAAATCCAGCAACGGCTTGCTGCTGATGAATAAGAAAGAGGCGCAGGGATTAGAAGAACAGCCTTGTATACGCTGCGCCGCTTGTGTACGCGCCTGCCCTGTAGGGCTTATGCCTTGCCAGATTAATCTGGCTTCAGAAAGGTCTCTCTGGGAATTAACTAAAGAATATGGAGCCAGCGATTGCATTGAATGCGGCATATGTAATTATGTTTGTCCGGCAAACCGCAGGTTGTTGCAGACGATTAAAATGGCAAAACTGGAGGGGGTAAAGTAAAATGAAGGAAATCGCCCGTTACGGTTTTATCCTGGCCTTCATTTGCATAATCGCCGCGGGGTTATTATCGGGGGTTAACGCGCTTACCCGTTCTAAGATTATTGCCCAGGCATTAGCAGAAGAGCAGGCGGCGCTTAAAGAAGTTATGCCTGGAGCCGCAAAGTTCGCAGAGGTAAAGTCAGGCCAGGATATATTGTATTATAAGGCGTTTGATAGCCAGGATATCCTGATTGGTTTTGTTTTTAAGGCCAGCGGTAAGGGATATTCCAGCGTAATTGAGACCTTAGCCGGCATTTTTCCTGACGGCAAGATCAGCGCTATAAAGGTAATATCTTTAAATGAAACTCCGGGTTTAGGTATGCGGATAACCGAAAACAACTTTACCAGCCAGTTCAATAACCAGGATGCTTTAAGTTTATCGGCAGTTCAGGCAATCAGCGGGGCGACAATTTCCAGCCGGGCGGTAATAGATTCAGTAGAGAAAAAAGCGCAAGGATTACAGGAATTAATTAAAAATGAGAAATAGCCTTATAGTTTCCGGTTCTCCGCATATCCATAAACAGGAATCCGTTTCCCGGATTATGTGGACAGTTGTGTTGAGCACTATTCCGGCTGGAATCGCCGGTGTAATTATATTCGGTTTAGACGCGCTTTGGGTTACTTTAGTTGCGGTTATTGCCGCGGTCTTAACTGAAACAGTATTTGAGATATGGACTAAAAAGAAGATTACGGTTATGGATGGTTCAGCGGTAATCACCGGGATATTACTGGCCTATAACCTTCCTTCCAATGTGCCTTTGTGGCTGCCTATAGTCGGGGCGGTATTTTCCATTTCTATCGGCAAGCAGGTTTTTGGAGGGTTGGGACAGAATATTTTTAATCCCGCATTGGTAGGCAGGGTGTTTCTTATGGCCTCCTGGCCCAAATATATGACTACCTTTGCTAAGCCGCTTAGTTATGACGCGATAACCTCGGCGACCCCCCTGGCTGCGCTTAAAGAAGGTAAAATCCTGGAGCATATTTCTTATCTGGATTTATTCCTGGGTAAACGCGGAGGATGCCTAGGTGAAGTTTGTATATTAGCGTTATTGATCGGTGCGGCGATTTTATTATACAAGGGTTATATCACCTGGCATATCCCGGCAACCTATATTCTTACTACAGCTGTATTTGTTTATATATTTGGGGCCAAACAGTTATTCCAGGGAGATTGGTTGTTTCATATATTAAGCGGCGGCCTGATTTTGGGCGCATTTTTTATGGCAACAGATTATGTGGCTACGCCATTAACCGTCAAAGGGCAAGTTATCTTTGGCATAGGTTGCGGTTTGTTTACGGGAATTATCCGTATCTGGGGCGGTTATCCGGAAGGCGTATCATATGCCATATTAATGATGAACGCGGCAACTCCTTTTATTGATCGTTATACTAAAAACAGGATTTACGGATCAAGATGAAGAATTTAATCCAGGAATTTACTAAGGGGATAATTAAAGATAATCCCACCTTTATTTTAGTTTTAGGATTATGCCCGACACTGGCAGTTTCTGTATCAGTAGCTAATGGCATAGGGATGGGGATTGCAGCTACCTTTGTGCTCCTGGGCTCAAGTGTTATTGTTTCATTAATCAGGGATTTTATCCCGGGTAAAATCCGCATTCCTTGTTATATTGTAATTATTGCCACCTTTGTTACTATCGCCGAATTATGTATGAAAGCGTATAGCCCGGCATTAAACCGTTCTTTAGGTATTTATGTGCCTTTAATTGTTGTTAACTGCATGGTTTTGGGCCGTGCTGAAGCGTTTGCCTGCAAGAATAATTTAACCCGTTCGTTTATTGATGGTTTAGGTATGGGGGTAGGTTTTACCCTGGCGCTTATCCTTATTTCAGCGATAAGAGAATTTTTAGGTTCAGGACAGATCTTGGGGCATACATTATTTAAAGGTTTCCATCCGGTGTTTGTCTTTGGCATGCCTTCAGGAGCATTGCTGGTAATCGGGTTATTATTGGGCTTATTTAATTTATTAAAAGGCAGAAAAGCATGAGCCTGCAAGAGTTGCTGACTATATTTATTTCGTCGGTATTTATTTACAATGTCATCCTTTCGCGTTTCCTCGGGCTTTGTTCCTTTATTGCTATTTCTAAGGAGACAAAACCTGCCTTGGCGATGAGCGGAGCGGTTATGTTTGTTATTGTTATGTCTTCTGCGATCACCTGGTTTGTTTACCGCTACATGCTTTTACCGTTTAACCTTACTTATCTGCGCACGATCTCTTTTATTCTGGTTATTGCAACTTCTGTGCAGCTCGTAGAGATGGTTATAAGAAAAACAAGCCCGCAGATGTACAGAGCCTTTGGAATCTACCTTCCCTTGATTACCGTAAACTGTGCGGTATTGGGGGTGGCGGTATTAAATATAGATATGTTTTTTATAAACGGCAAGACAGTTGCTGCGAGTTTCTATTACTCGGTTTTTCAGGGTATATGCGTGGGTTTAGGCTATACCTTAGCCATGCTTTTAATGTCCGGGATAAGAGAGAGGCTTGAGCTTTGCAATGTTCCAAAAGCTATGAAAGATTTTCCCCTGGCATTTATTATTGCCGCAGTCTTAAGCTTGAGTTTTATGGGTTTTAGCGGATTTAAATTTTAGGAGTAAGAAATTTGGAAATATTGATTGCTGTGTTAGTTTTGGGTTTTTTAGGTTTACTCTTTGGGGTAGGTTTAGCTATTGCCTCCAAGAAGTTAGCCGTTCAAGTTAATCCTAAGTTAGAAGAAGTGCAGCATCTTCTTCCGGGATCAAACTGCGGTGCTTGCGGTAATCCTGGATGTTTTGGTTTCGCTGAGAGTTTACTTAGCGGCAAAAGTTCCGTAGACGGATGCCGGGTTTGCAGCGACGAGGTGAAGGAGAAAATCGCCGGCATTATGGGTCTAGCCCTTGAGAAGCAAACTAAGAAGATTGCCACTTTGCATTGCAATGGCGGATTAAGGGTAAAGGATAAATATATATATAACGGAATCAGTGATTGCGTTGCGGCAAACCTGGTTTTAGGGGGGCAGAAGGCCTGTGTCTTTGCCTGCTTGGGTTTCGGTACCTGTCAAAAGGCATGCCCATTTGGGGCAATCAGCATGTCGGCAGAAGGTTTGCCGGTGGTAGATAAAGTCAAATGCCGTTCTTGTAATAAATGTGTGTTGGCTTGTCCAAAGAAATTATTATCGCTGGTATCCGTCTCTTTCAGCGTATATGTTGCCTGTAGTTCGCATGATATGGGCAGGGATGTAAAGGCAGTCTGCCCGGTAGGCTGTATTGCCTGTAAGTTATGCGAAAAGGCCTGTAAGTTTGACGCAATCCATGTAATAGATAATTTAGCGGTAATTGATTATCATAAATGTACTTCTTGTAAAGAGTGCGTTAAGGTTTGCCCTTCCAAAACCATAAGGATACGGGAATGAATTTAGCTATATTTGCATCAGGCAATGGAAGCAATTTCTCGGCGCTTATAAAAGCAATCAAACAGGGCAAGATAAAAGTCAGCTCGGTAGTCCTGGTTTGCGATAATCCGGGGGCTTTTGTGCTTAAGCGCGCAGAAAAGGCAGGGGTGCGCATTATTTTAGCCAGCCGTAAAGATTTCTCCAGCCGTAAAGATTTTGAGGCAGCGATAATCCAGAGGTTAAAATATTATAAGATAGATTTAATTGCCCTGGCCGGGTTTATGCTGATGCTTAGCCCGGATTTTGTTAAAAGATACCGCAACCGCATTTTAAATATCCACCCGTCATTGCTGCCTGCCTTTAAGGGAGCCCGCGCAATAAAGGACGCCTTTGAGCATAAGGCGCCTTCAACCGGAGTAACCGTGCATTTTGTTGATGAAAAAATGGATCATGGCCCGGTTATTTTACAGGAGCAGTTAAAAATCCGCAGCAATGATAACCTTGCCTCTCTTGAAAGAAGAATCCACTCCTTAGAGCATAAACTTTATCCTCAGGCTATTAAATTATTTTGTTCCCGGTAAGATCAACCCAGAAAGGTTAGGGTGTTAATTTTTATTCTTTCGGCCCGGCGGAGATAGCTGTTTGATTGAGTATAATTTTCGCGCCGGTTGCCAGGTTAGTCATTTCCACAAGGGAAAAGTCTTTAAATGCGTAGGTATTTAAGGTAAGCGAGACGACCCTGGAGACCTCCCGGTCGATATCCGCGTTTTTTTCTACCTCCGGTTTCTGAAATTTCATTCTTATACGGCCTTGGATCTGGCTGGCCAAAAAGTCCTCCAAAGTTATATCCTGATAAACCAGGTGCCTGCCTTCCCTGTCTCCGATAATTTGCGGGGAAATCTCTGTGTCCTGGACAATCCGGTGCTGGTATTCAGTTTGAGATATAAAACCGTATGATATCTTTTTTAAATCCAGGCAGTGGAAAACTTGTTTTAATTCAAAGCCATTGGCGATGTCCGCGGTAACAATACAGAAAAAAAGAGGGTTATTTTTAGATTCGCTGTTGTCCATGCTGAAGAGTACCCGGCGGATCACCTGTAATACGTTAAATATCTTTGTATTCACGGATTTATCTAAAGACATATCCTGCTGTTTTTCGGTTTCCGGGACAGGTTTAATCAAATAGTTGATTCTTAATACCCTCTCGTTAAATTGATTCTTCCTGTCTTCAACCAGAAACCTTTCGGTATATTTCTCCGGTTTCTGGGATTTTGTAATAATATTTTCCAGCGGCATATATACCCAGAAAGTGCGGCCTGTAAGGTTGGTTACAACATCAAGCTGGTATTCTTTTTTGCAGATATCTTTTACTGCTTTGGAGACATTTTCTTTCAGGAATGTTGGCGTAGTAGAGGAGGTGCAGGCGGATAAAAACAGGATTAAAGGGATTAGTTTAAGGCCGGCTCTTGCCAAACTCTTTGAAGATAGCTTCGATTTCATCATAATTAAGTTCGCCTTTTGCTACCAGTTCTTTTGCTAAACGGTCCATCAAAGTTTCTTCTTTTTTAAGCAAGGCGGTTACTTCAATAAGGCAGGTGTTTAATATATCCTGGACATCAGCGTCAAGTTTAGCCTTGACGTCTTCGGAGATCTTATCCACAATCTCCCAGTTGCCTAAAAACCCGCTTTTGCCCATACCGCAGACCCAGACCATATTGTGGGCATGGTGCATGGCGCTGGAGAAGTCCCCATATACCCCGGAGGTTGTGGCATTATATTTGATTTTTTCCGCAGCGTATGAGCCCAGGCTGATTTTTATCTTGCTGAGCAGTTCATTGGAATCTTCAATAAAGGTATCTTCCCTTTCCGGAATCCAGGTTGCACCTCCGGTAGGGCCGCGCGGGGTAATCGTTATTTTGAAAACATCTTTAGAAGGGGCAAGCAGGTAGGTGGTAATAGCATGCCCACTTTCATGATAAGCAGTCTGCCATTTTTCCTTTTCGCTTAGTTTAATCCTGCGTTTTATACCCAGGGCGATTCTTTCCCTCGCCTCGTCAATTTCCTTCATTGAAATCAAGGAATTCTGATTGCGTACAGTAATCAAAGCTGCTTCGCGGACTATATTGGCAATATCCGCCGGGCTCTGGCCTACGGTAATCCGCGCCAGGCGGTCAATCTTAACACTTTGAGCGTCATATTTTACACTCTTCAGGTAATAGGCAAAAAGTTTGCCGCGGTCTTCCAGGTTTGGTTTGTCTACGATTATCTTGCGGTCAAACCTTCCCGGCCTAAGCAGGGCTTGGTCAAGGTATGTTTCAGGCGCGTTAGTGGCGCCGATTAAAATAATATTGTAATCTTTATCTTTTAAACCATCCAATTCAACCAGCAGCTGATTTAAGGTGGTATTGTGTTCTGTTGTCCCTCCAAATCCGCGGTCCATCGAACGCTGGGCTCCTATCGCGTCAATCTCATCAATAAAAATAATGCAGCCGCCTTCCAGTTCTGCTAATTGCTGCGCCTTCTTGAATAAAGAACGCACTCTTCCAGCCCCTACGCCGACAAACATCTCTACGAATTCCGAGCCTGACATAGAAATAAAAGGAAGTTTGGTTTCCGTGGCGATAGCCTTAGCCAGGTAGGTCTTGCCGCATCCCGGAGGCCCGAGCATAAGGATACCTTTTAATATTTTGCCGCCGATACGCTGTAGGCTTACCCGGTCGGTAATTAATTTAACTACTTCCAAAGCTTCTTCTTTGGCTTCATCCATTCCGATAACATCATTCCAGGTAACTCCTATGTCCCCTCCGGCAATAGATTTCTTGCTGGTTTGGGAAAATGACGAGGCCCCGCGTTTAAAATAAAGCCAATACATTAGGTATGTGTATACAAAAC
>CAZQGT010000066.1:0-8838 GCA_964593005.1 uncultured Planctomycetales bacterium
CTGGCCGGCTAAAGTCACGTTATTGCCGAGTATCGTGCTGCCGGATATGCCCACCTGGGCGACAATCAATGAATTCTCGCCGATAACCACATTATGGGCAATCTGCACAAGGTTATCAATTTTAGTGCCGCGGCCGATCATGGTTTTATCAAAACGAGCGCGGTCAATAGTTACATTTGCCCCGATCTCCACATCATCGGAAATCTCCACTGTCCCCACCTGGGGAATCTTATGGTGCGAGCCTTTGATCGTAGCAAACCCAAAACCATCTGAACCAATAACGGTGCCGGAATGTATAATCACCCGGCTGCCGATACTAATCCGCTCGCGTATTGAGACATGCGGATAAATTAAAGTCTGGCTGCCTATTTTTGTGTGGTGGCCGATAAAACAGCCGGCGTAAATTATAGAGTTATCGCCGATAGAAACATTATCACCGATAACCACATAAGCGCCGATAGCCACATCTTTGCCCAAAGTCACGTTCTTGCCCATAACCACGGTATAATCTATACCCTGAGGATGACCGGCATCATCAGGCATAAACATAGAAATAATCTTGGCAAAGGCTAAAGAAGGGTTCTCGGTTAGAATAACCGGCTTTGAGGTTTTCTGGGCTTCGGTTGAAGTAATAATTGCCGCGGCCCGGGTCTTCTCCATAAGCGGGCTGTATTTGGGATTAGCCAGGAATGTAATATCCCCCTCGGCCGCTTCTTTAATCCCCGAAATACCGGTAATCAGGATATCCCCGTCGCCGATAACCTTGCCGTCAATTAACTTGGCTATTTCATTTAAAGTTTTATGCAGCATTGGCGATATTTAACCTACTTGCTGTTTTTGTTTAAACCCTCGATAACCTGATTAGTAATCTCTAAGGCCTTATTCTGATATACCAGCACGCGGTCATTAAAGACCATGGTGTAGCCTTCTTTTTCAGCGTATTTCTTCACCGCATCTTCAATATCTTTAAGTATCTCCTTCATTCTTTCATCCTGCTCTTTACGCAAAGCCTCCTGCATCTTTCGGTCAGAATCCTGGAATGCCTTCATTTTTGTTTCAAGCTCACCGCGCTTGGCTTCCCTTTCCTTATCATTAAGTAAATTAAACTTATCCTGGAGGGCTTTGAGTTCCGCTACTTTCTTGTCACGTTCATCTGTATAAGCCTTTTCTTTATCATTCAAAGTTTTATCATAACCCTTGGTTTTGTTATACTCGCTGAAGGTGCGGCTTAAATCAATGTAGCCGAATTTATCCGCTGCCTGGGCGCTGCCCGCGAATAAAACTAAAGCAATGACCATTACCCCTAAAACTACGGCTGTCTTTCTCATTTCTACTTCCTCCTATTAAAATTAAACACTCACCTGTACTCTATATGCTACATACTATCTACTGAATTTAAAATCCATGACTGGCGCTGAAATGGAATTGCCCGCTCTTCTTATCGCTCTCGCCAGGTTCTTTATCAAATGGGATGCCATAATCCAACATAATCGGGCCAATCGGGGTCTTAATACGCAGGCCTAAACCCACGCTGGACTTAATCCCTCCGCTATCATTTACGCCGTTAGCGTCTTTATTTGAAAACATATCCCCTATTTTTTCCCAAACATTACCGGCATCAAAAAAAGCCGCGACCTTTAAGAAACTAAATAAAGGATAGGTATATTCAATATTACCTATCGCCATAGAAGCGCCGCCTATAGGATCATGGTCGCTACCACTGCTAACTGGACCGACTTTTCTTTCCTCATAACCCCTGATTGTATAAGCGCCGCCGGCAAAGAATCTTTCATAGATAGGGATATTATCCGTACTGCCATAAGGCTGCGCCAAACCAAGCCTGCCCCTTACTTCAAGGACTGCCCCTCTGGGCATAGGAAAATAATGCGAAGCCCGGCCTTCGAATTTCGTAAAATTTTTATCTCCGCCAAGCGGTCCGCCGGCAAAATCAAAACGAGCAGTTAAATAATTACCTTTTCTGGTATCAAAAATATTATCCCTTGAATCATAAGTTAAGCCGGGGGAAATCGAACTGATCAAATTACTACCCATTTCTTCTGTCAGAGTAGTATCGTTAGGATCAGAAGGACTGCTGAGATCTACTTCATCCAAGCGGTACATAATATCCCCTCTTAAATATTCGGATATCTCTTTACCTAAACGTATATCTCCTCCGGTGACCTTCTCATCATAGCCATAACCTGTATCAGTATCCCTGTCGTGCGTGCGGCGGTAAAGATCAAAACCAAAAGAAACAGGGTAATCAAACATCCACGGCTCGGTAAAACTCAAATCAAAACCGTTGCTTAAATTACCGATTGAGGCGCGCACCTTTAAATCCTGGCCTGCGCCGGTAAAATACGGCCAATTTTTCCAGTCAAAATTCTTTTGCTCAACCTCCACAAAACCCACAAACTGATCCACCGTGCTGTATCCGCCTCCAAAGCTAAAAGCCCCGGTCTTGCTTTCCTTCACATCAACTACTAAATTCTTTTTATTCGGAGTTTGAGTATCCTCAGTATCGTAACTTACCTCTTCAAAGAAACCTGAATTTGTCAGCCTCTCCTTGCTCCGGCGCAATTTCTCTCCGTCAAACCTTTCTCCGGGATGGATCCTCATCTCCCTGCGGATAACCACATCCTTGGTCTTAATATTCCCGCGGACTTTAATTTTATCCACATAAACAATCTGGTTTTCAATAATTGAATATGTGATATCCACGCGCCCGGTATCCGAATTGACTATAGTAGATTCCTGGACCTGTGCGGATATATACCCGCGGTCAAAATATAACCCCTGGATGCTGGTGATATCTTTTTTCATCGCATCCGCGCTAAAGACCTTGCCTGTAACGCATTCACTTAAACGGCTAAGTATGGCCTTTTCAGCGATATCTTGATTCCCCTGCACGATAACCGAACCTACGAGATATTTCTTGCCTTCAATAATCCTGATCGTAACATACAATAAATAAGCCTGCTTTGCGTCTGGATTGACTTCATTCTCAACCACTACATCGGTATAGCCTTCGCGCTGATAGAATGATTTGACCCGTTCCATATCTTCTTTAAGCACCTCATCCTTCAATACCCCGGCGTTAAAAAACCAGGCGCGTTTAGTTTTAAGCAATTTTAAGATACGGCTGCTCGCAAAAGAAGTATTCCCCTGAATAATAATATCCTTAATCCGTACCTTCTGGCCTTCGGCAACATTAAAATTTACCGCGGCCTTATTTGTTTCGGCGTTAAGCTCAACCTTATAAGTAATATCAGCCTGGCTGTAACCCATTTTCTCATACATCTTTTTTAATGTGCGCACATCTTCGCTCAGGCTGGGATAATCCAGGTATTGCGACTCTTTTGATTTTAACTGCTGCTTCAGCTTTTCGCTCTTCATAGTAATACGGTTTATCCCTGAAAAACTGATTTTATCTATAATCGGCCTCTCTACGACATTGAGGATAACCTTTAGCCCGTCTTTATAAGCCTGCGTATCTATTTTAATATCGCTGAAGAATCCCAGCAGGTAAAGCCTTTTTAAGTCATCGCTGATGATAGTTTCCTGATAGGGGCTGCCGATGCGCGTCTTCATTTTAGAAACAATTACATTAGTGCTTATTGATTTGTTGCCCTGGACTTCTATCGCGGTAACATTCTTTAACGAGGAGGTGTTTTCTGAAGAGGTAGCTGCGCTCTGGCCGGCCTGCTCCTGCGGATTTTCTTCAGCAAAAATAAAAGGGGTGGCTATAAAAAGAAGGGAAACTACTAAAGGTATCAGGATTAATCTGCGCATTTTTATTATTATATAAGAATAGGGTGTTTAAATCAAATATTTTATCTAGTTTACCACAACCGGCTGCCGGGATAGTTATTCCAATGAACTATCCGCCCTGGACAAATTGTCAAACCTGGTAAATTCCTTAATAAAGGCTAGTTTTAAAGTCCCCACAGGACCATTGCGCTGTTTGGCAATAATCGCTTCCGCTATGCCCTGGTTATCAGGAGAAGGATTGTAATACTCTTCCCTTAAAATCAACACAACTACATCGGCATCCTGCTCAATCGCCCCGGACTCCCTTAAGTCTGAAAGCTGCGGCCTATGGTCTGTGCGCGATTCAACAGCCCGGGAGAGCTGGCTGATAGCGATAACCGGGACACTCAATTCCCTGGCCAGCGCTTTAAGCGAACGGGAAATCTCGGAGATCTCCTGCTGCCTGCTCTCCATGCTCGTAACCGAGCCGCGCATTAACTGCATATAATCTAAAATAATCAGTTTTATGCCGTGATGCGATTTTAAACGCCTGGCCCTGGCCCGCAACTCCATTACGGATATCGCCGGAGTATCGTCAATATATATGGGGCTCTCAGAAAGCTTGCCTGCGGCGGCGGTCAGGCGCGGCCAGTCGCTGGTGGCTAAATAACCTGTCCTTACTTTATGCGCGTCAACCCGGGCATGCGAACAGAGCATTCTCTGAACCAACTGTTCTTTAGACATTTCCAGGCTAAAAATAGCGGTAGGCACCTTTTCAATTACCCCGGCGTATTCGGCTATCCCCAAGGCAAAAGCGCTCTTTCCCATTGAAGGCCGGCCCGCGACAATAATTAAATCTGAAGGCTGCAGCCCTGCGGTCTTAATATCAAAATCTATATAACCTGTCGGTATGCCGGTAACATGCGCTTTATTCTGATAAAGCTTATCAATAGTTTCAATACTCTCTTTAACAATTTCCTTAAGATGAAGGTAAGAACCTTGATTCCTGCGGTCGCTGACCTCAAAGATAAGCCTCTCTGCGGTATCCACAACTTCAGCGATATTCCCCTCGCTCTCATGGCAAACCGTAATAATCTTTGTGGAATTATTGATTAAGGTCCTTAAAATATATTTTTCACGCACAATCCCGGAGTAATGATTTATATTGGCGGCGGTAGGAACAGCGTTAGCCAGCGAGGTAAGATAACTCGCCCCGCCTATGCTATCAAGAGAATTATCTTTTTTTAAAGCGTCGGCCAGGGTGATTAAATCCACCGCCTTGTTGGCGTTATAAAGGTCGCTTATTGTCTGAAATATCTTCCTATGGGTATCTTTATAAAAACACCCTGCCTCTAATTTCTCAACGGCAGCCGAAACAGCTTCCTCGTCCAGAAGCATAGAGCCCAATACAGCCATTTCAGCGTCAATATTTTGAGGGGGGAGCTTATCTAGGTTTAAGTCTTGAGACATGTTAAATAACCTTTTTAAAGTTTAGATAATACTTAATCCTTGTTCGCTTGCGCTCACAAGGACTGCGCTAGATCAAAACTATTAGGTGCTTGATTTCTTCACTACCCATAGTTTAACCGTGGCAGTTACTTCCGGATGCAGCTTCACCGCTAACTCATAAATACCCAAAGATTTTATCGGCTCGGCCAATTCAATGGCGCCTTTGTCTACAATAAACCCTTCCTCTTTCAGGGCAGCGGATATATCCTGACTGCTGATACTGCCATAGAGTTCCTCTCCCTGGGCCAAAGCAGAAATAGTCAATGAAAGGCTGCTTAAGCGCTTTTTCAACTCTTCCGATTCTTCCTTGGCCTTAGCGTATTCAGCCAGTCTAACCTGTTTTTCTTTTTCTAATTGCTGCAGGCTTCCCGAAGTGGCAACCTTGGCTAGATTATGCGGAAAAAGGAAATTCCTGGCAAAGCCTTCTTTGACTTTGACTACTGAGCCTGCCTTGCCAATCTTTTCTACGTCTTTAATTAGAATAACTTCCATTTTGCTTAACGGGTATAAGGAAGCAAAGAAAGGAACCTTGCCTTGTTTATCAATTCCCGGATCCTTCTCTGGTGCTTGGCGCAATTTCCGGAAAAACGGCTGGAAACAATCTTGCCTTTCTCGGTAATGAAAACTTCCAATCTTTTTATATCTTTATAATCAATGCTGCCTAGTTTATCCGCGCAGAAACGGCAGAACCTTTTTCTCGCCGGACCAAGCAAATCCTTCTTCTTCTTAATAATCTTTTTATCCTTACCAAACCCCCTGGTTTTAACTTTCATAAATATCCCCCTGTCTTTTTCTTGTTTGTTTTATTTTAATTTGATTCCTCTTCAGAAGGCTGCGCTTCATCCGAGCCTTCAGATAACCAGGTTGATTCGCTGCTCGGCTCATCAACCAGTGCTTCGGCGTGCGCCGGGCCTGCCTGGGCTGATGCCCTTGCCTGGCCAGGAGCCCCCATAAACTGAACGCGTTCTGCCCTGACTTCAATTACCGAACGTTTCGCCCCGGTATTATCTTCCCAGGAACGTGACTGCAGCCTTCCTTCAACAAAAACACTGCTGCCTTTATGTAAATACTGGTTGCAAGTCTCAGCCTGCTTATTCCAAACCACCGCGGTTATGAAACAAACCTCTTCTTTTAGTTCCTGTTCTTTAGTCCGGTATTTCCGATTTACTGCCAGGCGCAGGTTGGCTACGGCGGTTCCCTGCGGGGTATAGCGCAATTCGGGGTCTTTCGTAAGATTCCCCATCAATAATACTTTATTATAGCTGGCCATATATTCCTCCTTAATCTCTTATTCAGAAAAATCCGGCTTAAATATCCATACGGGTGAATAAAACCCTTAAGATATTTTCATTGAGCTTGTAAGTATTGCGCATCTCTTTGATCGCCTGGGCAGGGGCATTAAAAGCTACCAGATAATAAACCCCTTCCTGGAATTTCTTGATCGGAAAATATAGCTTGCGCCTTTCCGCCCAAATAGCGGACTGAGAAATCTGGCCCGCATTTTTGATTACCGCGTCATCAATCTGCTTAAACAAAACCTTCTTATCTTCATCTGATAAATCCGGTTTAACAATCAACATTGCTTCATACTTATTCATTTCCGCTCCTTGTGTTAAAACTGTCCATAGTCATAATTATGCCATTTTCCACCCAGCTCAGGCAACAATTAACAGCTGCCTCCCTGGCTTCTTCAACGATTTCCTTTTCTTTGCGCAAAAACCCAGCCAAAACATAACGGCTGGCATCTTGCGCATTCCTTGGCCGGCCGATACCAAAACGTAAACGGCTGAACTCTTCTGTCCCTAATTGTTCAATAATCGAAGCTACCCCGCGCTGCCCACCGCTTGAACCATGCGGCCGGATCTTAATTCTGCCTAGCTCCAGATCCAAATCATCACTGACTACTAAAAGTTCTTGCGGGCTGAGCCGGAAATTTTTAAGCAAGGCTTTAACTGCCGGGCCGCTCAAGTTCATAAAAGTCTGCGGTAAGGCCAGCGCTAAATCATGCTGGGCATATTTGGTTTTACCGACTAAAGAGGAGGCCAGTTTATCTCTCTTAAAACTGACTTTTAAAGAACGGGCCAAAGACTTTACCACCATAAAACCAATGTTATGCCGGCTCCCCGCGTAAATTAACCCCGGGTTGCCTAATCCTACAATCAGCTTCACCCAAAGACCTCTATTTCTCTTTGCCTTTAGCCTCATCAGCTGCAGCAGCGCCTTCGGCAGGAGTTTCTTTCTTCTCCTTAATTACTTCCGGTTCGGCTTTCTCTTCTCCCTCTACCGCTTCAGCCGGAGCTTCTTCTTTCATCGGCGCAGCAACATGTAAAACAATCGCCGCAGGGTCATTTAAAGGCTTGACCCCCTCGGGAAAGACTATATCTTTAACATGAATTGCCTCGCCCATTTTAAGCGCGGAAATATCTACTACGATACTCTTAGGGATATTTGTAGGCAGGCATTCTACTTCAAGCTCCCAAAGTATATGCTCCAAAGAGCCGCCTTCCTGCTTGACCCCTACAGACTCGCCTGTAGCTTCAATGGCTACATTAACCTTAATTGCCTCGGTCAGCGATATCTCATTAAAATCTACATGTATAATATCTTCGCTGACAGGGTCATACTGGATTTCTTTAACCAGGCATAACCGGCCCTTAGCCTTCTTGTCATCTTTAATCTTCAAGTTAAGGATAACGCCTTCCAGGCGGTGCTGATGCACCATTTTTAAAAGTGTGCTCTTAGAGATTTTTATGGACAAGGCCTCTTTGCCGTGGAAATAAACTACTGCCGGCAAATAACCTTTACTCCTTAAATCCCTTGCCTTAGCGCTTCCTTTTTCTTCTCTTAATTCCGTTTCCAACAATATCTCTTCCATTTGATTTACCTTTCTTTTCTTTATTAAACATCACCGCTGCCGCTTAATCAAATAAACAGCTGACTGACTCCTCGTTATGTATCCTCTTTATTGCCTCGGCCAAAAGGTTAGCCACCGAGAGCACTTGTATCTTTTCATGCTGTTTTTCAGCAGGTAACGGCACGCTATCTGAAATGAGCAGCTTCTCTAAGCCCTTGCACTGGTCGATACGCTCAATCGCCGGGCCAGATAAGATTCCATGTGTAATCGCGGCGTAAATAGCCTTGGCCTTGGCTTTTTTTAAGGCCTCTACCGCTTCAATCAGTGAGCTGCCGGTAGCAATCATATCATCTACAATAATCACATTTTTACCCTCTACCTCGCCCATAATATGCATAGCTTCTGCCTTTTCAGGAGAGACCCGGCGCTTATCGATTATGGCAAGGCCGGATGAAACCCTCTTGGCATAAGCCCTGGCCATTTTAATACTACCGACATCCGGAGAGACAGCGACTAAATCCTTGATATTCATTTTAGAAAAATAATCCACAAATACCCCTACGGAAAAAAGATGATCCACCGGGATATCAAAAAATCCCTGAATCTGCCCGGCGTGTAAATCCATGGTTAATATCCTGTCCGAGCCGGCGGTAGTCAGAAGGTTAGCTACTAATTTTGCGGTAATCGGCACGCGCGGCTGGTCCTTCCTATCCTGACGGGCATAA
>CAZQGT010000067.1:0-8708 GCA_964593005.1 uncultured Planctomycetales bacterium
AGAGAGCTGGAAGTTTCAAGAGATATCCTGACTGGATTTGTAGGTATACTTAGTAGAAATACTTACAAACCATCTTCTTCTGCAGCTACTTCAGATATTCCTATTGCTCCTACTTTGGATATTTCTACTACCTATACTTTGGATATTTCTACTTCGGATCTTTATTCTCCTTCTATTTCTGCTTCAACTGTTATGGACTCTACTACTACTGTTATTACTTCTCCTGATATTGCCCTTACTGGTGTTAGTGTTGATCTTACGCCATCAAGTTCTGATCTTGAGGTTCTGCAGAATGAATTAGGTGTTTTAAACAGTTTTCTTAATCCTATTAATGCTAATATTGCAGGAAACCATGATTTGGTAGATATTGCTTCCATCCAATACAATTTAAACAGGCTGGAGAATGAGAAGATGAAAATGATGCCTGCGGGTGGCAGAGCTCAAGGGAATGACAAGATTGCCTGGGGTGAAGAATACAAGGCTACGACTATAACAGGCTGGAAAGTAAATGCGGCAGGCATGCCTGAATTAATAATGCAGGATATTGTTTTAAGTCCGGTTGAAGCGCAAAAAGCTATAGATCGGCAAATCCTGCGGCCAGGATATACTGGCCACTACGATTATGAACGGTTTACCCAACAGCCTGATGGAACCAGGGCTTTGCAATTCCGCGGGGATCTTTATAATCTGGGTGAAATAGAATTAGCTAAAAGTTTGGTGGGCGCAAGGACAGACGGGACTACCTGGGGTACTGCGGGAGTTTACGCAGGAGTCGGTGTGTTAACAGTAGGGGCCGCTGCATTAACTTTTTGGGCTGGTGGGGCAGGTGGCGCTGCAGTTGTGAGCGCGGCTGGAGCAGCAGGCATTACTATGAGTGCTACAACCGGAACTGTAATTGCAGTGGGTACAGCTTCGTTAATAGGCGCCGGAACATCAATTGGAAGCGCAGCCATAATTAAAAATCATTTAACCGGTGAAGGCCTTACTACTCAGGAGATACTTATTTCCGGAGGCTTGGGCGCTATTCCGGGACTCGGCGGTATAGCCGGGAGAACAATACCTGCCCTTGGGATTGCGGGTAGAATTCTTGTTGCCGGTACTATACCTGCTTTTATTTCCGGGCAGATAACTCAGGATATGGCTTATGTTTCTAATGTGGCTCTTGATCCAACAACAGGCCAACTGACAACACATGGGCCAAGTGTCGGGGAAGCTGCGGTATCTTTGGGTACCGGATATCTTCTTGCTGCTCCTGGAGTTATTGCTTCAGCAGGTATTCCTATAGCTGAGGGTATAGGAAAAGCGCTGACATTAGGTAAAGTAACTTCTCCTGTTGCCCAGGCAGTTATCGGAAAGACAGCGATAAATGTTGTTTTAAATGAGGTTGTTTTGCAAGGATCGAGCTTGGCTACTACCGGTGAGTTTGTTGGCCTTTCTAATTCCGATGAATTATTAATGCATGGGATTTCTCTGGCCGCCGGGGTATTCTCAGGAGCCTCTCCTGCGATAGGAAATATTGGTAAACTGAGCCAAGTAAGTAATCTTGGAGAGAAAGCAAGTAGTTGGGTTAATTTTGCAGGTAAAGTTGGTTCTTCAGCGGGTAATTGGGGTGAGATATTCCTTTTATCCGGCGTTGCTGCCGATGCTATGGGCGGACAAGCGCCAACTTTGGATTCGGTAAGCAACCATTATTTTTCAGGTTTAGTTACCGGTACAATTACAGGTATATTATCTGGAGCCCTAAGCTGGAAAGTAACTGGTCCGGCTAAATTTTCTTTAACTTCAGATCCGGTTTCTCCGCAACCTAAGCCAATTCCAAATGTTTTAAGCAGAGGCGTAAATGCCACGGTTAATGTTTTTGATAAAATCGGTAAGATTATTGCTCCGGGTGCCTCTTCTGTAAATCAAAGGTTATTTGGTGCATCGGTTATTTTCAGCGGAATGGGTTTTACAGGTACATTAGGTTATAACCAGATTAAAACAGGTAATGCCTGGAGTGAGGATGTAATTACCAATACCTTAGGGGCAGCCTTAATTCCTTTTCTTGCCTACGGGACAAAGCAGGCAGGATCTTTAACAAAAGCTATTTTCTCTCCCCGTAATTTAGCAGCAACTATTCCTAATGTAGTTGCTTTTACAGTAGCGAATACCAGAGCAGCCTATGCTATCGATAGAAATTATTATGAAGAAAACCCAGAATTAGAAGGCTATGGCCCCGGCGTTTTAGGGATTGTTAAAAACGTACTATTAGCTCCGGGAAGACAAATATTAGGTATAAATTGGCTGCCAGGTTTCAAATCCACCTGGGGTGAAACAGCCAGAAAATTAACCTATGTTGAGGCAAATACTTTTACAGATTGGGCGGCAGATAAGGGGTTGTTGGGCGCAGATTTAGTTTACGCCGCAGGGTTTTTAAGAAGCTGGCTTGGCGTAACTTCATTGGCGATGCCGGCAAGATCGGTATTGCGGCTGGATGAAACTGCAAAGGATTTTGTTACTTTGGCCAAAGGCCTTGGAGATGGCTCTATCGGGGACGAGGTAAGTAATTTACGTTTAGTTGATGCTGCCTATCTAGCAGGAAATTTATTCGGCGCCAATGCAGCATTTAATGGGATAGGAAGCGGATTATTAAAAGTAAAACCCATTAATTTAGGGTCTAGAGCCGTAAACAATATTGGGCAAGTATTTAAATCCGCTTCTACCAGTGTTTGGGTAAATTCAGCTATTGGCGTGGTTTTGCCGATAATGGGTAATTCCGATGGGTCATTAAGTCTTGACCAGTATTCAAGGAGTATCAGGGCTATGGCTTATGAAACCGACACCATTGTAAAAAGTACATTTCTTATGTCCGCAGCCTTTAGGGCTGTGGGTATAGCGAATGCTTTGCCTACAAAATGGCTGGTAGCGGGAAGTTCAGCTGCTATTTTAACCGGTGGGGCAATGAGCTTTTCAGATAATAACACTGTTGCTACTTTAGGTAAGGGATTGATGGTAGTTGGTACAGCAGCATTAGCACTTAGATTTGTTAAAGGTATTGATGTGGGGATGGATAAACTTGCTCCGGCTAAACAAATTGCCTGGGGATCAGGTTTGTTGGCCGGCGGCACAGCAACATATTTGGGATCAAGAGAACTGGCAAAAACAGAATGGGGTCAGGATCATCAAGGAATAGCTAATATAATTTCTAATGTCGGATTGGTTGCAGCCGGCGCAGGCGGGCTTTTGTTAAGCCGACGTTTTGCAAATTGGAGTAACTCCGGTTTAGGGAATTTAGCTAAAAATACAACCTCTTTCCCTGCGCGTTTGGGCGTAAATTTTCTTAAGGTCACTACAGCAGGAGCCAGGACAGCGAGTTTTGCGCTTTCTACCGGAACTCTTTGGTATGGAATAAATAGAGGGCTAGTCACTCCGTCTATAGAGTATTTAACTTCCGCCTTTTCTCAAGGAACTTTAGATGCTAAAAAATGGGAGGGCTATGCGAAATGGTCAACGCCTAATTTTAGGCAGGATTTAGGCTATATAATTGCCAGCGGTTTAGTTATTAATTCTATTTATAAGACAATCAAAGTTGCTTCTCAAAATTATCTCACTCAAGGCGAGAGTAAGGGTGTGTTGGGAGGGCTGCAAGAAGGGTGGGATAATTATCGTATAAATGGCTGGGATAAATATTACGCATTTGGTTCAAAATTTTTCGGCGGAAGAATCGGCGGCTATATTACAGGGGGCTTAGGTGTTGTCGGTAAAGATTTAATTATTAAAGGTACATTCGGGACAATGTTTTTTGTGATTGCTCCGCTTCAGCCGGTGCTTGAAGGCTTCAGCTATTTGGCCGGTAAAGGTTTGATTTCCGATAAGAATAGCGGATTAGAGAATTCATTATGGGGATATACAGCGGCTGCATTTTGGAATAAACAGGCTGCTGCTAAATATGAAGCAGCTGGATTACTCGGCCCTGGTGGCGCCTGGAATAACGCTTCTAATGTATTAGATAAAATGAAAGTTTTAGTTAACATTTTTGGCATAGGGTATTCAACCGCGCTTTTTGGAGGCAATGTTGATGCCAATGGAACGGTAACTAGCGCTAAGGTTACCAATATTCCAGATGCCTTCTCAAAATTAACCTATTGGCTGGGTAATCCTTTTACGCGTACGCTAGAAACATTCGATAATAATAGTTTGGCTTTCAGCGCTGTTTTAGGGGTTCTCTCGCCGTTTGCCGGGCCGATGCTTTCAAATATTAAAACGGGGAATTTTGGAAGAGGTTTTAGGGCTTTCCAAGTAGGGGCTAGCGAAACCTTTGGTTTAAAAGGGCTGGAGGGTTGGGCAAAGAGCGGAGAGTTTAATACCCGGGCCTCCAGGATTAGTGGAGGTTTAAAAGGATGGATTAATAATACGGTAAGTATGGCCTTTAAGGGTTCTATCGAAGAAATCAATGAACAGAACATACAAATTATTACAGCTATTCCTGCCAGTGCGATCGGCCCTGTGTTTGAAATTTTTGGTGCTTCGCATCCCACCGCAGTTCGCTATCAACAGTTTTTCAACGAGATAATTCAGGAACTTGCCGGCGATATGGATGGCGGGAGTGTGCGTACTAACGCTACCAGTTTTTGGGCGGCTTGGTCAAATGGCAATCCTATAGTTAGAGGCATTCGTTATGCTGAATCAAATTCTACTCCGGCTGAGGTATCTACGCTAAACCCTGGAGACCCTAATTCTTTGGTGGTTTTAGCGGATTTACATGAAGGAGATAGGGTTACGTTAGCTTCCCCGAATGGATTTATTCAGGATTTTGTGGTGGATAAAAACTGGGGCGATTTTATGAGAGTCAGGGCTCAGGCTTTAAATTATCAGGAGCAGTTGGTTAGCGGCGCAGTCAGTATTCCGGTATTAGCTACTGCTTTACGCGGTTCAGATAAGATTAATAGAGGGGCAGCAGCAATTGTGTTGGTTAATAATATGACCCCGGAACAGGCAGCGCAAGTTATGCGGCCTGCTGATTACACACATGTAGTTAGTTTCCAGGTCGCCGGCACCGGGGTTCCGGTGAGTGTCTCTGCGCAGGAGATAATGCCGCAGGTTGTTGAAAGAATGGCGTTTGAGAATGATTTTGCTAGAGGTGTAAGGGCCAGCTATACTTCTGTTAATCCGGTTACGCCAAAAATAAATAATGTGGTATTAGGAGCAGATAATCTAACAGTAGTTGCTTTTTCGGGTAATCAATCTAGCAGCCAAGCTGCTAGTGATTATATAAAAGCAACCGGTAGCACCTTGGTTACTACCTACCAGCATGGTAATAAGACTATACAGGTATATACGGTAGAAGGTATGCATCAGACGGTAAGCGCGGCTGTTGGCAATCCGCAGGCTGGAAGAGGCGCCGGGACAATATTACGAGATGGCACATATGTGATTTATGTTGATGCTATGGAGTGGGCTAATAATCCAGCCTTAGACAATCCTTTAAATAATGATGTTGTAGGACATGAGAAAGATGAATTGGCCAATGCAGAGCGTGTGGCCAGGCAATTGCAGGTTCGTACAGGGATAGGGACAGGTGAAGGTATTGCTGCGCGTTTAAAGCGGTCTACCAAACCAGGTAATGATGGGGTTACCCCTGTATCTGCGGATATTGCTGTGAAGGAGAATGCGCATGGCAATGTACGAGAATTAAGCCCGGTTAGAATTGTGCCAGTAGCTCAAAACAGAGCGCCTTCCATAGCGGCTATAGTTCCTGTTGTTCGGCAACAGGAACTAAATAATGCTGTTTTAGAAATGCATTTGGCAGAAGCCAAGGCTTTACAGAGCGGGGATGAACAAGATCAAAACACGGCAAATGAATTAGCGGTTAGAGTAAGGAAGTTAGAGGGAGAATTGACTTATCAGCAAGGCTTAGCCAGGTTAGGTATTTCTTTGCGTCCGCTTAATTTCTTATATAATTGGCGTCAGCTTGCAAGGGCAAGAGATGAATTCGTTAAGAATAATTTAACTGTAGCCCAAGCCAATCTAGCAGAGTTTAAAGAAAGCACCGAACAGGAAATCCTCAGGATTGAAGCGATGACTCCGCAGGAATATGAAGGTTATAAGGAAGAGTTACGCATTAGGTTGCAGGAGCAGGCAGCGGCAGTAATTAAGCAGTTAGATTTACCGCAAGGGCATCTTGATGCAAAAATAGAAGAAGACATTCAATCTCTTACTAAAGAAAAAACAATTGCTTCTTTAAGCGGCCAGATTAGAGATGGGGAAGCAGATGTAGAAAAATTAAAAACTGGCCGGATAGACTTACGTACCGAGATTTTAAGAAGCGAATCTAGCCGTAAGAGATTAGCCAGTAGTTTTGTGAGAGGTTTATTTAAAGCTGGCAGAGTTAATCCGCAGACCGGAGAAATCACAGCTACGGCGCTTACTCTTAATGAAGCAGTTAACTCTTTAGAAAGTTCCAGAGAAGACGGTATTATTACTATATATAAATTATCCGATGGTACGGAAATTAGCGTTTTACCTTTTTCTGCCAGTTCAGTTTCTACGTCTGGAGTTGTTGATGTTGGGGCAGAGGTATTACCAAATGAAAGCCAGTTGCCGACGGCACCTGGTTTTGAGAAAACAACGCACAAGGTTGCCACTGATGATGCGGCAATGGCAGTAGCTGGATTAGCGTCAGCATTATTAGGTGCCAAGATGGGTGTTGAAGAGCCGGTAACTCCGGCGGTATCTCCAACAGTTTCTGCATTGTCTGCCGAAGTAGCGCAGCCAACAGAATCATTTGCTGCTGCTCGCGTGGTTGGTGATAAGATAGTTGATTCTGCTCCAGCGGTTACGCCGCCGGTTGCTGAAATGGCCAATATAACTGGCAGCAATATTCCTGTCGGTTTAGGAGAAGCCACTTTAACAAAGCCAAATGAAATCCGGCCGCCGACACCCGGTCCTGTAAAGAAAGGTGATTTAGTAACTGATGATAATGCTGTTGATATTGATTTAATTGCTTCTTCCGGAGGGCATAGAGATACAACTGATGATGTAGCAAGAGAAGTAGTTAGATTAGCAGAAGCAGCATTAGAGGCAAATATGGATGCTGAACAGTCGGCAGCTCCGGCCGCGGCTCCTATACAGCTTAAGGCTGGGGATCAAACATTTTCTATTCAAAGTATCACTGCCAGGCTTTCTTCAGAGAGCTCTGAAGTTTCTGCGCAGGCGGTAAGGGATTTATTTAAACTTTCTAAACGGATTATTGAAAAGAGTATTTTCACCGTAGGGCAGGTGGATAAGATGTACGATCCTTTGAATGTGTTACTGGCAGTAAAAGAAGGCAGCATTATAGCGCTTACCGATATCGTGGATGCTAGTGGGTCTATAGTAGCAAATGGTAATGAAGAGTTGCTGCAGGGATTAGTTAAGTCAGGGGTTATAAGAGCCGAAGATGTCGGCCTTCCCGGTTTAATCCTGACTCCGATGATGGATGTTTACACTACTAATCACACGGAAACACTGCACAACCGTTCATTCTTTGCAGATTCCGTTGGTAATACCGGGGCTATGGTATGGAAGGGTATGGGTAGGCACTATCTTAATGAAGGCGGTATTCCTTTTGATATCAATGTAAGATCCGGTAACGAAGATTATTTTATTGATGGCGGCGTTTCAGTTGACGCCTTACCGCTTTATGCTAATAGTTCCGCACCATTAAATGATGCTCTAAAAGTATTGAGGGAGAGCAACCCTAATTTGCCCACAGATCTTTTCTATACTTCAGCCATGAGTGTCCGTCCTCTCTATCTGGTCGTAAAAGAAGGATATTGGAACCGCGATGATCTGGCGCGCTACCCGCAGATAGGGGGAGAGGCACATCTGGTTCCTATGTCTGATATATTGACGGTTATGGGCGAAAGCAGAGATAGAGATTACTGGGAGCGTTTTGTTAGCGAGCTCAGATTCTTCGCCTATAGAGTAGCAGTGCCCTGGAGAATACAGGAATTGTCATCGCATCTGGATTTCTTTGCAGAGAAATTCGGTACTACTGACTTAAAGAAGATTTTCGATATCTTTGTGGAACGCTACGCAATACTGGCAAACATAATTCATCAGCAGATGGATGCTATCGGAGGAAGCCGCTGGATATTATCCGGTTCTAGGCTTTCCACCATGTTCAGTTATACTAACCTGGGATATTCCAGTTTTGATTACGACCTGCTCATGACACGTAAACAATACGGCAATGATGGCGAATTTGGACAGATTAGACAGGCAGAATTAGGCATACTTCGTGAAACCATATCCCTTCTTGCTTCAAACATTTTTGCTTTTAGCGGTTATTCTTTACAGGAGAGAGAGCAGCTTGTACAAGAAGCTTGGGAGCGCCTGATGGAGACTTACAGAAATGGATTAATACTGGATCAAGAAACCAGCGATAGCTCTTCAGCAGATCACCCCGACGGAAATATTCCTGTTCAACAGGGGCCTGTACGCGGGCAATCTCCGGCAACTGCCGCACCAATTGGGCAGAATACTACTATTCCCGGAGCTAACGGCAATGGAGGCGTGCCTGGTGCTAATGATGCTAATGGAGGCGGATCAGGAGGGGGTGTTGGAGTAGTTGGCTCCAATCAGATGGGGCTGGGAGGCAGTAGCATCGTATTGCCCGATATTAATGATAGAAACATTAGGTTTATTCCTACTACAATACTTAAGCTTAACGGTATTTTGACTAGTTT
>CAZQGT010000068.1:0-8278 GCA_964593005.1 uncultured Planctomycetales bacterium
CGTTGTCCTTGAGAAGATGGATCATAAATATTTTAATAGATTAATTTATCTAAATATTTATGATCCATCTTCTCAAGGACAACGTTTAACTTATTTTTCAGGTATTTAAAATCCTGAACCATCCCGATCTTATCTAATTCGCGCGATTTTATACAGATCTCAACCCGCCAATTATGGCCGTGGAGATCTTCGCATTTTCCTTTATAGCCCCTTAAGTTATGCGCGGAGCTGAACGAGCCTTCTACTTTTAAACTATACATTATTCACCTTTTTCACATTTTTCAACTGCCTTCCCAGGAACCTCTGGGCTAAGCCGCTGAACCACTCAGGATTATCACTTACATAAAAACTGTGATTACCGCCCTTGCCGTGATTAAGCAAGTCTTCACTGGCCAATATTTTTTTAACTTCACAAGCTACTTGTTTAGCGGAATCAATCAGGGTAACCCCCTTGCCTAAAACCTGCTGGATTACCGGCCTGAGTAACGGGTAATGCGTACAACCTAAAATCACCGTATCCACGCCCGCGGCTTTAAGCGGTTTCAGGTAATCCCTGGCTACGTTTAAAACTACTTCTCCGGAAAGCCAGCCCTCTTCAACAAAAGGCACAAATAACGGACAGGATGCGGCAATCACTTTTGCCTTAGGGTCAAGCTGCTTAATTTCTATTTCATAGGTACGGCTTTTTATTGTCCCTTTGGTCCCGATTACGCCGATACGTTTATTCTGCGAGGCATAAACCGCTTCTCTTACCCCGGGAGTAATCACTCCGATAATCGGTGCGCGGAAATAATTCTTGATTACCGGCAGGGCAAAACTAGAGGCAGTATTACAGGCAACGCATATAAGCTTAACATCCTGTTGTAATAAAAATAAGATGTTTTCAATTGAAAAACGTATAACTGTTTCCCTGGACTTAATCCCGTAAGGGACGCGGGCAGTATCACCGAAATAAACTATGTTTTCATTGGGCAATTGATGGATCAATTCTTTAACTACCGTAAGCCCTCCGACGCCGGAATCAAAAACACCGATAGATTTCATCTTCCTGCTGCCTCCACTAAATCCATATCAGGGCAATATTCCCTGATCCCTTCTAATATGCCTTCAGCTAATCTCTGGCGGTATGTGCTGCTCCTTAATAACTTCTCTTCATTCAAGTTAGAAACAAAACCTACCTCAATAAGCACGCCCGGCGTCCTTACTCCTTTTAAAACCTGAAAACGCGCGCTTTTTACCCCAAGGATATTAGCGTCAACGCTGGAATCCATAACTTTACATAAAGAATGTGCCAAATCTATTGATTCAGCCCTGCTGTTAGTATAAATCATATCCCAGACAATCGCCTGTAAATCCTGCGAGCTGCTGGCAAAGACAGCGTTCTTTAGACGCAATGACGCGCTCTTTGCCGTCATAGACGCGCGCTTGGAATCACTTATGCTGGGAGCGACATAATAAACTTCAAAACCGCTCAAGGAACGCGAACGGTTGGCGTTAGCATGGATACTGATGAATAAATCCGCGCCTGATTTGTTTGCAATATTTACCCGGCTGGAGAGAGGAATAAACTTATCGCTTGAACGAGTAAGCACTGTATGCACCCCTTCTGCCCTCAAAAGATCACTCAGCCTCCTGGCAATATCAAGGTTTACATCTTTCTCCCTTAACCCATTCTTACCGATAGCCCCGGGGTCATTGCCGCCATGGCCGGCATCAATAATCACCTTATTTAATTTTATTTTTCCCTTGACCGGACGACGATGCCCGAAAACAGCCTGCGGGAATAATATATCAAATATCTGCTCCTTAAATTGCTTGGGAACAACAATTGTGCCCTGGTAAATATCTACGGGCGAATTTAAATGCATAATATTATCATTAACCAGAACCAGGCTGTCCCCTGCGCGCAAACTTACCCGCTTAGTATCTTTATCCAGATAAACAGTGCGGATAAGCGTATCATATTTTATATCTACTCCGCGCAAACCGCATAAACTAACCAGCGGATAGTAAGTGACGCCTTTTATAGAATAAGCCGGAATAGCGCTCCGGGGCGTAACAGTGGCACAGCCGGAAACAAATAAAGCCAACAGGATAAAATAGAAAATATATATTTTTCTAGTAGACATAAATAATATGGTGGAGGTGGGCGGAATTGAACCGCCGTCCTTAAGTAATCAAATAAAAGCCGCTACATGCTTAGTCTCTCTATTAATCTTAATCTTGCGCACTCCGGTAGACAGGATTACGCAAGAAGCAGCCTTTTTGAATTTCGCTCCGACTTCAAAGGCTAAAGGCCGGAACTATCCTACTTAGGCCCTAATCCATCCCGTAGGCAGGACGGTTAGAGGCTTCGGACTTAATTAAGTCCGAAGGCTGGTACGAACATAGGTCTCGCCGCAAAGGACGGAACCAATGTTCCTAAACGTGACACTTGCGTGTTTGCGTTTAAATTGTGTAAGGAGTTGTTAACGCGGCTAACCTTACCTCCGCGGCATGCTGCTCTTATCCGACCATCTTAAGTCGAACCCTTTCACCCCCGCTATCTTCTGTTTTTAATTGCCCGGCGCATCTCTAAATCTGTCTCCCTGCGCTTAATATTTTCCCTTTTATCGTAAAGTTTCTTGCCTTTGCAAAGCCCAAGCTCCAGCTTTACAAAACCCCGGTCATTAAAATAAACTTTTAATGGTATTAAAGTCAGGCCTTTTTGAGCGAGTTTACCGGCGATCCTCTCAATTTGATTCTTATGTAAAAGGAGCTTGCGCGTCCGATCCGTATCAACATTCAGGTAACTGGCTTGCGTGTATTGACTGATATGCGCGTTATATAAGAATGCCTCCAGCTTTTCAATCCGGGCAAAGCTGTCGTTTAAATTAATTTTTCCCGCGCGTAAAGATTTTACTTCCGAGCCCTTAAGTTCAATACCGCACTCTAAAGTCTCCAGGACTTCATAATCTCTGTAAGCCTTGCGGTTAGTAAGGATAGATTTACTCATTTTAGCACAGCCATGGATAAATACAAACTCAAAAATAGAGGTATAGTCAGCAGGCTTAAGATATGGCTGAAGAAAACCCCTTGACTGATCAAGGCATCCTCTTTTTTATAATGCCGGATGATCACCGATAAAGAAGTGGCTGAAGGCATAGCCAGCTGCATAATGATCAAAAAACCCAGCAACTCAGGCAATCCCAGCTTCAAAACTATGACAATGCCAGCTGCCGGGAGAATGATCAATTTCCCTAAAAGAATAAAAAAGACCGACTTTTTATCAATATTCTTTAGCTGCACAAGGGCGATATTGCCTCCTACCACAAACATCGCCAGCGGTAAAGTACAGTCTCCTATCATCTCAATCGGCTTAAATAGCGCTTCCGGGATAAATTTGTTCAGGCCTAATGATATAAGAATCAGGGTCGCTAAATTTGCGACTACCGGAGGGCTGAAAATACTGCCTAACCTGAATTTTGCCTGTTTCTCGTATGTAAGCATATATATACCGCATGACCAGGCTATCAGGTCAAAACCTAAAAGGAATAATATTATATAAACAAACATATCCCCGGCTTGCTGTCCGGAGAATACCGAGGCGACAATCGCCAAAGGAAGGTATCCGGAATTCTGAAAACCGACTAAACTTAAAAACTGCAGTTTATGCGTTTTTAATCTCAGGAGTTTAAGCAGCAGCCATCCTGCAATCAGACCCGCGGCGGTAATTATTAAGCTGATTAGCGGGAAAATCCACCAGTCAGGGTAAAGGCTGAAACTAAAATTCGAAATCAATTGGGTGAAGATTAAAGCCGGGAAAATAACCTGTATAACCAGACGGCTTAAGGCATCAAGGCCGGCATGAGAAAGTATATTCTTCTTTACAAAAATATACCCTAATCCGCCCAAAAGAAATATCTGGGCCATTGCTAAACCGGTAATCTTAAAATACGCCAAAAACATTACTTCCCCCTGAATGACAATAGCTTAGGTTCCAAGAAAGTAGTATTATAACAGTAAAAAAACCTTGCCGCAATCCCTTTTAATAGGGACAGCGACCATTATTCATCTTTGCCTGGTAAAGATAATGGTCGCTGTCCCTATTTCAGTTGACAGAATAAAAGGCCTAATATATACTTAATTGGATTTGCGGGGGTGGCGGAATGGCATACGCGCACGTCTCAGAAGCGTGTGGGGTAACCCTTGAGGGTTCAACTCCCTCTCCCCGCACTATTCTTAAGAAGAAAGCCATCTCCGTAACAAGTCTCATAAATTATATATAGCCGTTAATTTTCAAAAATTTCAATATGTCATCGGCTATTTTCTTATGCCCATCAGGATTAAAATGCTCATCTTTCTCTATCATATAACGGCGTTGATAAAGTATTTTTCTATCCATAGAGAACATGGAATCAGCAAACCCATACTTCAAAAGAACGTCCCTGATGTACTTTCCATCTCCCTGATAAAATAAAACCTTGATATTATTCTTCAATGCTATTTCTTTTAATTTAGAAACCGCCAGATCTAATTCAGCTAACCCCCGCTTAATTTCATAAGAAGATGTTTTATCTTCTTTAGAAGTCAATCCTCCAATAAGTCCACTGAAAAAACGACTTTTATATAAATAATCCGGTACATATTTTGACAAGGGAAAAGGATACAAGTAGTTAAATGCTGGCTTATAGTCGTTATCACAAACGGAAAAAATAACCAAATCCGGACTATACGCTAGGCACTTGCTCTCCAAGGTAGCTACTTCTTGAAAGGTGTTATAGCCTGGAATAGAGAAATTAATAACTTCATATTTTTTTGCCTTGCTATATTTATTCAACATCTCCTCCAGCAATTTAGCAAAAGTTTGTTCTAATTCTACCCCCCATCCAAAAGCAACCGAATCGCCTAAAAGAATAATTCTATAAACACCATCCGGTTTCACGATAGGATACTCATAGTCTCTTATTCCTTGAGAAGAAACTTGGATAACCGTTGGGGAAATTTTCACAAATTGCCCAGTAAAGATTGTACTTGAGTCAGGTTTTAATTCAAAAAACACCCCAGGGAGAGAAGAAGATCTGACAACATTCCTCAATGACATATTGTAAGGCCAGATAAGCTGAGCAATAAGTTCTAACATAACGAAGATTACTAGAACCAAAAGTATCGTAATTATAATAAAGGGTATTCTCTTCTTAGCGCTCATAAAATTAACTTTATATTTTATAATGATTTAACGGATTTTAGAACTTCTCTGATTTCAACTGGATGGCTTTTTCTATTGACTTCATCAATTTCACATCATCAACAGGTTTAACCAGATAATCGCTAATCCCAAGTTTGAAGGCCTTGAGCTTATCTGTAGGTTTATCCACCCCTGAAACTACAATTACCGGGATAGCCCGCCCGATAGGGTCATGATTAAGCATATCGCAGATATCCAGCCCTCCGGTACCGGGCATAAGCAAATCCAGCAGGATAACATCCGGTCTGATATCATGTATGTGCTTGATAATATCTTTTGCGTCCGGAGAAACCATAACTTCATAATCTCCGGAGGCCTCAATCCTCATTTTAAGCATTAAGGCAAAACTCTCTTCGTCATCAATAACCATTATTTTCTTCTTCAAGAGAATCACCTCCCTGAATTAAGTATAGCACTATTCTTCCTGGATTCAAAAAGCCATTTGCGGAAACACTCCTGATAAGCGTAAAATGAAGGCTTGCGCGTAAAACCCCAGCGCACCAGTCCGAAATAATCTACTCCGTTATTCCAATGGTTTTTAGTATCCCTGAAAAAGGCCCAGAATATTTTTTCAACATGAGGGTCTTTTAATAATTCGGTGTATACTTCCGTGAGCCATTCAGCCTGCTTGCTCTCACTGGGATTCTTTCCCAGCCACCAATTATCCACATCCGAGAATTTTCGTACACCCGGGCAGCCGATTTCAGTAATCCATATCTTTTTATCCCCGTCGCCGTTACGCCGCATTATCTTATACGCTAATTTCGGATAATTCACCACCGCCTTGATTGAACCGGGGTGCAGCGGATTCTGAAAAAAGTGGATGTTTAATATATCAAAATAATCTTTTGCCCCATTATCATACAGATGATTAATGCTGGAGGCACCGTTGGCAAGTCCTCCGTTTAAAATCTTACACTCCGGGTCAATCTGTTTAGCGGCAATATATACTTCTTTCAATAAAGCGCAATATGATTTCAGGCCATCCTGCTCTTTCCAATAGGTGGGAGAGTCCGGCTCATTCCAAAGCTCCCAGTGCTTAACCTGGCCCTTATAACGCTGGATAACCCGGCTGGCGTACTTGATAAATATTTTATTCTCTCTGGGAGGGCAGTTCCAATTCCCACAGGCAGATGCCCAATCAGTGCTATAATGCAGAATACCTAAAATATGCATCCCTTTATCCTTAAGCAAGCGAACAATACAGTCATACTTGGCAAAATCAAATTTATCCTGCTCCGCTTCTATATCAGCCCATAAGAAATCCAGTCTAACCCAGCCTACTCCTGCCTCCTGCATCAAAGCGATAGACCTCTCCAGATCCTTTGTAGAGGAATATTTATAATTATTCCAGGAATGGTTCCAATGTAAAAACTCCAATACCCCGAAAGGATTATTGATGTTCTCTTTGCTTAATATAGCCGGATCGCTCTGCATATTTGATTTCATTAAAGTTTCTCCCGCGTAAACACCTGAAAAGACCAGTAAGATTAAAATTATAAACCAGGTTAATTTATTCGTGAGGCTTTTGTTCAATATTGATATAATCACTGAAATCTATTCCCTCCCCCAACTCCTGCTTAACCACCCTGACCCTATCGGGAACATAGGGGTGAGTTTTATAATAAGATTTCTCCTGAATCGGCATCCTGCGGTTTATATCCTGCAGCTTATTTAAGAAAGTAATCATTCCGTGCGGATCGTAGCCTGCCAGCTTTGCGTAACGCGCCCCCAATTGATCAGCAAGCAACTCATCTTCTCGGCTGTAACCCAGGAGAAACTGCATGTAGGCGGCATCTGCGGCACTCCCCACATCACCGGTGCCCGGAGCCACCGCTACCAGTAACCTCAAAACAGAATAACCCTGCATAGCCTGCAGTTTCTTAATGCTGTGCCGGGCGACAATATGCCCTACTTCGTGCGCTAGAACACAGGCCAGCTCGTCGTCATTTGCGACCTTCTCAAGCAACCCGCTGTTTACATAGACATATCCTCCAGGGAGAGAAACCGCGTTAACCTGCTCATCCTCTAAAACCCGGAAATGGTAATCAATTTCTTTACGATCGCTTACCGCGGCAATTTTCCTACCTATATCCTCAACGCGTTTTTGCTGCAGGGGGTCAGCGGAGAATTCATATTGTTTTTCCACCTGGAGGTCAATTGAACGGCCCATCTGGACTTCTTTATCTGTGCTGTAATAATATTTTTCCTCCTGCTTGGTGGCTATATTATACTCGGTTGAACAACCAGCCAGAAAGACAGTAGGTAGAATACAGGATACAGCATATAGGAAAAGACAAAATAATTTTAAATTAAGCTTCTTAAACATCATCCAAAGCTTCCTCACGGGCAGACCTACTACATTATAGAAGCAGCCGTCTATCCTTTTGATAAAAAAAGCTCCTTTACCCTGAATGTCAAAGCTTCCTGCCTTGTCCAGCGGAGAAACCTGTTTAAAATAATCAGAGATCTCAACATCATTTAATTTATCCATATAAACTTTTGTTTCTTCATAATCAAGCGCCAGCTTTTCTCCATACTTGTCTTTTCTTATAACCGCCAGGCCGGTATATAACCGCTGCGGACGGCTTGATAACTTTTTAAGCATATTACGGGCATCCCGCAAATTCATCGGCTTGCCGAATATTTTGCCATTCTGCACGCAGATAGTATCCGCGGCAATAATAACTCCGCTCTTTACTCTTGATGCAGCATCTTTAGCCTTATTACAAGCATTATGCATTACCATCTGAGGATAAGACAAGTTCCCACGCAGCTTTTTCTCTTTGACTTTAGCCGGAAAAACTTCAAATTTAAGGCCAAACTTCTTTAATAATTCTTTCCTGGCTTTTGATTTGGAAGCTAAATATATTTTTGACATATCCACCACATAGTTAACGGGTATGGCGAGCCTTGATTGAGCAGCATCTCAAAAATTGAGCGGGCATGGTTCCGCCGAAGGCGGAGAGCGAAATTTTTGCCGAAGCGCAGCGAGCCACGCTGGGGCGAGCAAGCGGTGCTGCGAGAACAAGGCTCGGCAGACCCGCTAAT
>CAZQGT010000069.1:0-8204 GCA_964593005.1 uncultured Planctomycetales bacterium
TTGGTGGTTTCTGGGGCGTTGCAGATGGGCAGCGTTATACATCTACATTCCGCGACGCGACTCAGAAAGAAGCTATCCTTGATCTTAATAAAGCGATCCGCTGGAACGAAGATGGCGTGTTGAGCGCTCAGAGCATGAAGAATCTGCTCGGCCAGAAGATCTGGACCGCCGCTAATCCGGGCAGAGGATATAAGATTACAAATCTACCCGAACTGGATTCTAACGGTAAGGTGAGCATTACTACTGAAGGTGGGCTTTATAGTGTATTTGTTGGCAGCGGTTCAGATAAGGCAGGAAAGAGCAATGATAAACAGGGGAATGCGACGTCCAGGGCAGAAGTTGACGCTAAGATTACCGCTGGAGGCAACTGGGAAGGCCAGGCTTCATTCTTTATCTCGGAGTTCTCCCCGGTTTTTGCCGGAGCAATTTCCCAAGATATAAGAAATTATACCATTACTTCCGATTATCAGGGGAACTTGCCTTATCTTTTTATCTTCAATGATAAAGGCAAAAAGGTAGGAAATCACGCGCTTGTATCTAAGAAAGGGTCCAAATTTGTTTTTGACGCCGAAGGAAGCCTTGCCGAAGGAGTAGTGAGGGATGGGCTAAATTCCAAAGATATTATAGGTTACAGGGCAGAGATTAAGAAGTTTAAAGAAGATATCCAGAAATCAAACGTTCCTCAGAATACAAAAGACCAGATTATCGCAGCCCTCGATAAGAATAACTTGAATGATGCGGTAAAGATTTGGAATAATTCCCTGAAGACAATGCTGTTAGATGAACTCTCGATGGAGGTAGCTAGGATTAACAACGCCAGTCCTGAAGAATTAAGCGCGATCCTGAATGAGAGAAATAGAAAGAAACTGGAGAAAAATAAGGCAGAGTTTGTTAAACAGGTTCAGGCGGCAAATTATCTGACTGTTGCGCAAAGAACAAGTATTCAAAATAAATTGAATTCCAAGGAAGGGGATCTCCTGGATAACCTAGCGGCCGCTATGGACGAATATGAAGGGATTATGTCCACCAAGGCTGTAGTTACAATAGAGGGCGCCCACGGAGCAGGGGATTCTTACGTTATTGATTCAACAGGAGTAAAGGAAAATATTGTTAAGAATATGTCAGCTAAGAATAAAGAAGAAGTTGATGGCAGTCTTAAACTGATTAAGTGGGGGATATTGGCTGGCGGCACGACAACTCCTTTAGGCAATCTTTTGTTCGGACTGGCAACTCGCGACGGAGCTCCTGATAAAGGAAATAGGTCTGAAAACAAGGATTCAAATAGCCAATCTTCGGATAAGAAGCCAGTGCTTCTTAAATCAAAATCCGGAGAAAGCATTGTAGTCAATAGTAGTGATATACGTAAGGGTAACCGGAGGTGGACAAATTTTGGCGCTTATGTCTTTATGAAAACCGGGATTGTGCCCAGTAAAACAGTTGTTGATGAAGATATGGTGCAGGTATTTGAGAATAATGGCAGAACCTTGAGAGGATGGGTAGATAAAGATAAAATATTCGGTCTGGATAAGAATACGCCTTTAAATAACCTTGAGTCCACTGGCGGTTTATTTGATTATAAAGTAAATAATTTTGAGGTAACGGTTAGCCAGGGAGGGAAGAGCACAAAATCAATACTTGAAGGGGACGATGTTAAAAGGCTGTTAAGTTATATCGGAGGAAGAAATCCGGAGCATTTTGTGTCTATATATAATGTTAATAAGACTGTTGAGGGATTGAATAAGGCAAGGACTACTTTAGCTGTAGTAGATAGCGGGCTTGCTGTTTGGACTGTAGTTGATGGAGTTTTAATTTGTACCGGGGTATTATCTGGTGCCGGCGCGGCTTCAGAAGTTGGAAAAGCAGCTGCTGCCAAGGCCGTTACCCAGGCAATTGTAAGGAGGGCTGTTTCTGCAACCGTAGGTTTAGCGTTCGCAAACACTGTAAATTACATCCAGTATGGAAAATTCTTATCGCTTTCCGATAATTTAAGGGTTGCTGCTCTTTCTGCGATTACCGGCAGGGGTTTCTCGGGAGGCATTAAAGGTAGTATAGGAAGACAGATATTAATAGGCGGCAGCCGTAATATAGCGTTAAACGAAGGATTCTTACAGACGGCCACTCTTTTGACAACCGGAAATTTTAACACTGATTTAAGAGCTAATGCTTTTGCCGTAGGGGCTGGTGTTTTAGGAGGATTGGCTCAGCCTGTAAGTGGGTTAAAATTTATTGGGATTGCCGGAAGGAATGTACAAAGAAGCACAGGCTTAGTTGATAGATATCTACAGCGTAATAATATATCTCTTAATGTTTCAAGTCTTGCTAAGTTTGTAAATAGAAATCCCAGGATTTCCAGCGCGATATTCTCTCCAGTTGTCAGCAATAATTTCACTGCTACTGTTGTTTCTCAGTCTTTATTGTGGGGCAAGGTAAATCTTTTGACTGGGATGGGTATGAACCTGTTAAACGGCCAGGCGCCGACAGTAAACTCAATGTGGTCAGATTATAAGAGCGGCCTGGCAAGCGGCGCGATATTTGGAGGCGTATTCGGTTCTGTTGGGGCCATAGCAAAGATGAAAGCTCCCAGCTTTGAAAAATCATCCGTCTTCTCAAAGTTTATATTCAAGCCGCAAACCATTTCTACCGTAGGTGGAGCGTTTACCTTCCCGTTTGTAAGGACAATTTTGGAGACAGAGAGAAAGTCTCAGGAGGATCTTAATTACGGCATTAAAGATTTCTTTGTTGACTTAGGGCACAACTATTCGGATTGGTCTAATTATGCCAGAGGTGCTGTTATTGGATTTAGCGCTGGCTGGGGATTCAATACTAATTTAAAAAATATTGATGTCAATAAGATTACAGGGTTACAGAAATTGGAATTGGGGCTGGGTAAAGGTATACTTGCTGAAAAAGGAAAACTTGCAGGTAAATTCCTCTACGGAGGCACAACCGGGATTATTGCAGGGACAGGCGTAAATGCGCTAAAAGGAGATTATAACCATAAGGATGGTTTAAAAGAATTTGCGAAAGACACAGGTGGTTATTTTGCCGTAGGCGGCCTTAGCGCCATATATTTAGGTAAGCAAGGACGTGGGATTGTTGAAGGTTTTAAGGGTTTTAGCGGAGCTTCTTCAGGAACAAGGCAAACTAAAGCATTCTTTAATCTAGTAGATTTGGGCAAAGCAAATGGCGCCAGGTTACTCTATAACGAATCGTTAGCTGGTGCAATTGACTGGACGTTGGTTTCGCCGGCAATGACTGTAGGCCGTAATTTATGGGAATCGGCTTTTAGCTGGGATAGCGCACCGATTAGACATCTTCTTGGTACCCGTGAAGGTTATAGGGAATTATTGCAGAGTTCTATAGAGGGGCCTCGTTCAGGAGTCTGGATGAAACCGATGATTGGTTTATTCCAATCTCAATCCAGCTCTCATTTGTTTACGCACGGCGGTTTACTGGAAAGATTTGCTACTCCGTTTATGTCTAGGGCGTGGATTCGTAGCAGCCTGGCTGGTTCATCAAAAGGTTGGTCAGCTTTCCGTTGGTTTGATTCAAATATTCTTTTTATGCCGCTTGCTTTAAAAGGTATTGATGCTGCTATCGGCAAGGTTGATAAAACAGTTGGGCCTATTTCCGGCGGAATGAAATCTTATGCTAATTGGCTGCTTTTCTTTATGCTTCCGAATTACGGCGGAGGAAAAGATACATATGCCAAGGAGTTTGAAGTTCCTGCCAAGACGCTGTGGAGAAAAGCGGAGTTAGCTTTCCCCTTCTTACAGTCCAAATCAACAAAAGAAGTTTTTAGCTTGGTTGACAATGTGGTTTTACCTAGCGTACAAGAATCAATAAGGCAGTCAGACACAGTTACTCCTGAGTTGATCAAGGAGTGGACCGAAGCTGCCGTAAAAAAGGCATCAAAGAATATACCATCTTCCGATAAAACAATAACTAAGGCTGCTGAAATACTTTCGGGTATGATTAATAAAATGCATTCTGGTGGAGCGGAATTCGGTTTCCGCAGAAACCAGTTAGCGGGTATATTGTTGGGGGTAAATCATGCGTTAGCTGGCAGAGGCGTAGTTATTGGAGAGCAGGTATCCGGGGGTAAAAGCGATATGGAATTTGGTATTCTTTATGTACTAAGTGAATTGCAGAAAGACGGCCACTATGCCCCCAAGGATAAAGTGATTACGGAGATAGTGCTCCCGGCAAATAATATAGATAGGGACAAACTCTTGAAAGATTCTTTTCTCTTAAATGAAATGGTTAAGAATAACCAGATTAGTATAGATATTATTAAGAGCGGAGATTCCGGTATGGGTTTATTAGACCATCCTTTGCAGGTAAAAGGTAATTCTCGGGATTATGAATATTTAGGTTTTAATGTGGTAGACCGTTTAGGCAATCAAGACTCAAATTTTAAGATCCGGATTATGGATTCTCGTTCATACAGTGAGCGCGAATTGGCTATTGAGCGTTCAGTTGAAAATGTTGACTCCGGCATACGTTTTAAAATAAGCGATAAAGATAAAGAAGATATAAAGCAAATTAAGAGGATACTTATAGATGATCCGCAGGCATTAATGAGCGAGCCGGCATTAATTATCAGCAACAGCAATAAGCTGTCAGAGAAAGATGCTAAGGATATCGGTGAAGCCTTTGATTCTATTATGGATTTTACCAGAAAACTTGATGTTCTTTATGAGGGTGATCAGAAGATTTCTTTCAGCAACCCCAAGGTAAATATGTTTAACAAGATTACCGGCCATGTCGCCAGGTTATTGGGCAAACCTTCTTTTGAGGCCTACGATGGAAATACATATATCCTTGATTTGAGTAAGAACAGTAAGAATTTGCAGGTTATTGGAAGCCTCCTGCAGTCTAAAGATTCCGATGGCAGTTTCATCGGTTCAAATGGTAAAGCCAAAGGCGGTTTAAGAAAGGTTTGCGAGTTAATCAGAACCTCTGATAAGAAGACTGAAAAGGAGCTTAGCGATACAGCGGTATTAGCCCGCCTTATCTCAGGATGGGCAATGGCAAAGGCCAGGGCCAGAGGCCAGGAATTTTATATTAAATGTGATTATGAACACGAAAAAGAAATCGCGGCTCTGTTCGGAGAAAATCAGATATATAATATGGCCGGCCATAAAGGCGCCTTGAATGCCGGTACCCACTCCGGAGATAAATATGAATCAATAATGCTTTCTGTCGAATCGGTAAAATATTCCTTAAAAGAAGGGAAGAAGGATATGGCTAATCACCGTAAAGAGCTGATTGATTATGTCTACGGCTCGCTTTCTGCGGAAGAAATATTAAGCATATCTTTTTCCAAGGCCTTAAAGGGACAGTCTACCGGATTAAGGCCGGATTTAATGACTGCTTTTACCGGCACTCCGGAAAGGGATAAAGCGGCGTATAAGATTTTGGGATGGAATACAGCGATTTTATCAAAAACTGAACTTATTCCGTTTAACGATAAAATGACAGTTTCCATAGCCGATAATTCATCTGGGGTAGCTGAGAATATCTGCAATATTGTTAAATCTACATTGGGTAAAGGTAAAGCTAAGGCTATGGTAGTTTTTGATTCAAATATAATAAGGGCGGATAAAACTAAGGCTGAACTTGAAAAGATGGGGTTGGGGGATACAAAGATATATATTGCTGATGGTGTGCATAAAGATGCATCACAGAAAACAGTTAATGATTTTAGGGCAAGCGTTGAAAAGGGAGAAAAAGCTATACTTATTGCTCAGGGCGATTGGACAGGGAGTAACTTCCTTAAGTGGACCTTAGAAAACCAGAATAATAAAGCCGTAGTTACGATGGTTGGCCCGGATGGCCTTACGGATGCTACACAGCATTTTTATAGAGCAGTGGATAAAGATGGCAAGGCAAAGGGAAGGTTAGAGGCTTTAGAGTATCATTTAGTTATGCCGCTTATCCGTGAAGGTTCGGATAGGCTTTCTGAGCCGGGTTTGGCGGAAGCATATAGAGAGAGGTTGATGGAGCTAAGAAAAATAAATAATCGAAATGAGCTTAAAACAGAAACAGAAAAATTATTCAGGTTGCTGGATTCTTTAACTGCTAAGCAGACCATAGATTTGGTAAGAGGTAAGGTTACCAGCAAGGTAAATATAGGAACACTGGGGTATAAAGGATCAGAGATAAGGACAATAAAGGGTATCAGCGAGGGAAGAGACTTAGAAACCGGTGTTAAGAGAGGTAGATTTGAGTTAACTGGGACTCCTGTTGGCCGCTTGGCCACTACAATTGCAGGCGCCGGTATAATTTACCGCAATGGCCAGCTTATGTCTATTAGCGAAGAAAGTAAGGAAGTGCCTGTGACTTCATTGAAGACTAAGTTATGGGGTTTTGGCGGGGTAGGTTTTTATCTTAACGCAGATAACCAGCTTACTGCGCTTCTTCCTGGAGGCGTAACCCAAGTCTTAAAGAAAAATGAAAAGACAGGCATAATTAAATTTGTTAATCCTGTTACAGGGCAATCCAATATTATTACCCAAAAAGGTAATACATATAAAATTATCACTGATGATCAAAAAACAGCAACACTCATTGGTAAGTATAACTTATTGGGTGGCAAAAATAAGGTTAAGGCCAATGAGGTTTATATAATTGGTTTTGATGAGCAAACTCCGATTACGGTCTTGTCTACGCGCCAGTTAAGACAGTTCACCTCTAAGAACGCCAATCAGGAGAAAGCTAGGGAGCTGAGAAGGACCGCTTATGTCTCTACGCAAGTAGAAACCGGAAACGCTGAAACCGGGCCGGTTTTAAGCAATGTAGACGTAAATATACAAAGGACCAGCCCTTCCTTATTAAATACCATTCTTAAGGGTAGGACTTATAACTTTGGAGCATTTACTCAGCCGGTTAATTATCTGGCTGCCGCAAGCAAGCAGGAAGCAGAAATAATGTATATGCAAAGGTTACTTTCCCTTGGTGATTCAGACACAGTATTTGATTTTGGTATTGAAGCACTGAAAAATCAGTCAGAAAATGACTACTATGTTAATAGTATTTTAACCGGTGAAGACCTTAAAATACGCAAGCAAAGAGCTGAAGGTCTGTATAAGTATTTCTTAGATTCTCAAGAAGTCCTAAGAAATAAAGCTATAGCCAGCTTCTCTTCTTCTGATGATCAAAAAGATGAGAAAGCATTACAGCAAAAAGCAATAAAATTTGTAATGGAGCTAAATGCTTCAGTTTACAATTTACTGGGTAAAATGGAGTTGTTAAGCAGCACTTGGGTTAACCCGCGCCACTATTCTGAATTGGTTGGTAACTTAGGGTTTAATTCTATTGTTCAGGAAAAGCGTGCACAGGGAGGATCAGACGCGGTTAAGAGATTGTTAAAGATAGCTAAATCAGTGCCGTCCGTGCCTGAAAATGAGAAAGAACTTGCCGTGCTTCCTAAGGTTGGCGAGCTGGCTAATAAAGAGGATGAAGTTTGGGATTTATTAGGTGATAATGCTCCTAAAATTGAATTGGTATTTCCTGAAATGATGAATGATAGGGATAGAGGCCGCGCAGCTTATGACGCTAATACAAATACAGTTCAGATTTCATGGGTGAATGTGGATGGAGTAGGCGGGCTAAGCGATAATACGCTCTGGGAGTTTGATTTCTGGCATGAGAGCTTGGATCACCCTGTTTTACATACTACCGGAATACTTTCTTTAACTAATGGCAATCCTTATGAGCGCGCCTTGAATGAGGTTGCTGTGCAATATCTTAGTGTTAGCAGGATAATTGAAGCTGCCAGGAATGATAAAGAGCTTAGGAAATCCAAAATACTTTATAACCTAGTATTAGGGCCATTAGTCGGTATTAAATCTTCGCGTCAATTAAATAATCTAAATGCACAAGGTATCGTCCGTAAGCTTTATCAGAGATACCAGAAATTAGATAATTCATTATTTTCTACTGAAACAAATAAGGATTTAGACGGTACAATAGAAGCGCCAAAAGTTTCTTCTCCTGTTTCTATAGAAGGCAAGAAAGAGATGGTTTTAGGTAGGGCTTTGGCTGCTATAACTGGAGGCCAATTGGTTAATTCCGGCAGCGGTACAGGCATAGGTTTGGGTAAAGGAACGGGTAACAATATAGGTAGATCCGGGACTGGTTCAGGAACTTCTTCTCCTGTATTTGAGAAGGTCAAGAAAGTTGAAGTAACCAGCTATAAT
>CAZQGT010000070.1:0-8029 GCA_964593005.1 uncultured Planctomycetales bacterium
GATGGATCAACAGGATTATGGAGAGTAATTTTGACCCGATGGCTAAGCTTTGTTTCCAGGATGTTATGAATGGAATTAATAAATGGGAGGCAGCTGCCACTAAAGGAGAAGTACAGATTTAGGGAGGAGTATATGAAGGATAAAGTGAAAGAAGTATTGGCTAATTTATTGAAAGTAAAGATTGAAGAGCTCAAGGATGATGTTTCCCTGCAAAATAGCATCGGGGTAGATTCAACCGAAATGGTGGAGTCTGTTATTGCCCTGGAGAAGGCATTCGGAGTTAAGCTTAATGTTAAAGAGGTAACCAAAAATTCAACAATAAACGATATCGCAAATAACATCCAGTCAAAATTAGCGAAATGAAGATTATTGACTTAAGCCTGCCAATTGACGAAAAGGCCTTTGAAGTGCATAAGGTAGATATTGAGCGCATATCTCATAAGGCCGGGGTTGCCAAATTTAACCGCGTAATTATGGGCAAGACGCTTTTAGGCAGGATTAAATACGCTTTAGGTATGCGTATCATCAGGAAAGAAGAATTGCCTGATGAAGAATTCCTCTCTTTAGAGATTGTGCATGCCCCGGTGCATATCGGGACCCACCTGGACTATTCTTTCCATTACGGCTCTAAATCCGAAAATCGCGCCTCAAAAACAGCAGATGAAATTCCCCTTGAATATTGTTATCAAAACGCCGTAAAACTTGATATGACCCACAAGAAGCCGGATGAAGCGATCAACGAGTATGATATTAAATCAGCTTTGGCTAAAATCAACTACCAGCTTAAACCTTTAGATATTGTATTATTGCACACCGGAGCGGATAAACTCTACGGAGGGCCGAGGTATTTTTCGGATTATCCGGGAGTGGATCCCTCAGCGATAGATTATCTGCTTAACTGCGGAGTGAAGATCTTCGGGGTTGACACCATGGGTATTGACCGGCCATATAGATTTATGTTAGCTGAGTTTTTAAAATCAAAAGACCCAAAAAGATTTTATCCTGCGCATTTTTACGGCCGCAAGAAAGAATTTATCCATATAGAGAGGCTGGCTAATCTGGAGAAGCTTCCTGATTTTGGATTCAAGATTATTTGCCTGCCGGTGAGGATCAAGGACACCGGGGCTGCCTGGGCCAGGGTCGTCGCAATATTAGATTAAGGAGGTTGCCATGGGTCATACATGTAATTCAATAATTATCAACGCGCCTTATGATTTAGTGTTTGATATATCTAACGATATACCGCGCTGGACGGAATTGTTCGGCACGGAATACAAGAAAGCCGAGGTAGTTAAAAAAGAAACCAATAAAATTACCTTCCGGCTTACCGATGAAGATGACAAGTCATGGCAGTCCTTCCGCCTGCTTTTTAAGGATAATTTCTTCGCTTATGCCGAACGGCAGGACCCCAAATTTCCTTTTGAGTATATGAAGATTATCTGGTTGTATACGCCTAAGCCCGAAGGCATTGAGCTGACCTGGATTCAGCATTTTCATATGGATTCTAAAGCCAAATTCAATGACCAGCAGATTGAAGGCTTTATTAATGAAGGCTCGCAGCATAACTTAAAGATTTTTAAAGAGATTATAGAAAAAGAAGCGCTTAAGTGAATAAAGCTACATTCAGCATTCTTTGCTTAGAGGGAGCAGTCCTTTCTTTTAATGTCGCCGCCGCGGCGGCATTGATTCCCTCTATCGCGGCTGATTTTGCTCTTTCTCAATTTTTGGTTGGCAAGATTATTTGGTTATATATGATTCCATACGGCCTGGCGGCATTTTTCTACGGGCCGCTGGTGCGCAGCTTTGATGCCCGCAAAGTGGAGCTGTTTTGTATGTTCCTGTTTTCCCTGGCTAATCTTTTAGCCGGTATATCCCAAAATATAACTACTCTTTTTGCAGCCAGGTTTATGATGGGCGCGTTTGGCGCTTCGGTTATTCCGCTCGGGCTAATTTTAATCGCCAGGCGGCTGAATGAAGCAAAGCGCGGCCGCTACATCGGATTATTCTTCGGCTCAACTTTTGTAGCATCTTTATTAGGGTTATTTCTCAGCGGGATAATCAACTGGAGGCTGATATTTATTATCCCCGCCTTTAGCGGATTCATCCTGTGGGTATTTATGTATTTTTACCTGCCTAGTTTTAAAGAAGGATTGGGTAATTTCCGGCTGGGTTATTTAGAAGCCTTTAAAAATATAAAGGTAATTAAAATATTCAGCTACATCTTTCTGATTAGTTTGATTTATCATGCTGTGCAGCAGTGGCTGGGGGTCTATTTTTCAACCCAGCTGAATTTAAGCCAGTTTTATATCAGTATGCTGATTACCTTAACCAGCTTAAGCGGTATATTCGGTGAGGTCTGGGGAGGCCGCCTGGCAGATTCAGTTGGCCGGTTGAAGGTGGTGAATTTAGGCATTGCTTTTATGGCCCTCTGCGTTTTTTCGTTTTTAATAAGATTGCCCCTGAGTTTGCTTGTGTTAGTAATGGTTATCTGGGGGCTGGGCTGGACATTTAACCATGTAGGTTTATCCACTATGCTTACAGATTTGCCTCAGGAGCTTTTAAATGAAGCAGCCAGTTTAAATAGCGGGGTGCGTTTTATATCCGGAGGAATCGGCGTATTCCTTGGCGGGCTGATTATGCAAAAGAGTTTTGTCCTGGGTTTTCTGGTTTTTGGTTTTGGGTTATTGGTTTTATTATATTTAAGCCGTTTGGTAAGCAGCAAAATTATAGGAGGGAAACTATGAGCTCAGATTTGAAAGGTAAAACAGCTATTGTTACCGGAGCCAGCCGCGGGATCGGCAAGGCCCTGGCTTCTACTGCCGCCAGTTTAGGGGTAAATTTAGTTATTGGCGCGCGCAACCTTGGGCCCCTAAAAGAGACCGCCGAAGAGATAGCCGGAAAATTTAAGGTTCAAGTTCTTCCGGTTGCCTGTGATGTGACCAAGTTAGAGGACTTAGAAGCCCTGGTTAAGGCGGCCAAGGAGAAATTCGGCAATATTGATATATTGATCAATAACGCCGGGGTATCCAGCCAGTATCCTTTTCAGGAGCAGCCGATTGAGGATTTTGAAAGGCTTGCCCATACTAATTATTTAGGTTATGTCCGCTTAATCCGGCTGGTAATTAACGATATGATTAAGAATAAGAGCGGGGCGATTATTAATATGGTTTCCGGTTCAACTTTATGCGATCCGCTTCCCAGGAATTTTATTGTTTATAGCTCGCTTAAGGTGGGCTTGCGGGCATTTTCCAAGGGGCTATTTTGGGAGTTGCGCGATCAGGGTATAAAGGTAACTTCTATATTACCCGGGGTGACAGATACGGATTTAACCGGTAAATTACAGGAGATTACCAATGATACATCGAGGCTGATGACTACGGAGGCTATTGAGAATGCCGTGCGTTTTGCCTTGACTGTGCCGGCAAATGTCTGTCCTCTGGAGATTGCGGTAATTAACCAGCAGACGCCCTGGACAAAACCGGTGATACCGTTTAAACAGCAGCACCCGGGCAAATAGGATAGCCCGGTACGCGCTTCTGCGCAGCACCCGGGCAAATAAACCATAAACACCACTGGAGGAGGAAGAATGAAAAAAGCGGGATTTCTAGCTGTAGTTTTAGTTTTGTTGATGGCAGGGGTTTGTCTGGCGCAGGAGAAGAACCTGTTGATTGATGATTTTGAAGTCGCAATTACCGGAGGGCCTGACGGCACAGTTGATTTTGGCGCGGGCAATGGTTCAAATGTTGAAGTAACCGAGGCAGTTGATATTAAAAATAGCGGGAACAAGGCGCTAAAAGTGGTTTATGATGCTGTCGGCGGAGGATATATCTATGTTTCTAGGGGCACCGGCCTTGACGCAAAAAATGCCAATTGGTCAATTAATCCGGAAGATATAAAATGGACAGAGTATAACGCCATATCGTTCTATGTTTACGGGACAGATTCCAAGACAAAGATCGCTTTTGATATTAAAGATAATGGCGGCGAGATTTGGCGTTTCGTAACCGTGGATGATTTCAAAGGATGGAAAAGGGTAGTTTGTAGTTTTGATAAATTCATCGTCCGCGACGACTGGCAGCCGGAAAGTGCCGACAAGAACAGCCAGCTTGATTTTCCGATTAAGATATTTCAATTTGAGCCGCTTGCGGATTCCAAGGGCACATTATATTTTGATACAGTAGAGATAGTCAAACAATAAAGGCGGTGCAATTATGAATAAGCAGGATGTAAAGAATCTGAAGAAACGCTACTTTATCTGGTTGTATAAGACCACCAAAGAGGCCTTTGATAAGTATGAGCGCAAGTTTACCCAGGTGGATATTGACCAGGATATACTGGTTGAGATGGAAAAAGAGCTTATGGGCGCGTATCTTCCGCATGAAAAAGACGCCCTGCAGAAATATATCAACGACTTTCAAAGATATATTGAAGATAAAGAAAAGGCCTGTTCGGAATTAAGAGGCCAGGGGAAGAAGAAAAACCCGGAATTCCTTTTTCTGGATATCAAGCTCAACGCCATTGAAAAGATTATCGCTCAAGAGTTGGGCCGAAGGGGACTGGAAAAAATCAAGGCGCTTTATGAACTGGAGATGGCAGAGCGCATATTAAAGAGCAAGGATCATTAATGTTAATTGACGCTCACAGCCATTGGCTTCCGGATGAGATTATCAGCAATGCCCACTTCTTTCATAAGGGCTGGGGGGATATTGAGGCCCAGTTGAAGATGATGGATGAAGCGGGTATTGATGCGGCGGTTTTAAGTTACCCCACATCCGATGCGCATTTGAAATTAGGCAGCATCAGCCAGGTGGCCCATATCTATAATGATAATGTCGCCGAAATCCTGAAACGCTATCCCAAGAGGTTTATCGGAGCCGCGGTTCTGCCGGTGGATAATGCCACGGATATGCTGGAAGAGTTAAAACGGGCAACCAATGAGCTGGGGTTTAAGGCTATCTCTTTGGCTTCAAGCTATAATGGGATTTACCTGGATGATAAGATGTTCTTACCTATATATAGGGAGGCAGAGGAGAAGAATATCCCGGTTTTTGTGCATTCGCAGATTGTTAATCCTATTGGCTTTGAGCGGGTAAAAGACCCCTTGCTTACCCCGGTTGTTGAATATGTCTTTGATACCACGATCTCAGCGGGCAAGCTTTTAATGTCGGATATACTTAGGCAGTATCCAAAGGTGAAGTTTATCTTTGCTTATTTTGGCGGAGCAGTCTGTTACCTTAAGCAGCGCTTTGACGCAACGTACGCTATGCTGCGCTCAATCAACTTTGTCAAAGACCTGCAGGCCAACCCTTCGGATTATTTTAAGAATATTTATGTGGATACCAGCGGGGATACTACTAAAGCAAACTTCCTGCTTGCTTTAGAGCTTATGGGGCCTAAGCATATTTTGTGGGGCTCTGATTGGCCGGCAAAGAAAGATATTACAGGTAGCATCAAAGCCGTTGGCGATTTAGACATATCTCAGAATGATAAGCAGGATATTCTGGGAGGTAACTTAACAAGAATGTTTGCTCTTTAATATTTTGCTCTTCAGGATATTGTTCGCGTGCGAAAATTTTCGCCGTGCGCTACGGTTTACGGCTCACTCCCGGATTACGTATGTTTTCGAGAGGTCCTCCGTTCGCCGTAAATCCTTGCGCACATCTGCCGAAAATTTTCTAATGCCCGCTCCACAATATCCCTCGAGCAAAATATTATTAGCTAAAGTCTAACCAGTTATTTATAAAAGGAGGGAACATGGATCAGCAGATTTTAACCACCGCTACTCAGCAATTAGATTCCCTTTCACTTTTAAATAAAGTTGACTCTTTTTATAATAATGCTTGGCTTAAGCTTATGGTATTTGTAACATTTCTTTTAACATTTGTTGGTATTGTGATACCATTCCTTGTCCAATGGGTTCAGAGAAGATTTTTTGTTTTAAGAGAAGATAGGATAAGAGGTGATTTAAAGAAATATTGCGATGATTTGAGTGCAAAGATAGGAAATGATATAGATGAGAAAATTAAGAAGATAAGAAAAGAAATTACTAAAGAGTTAAATGGCGCTAACGCAGGAGTATATCATGTTCAGGGAAATTATTTTATGTCACAAAATAATTACGTTGCTGCAACCGAAAGTTCTTTGGATTCAATATTATATTATTTAGGAACTGATGATCAAGCTAATACCCAAAAGGCATTTAACATGTTATTGACTTGCTTACCAAAAGATTATAAAGAGGACATTGAGAAATTAGAACACGATGGCTATAAATTTGATTCAATTATCAAGCAGATTGATGAAGCGAATAACGATGGCAGATATTCTAATTACCTGAGAGATATTAAGAAAGAGTTAAGCGCTGTTAAGCAAAGATCGAGGAAATAGTTTTTAGGTGGAATAATAGTAGAGTCAGGATTATTTTTGGCGAGGGTAAGGGCGGACTCGAGCGGCGTAGTGAAATACGCATCCTAGGGGTGACGCTGAAGAGGGGCATCCCCGTTCCGAGGAAAGATTTTCCCGCAGGAATGGGGAGACTTCAGCGGCAGGACCCCGAGGCGTAATACGCGGGAAACAAGACAAGATAGACGCGTTAAAGAATGATGATAAAATTCGTAAATTTGGTTATTGGGGGTGCGGCGGGGACAGTTGCCAGGTATTTATTAGGCGGTGCTGTTTATAAGTTGATGGGCACAGGTTTTCCCTATGGAACCCTGGTGGTAAATATCAGCGGTTGTTTTATCCTGGGAATTTTAGCTTCCTTATCGGATAAGAAGTTTATGCTTAGCCCGGACGCGCGTATGTTGCTGATGATTGGTTTTTGCGGGGCATTTACCACATTTTCAACTTTGATATTTGAGACAGATAGCCTGGTCAGGAATGGCCAGATGATTAGGGCGTTTGGGAATATCTTTGCCAGTGTAATATTAGGTTTCATACTATTTAGAGCAGGAACTTTTATAGGAGAGACGATATGAAGATTCCCGCGGATGGCAAGTTATTAAGAATTTTTATCGGCGAGGCGGACAAATGGGAGGGTAAGCCGCTTTATGAAGAGATTGTTCTTTTAGCCAAGAAAAGCGGAATGGCCGGAGCTACTGCGATTAAAGGCTTCATGGGCTTTGGCTGCAAAAGCCATATGCATACTACGAAACTGCTGAGGTTATCAGAGGATTTGCCGATTGTGATTGAAATTGTGGATAGCGAAGAGAAAATTAGCCAGTTTATCCCGCAGCTTGATACAATGGTTAAGGAAGGTTTGATTACACTTGAGAAAGCAAACGTGATTATGTACCGCGCTTAAAAAACAGGAGAAGATTAACATGCAGATGCAGAAGGATGTCCATTTAACAGGCAAGGATTTAACGGAAATGGTGCAGCTTAGGCCGCAGGATGTGGGTAAATACGCGATTGTACCGGGGCCAAGGGACCGGCTGGATGTTTTAATGAAGAAGCTTGAGAATCCGGTGAAGAATTTTTCCTTTATGGAATATACTATGTACACTGGTAATTATGAAGGAATTAAGGTAACCGGGATCAACGGCGGCAGGTTCTCAACCGATACCTCAATTACTACAGAAGTAATGTGTAATGCCGGTATCCCGAATATCATCCGTGTCGGCACTTGCGGTTCGCTTGATGAAAATATCAAAGTAGGGGATTTGTTCATAGTGGATGAAGTTATTCGCGGAGACGGGGTTACCCCTTATTACGTAGATAAGGATTTTAAAACTGTCAGCGATAAAGGGATATCCGATTTATTATTCGGGATCGCTAAAGACATGGGCTTAAATGTCCACCGCGGGAAAGCCTGGACAACTGATGCTTTATTGCGCGAGACACGCGAAATTGTGGAAGCCAAGCGTAAAGAGGGTGCCAGGGCAGTGGATATGGTTTCCTCAACCTTATTAACTATTTGCCAAACATATAAGATTAAAGCCGGATCAATCCTGGCAGTTAGCGATAACGTGATTACCGGAGAGATGGGTTTTATGAACCCGCTTTATTATATGGCGGAAAGCAACCTGAT
>CAZQGT010000071.1:0-7974 GCA_964593005.1 uncultured Planctomycetales bacterium
TGTTTATGCTCTTTTGATAATTTTCTTCTGTTATTTTTATACGGCGATTGTATTTAACCCTAATGATCTTTCTGAAAATATGAAAAAGTACGGCGGGTTTATCCCGGGAATACGCCCCGGAAAGCCTACTGCCGAGTTCCTTGATTATGTAATGACCAGGATTACTTTAGCCGGAGCCAGTTTTATTGCGGTAATCGCGATTTTCCCGGATTTTATAATGGCTTGGCTGAAAATACCTTATTTAGTAGCTTCTTTTTTCGGAGGCACAGGAATTTTAATTATTGTCGGGGTTATGCTGGATACTTTAAAACAGATTGAATCCCACCTTCTTACGCACCATTACGAAGGTTTTATAAAAAGCGGCCATATTAAAGGGAGAAGATAATGTATTTGGTTCTTTTAGGGCCACCCGGAGCAGGCAAGGGGACGCAGGCAAAAAGGCTGGCGGATAAGTTAAATCTGCCGCATATATCTACCGGAGACATATTAAGGCAGAATGTTAAAGCCGGGACTCCTTTAGGTAAAGAAGCCAAGGGGATTATGGATAAGGGGTTGCTTGTCCCGGATGATTTAGTGGCTTCAATGCTTGATCAGCGTTTTAATAACCCGGATATTATAAAAGGTTTTATTTTAGACGGCTACCCGAGGACATTGCCTCAGGCTAAGACGCTGGATGAGATATTGTCCGCTAAGAAACTTGCGGTAGATTTAGTAGTTTATTTAAATACGAGCGATGAGGTAATTATTAAGAGGCTGACCGGCAGGCTGGTTTGTTCCAAGTGCGGGGCGAATTTTCATACGCTGAATATGCCTCCTAAGGTTAAGGGGCTATGTGATAATTGCCAGGGTGAACTTTATCAGCGTTCTGATGACAATGAAGTTACGGTGCGTAAACGCCTGGAAGTTTATAAGAATGAAGTTTCTTCTTTGATAAAATATTACGAACAACAAAATAAGCTGCATAGTTTAAATGCGGATTTAGATGCCCAAGAAGTATTGGAGCAGATTGCCTTGCTATGCGCTAAGGTTAAGTGATTCCAATCAAGTCGGAAAAAGATTTGCAGATGTTAAAACGCTCCGGCCGGATTTTATCGGGCGTTATGCGCAAAGTAGAGAAAATCGTCCAGCCAGGAATAACCACCCTGGATATTGACAGGCTGAGCGAGGAGCTGATACTTAAAGAAAATGCCCTGCCGGCTTTTAAGGGGTATAAAGGGTTTCCGGCAACAGCTTGTGTTTCTGTAAACGAAGAGATTGTTCACGGTATTCCTTCACCAAGGGTAATTTTAGAAGGGGATATCGTAAGCATAGATTTAGGCGTGAACTTTGAAGGTTATTTCTCAGATATGGCTGTTACCTTGCCGGCGGGCAAGGTAGATGAAAATAAGAAATGGCTTATTGAGGTAACCAAAAAGTCGCTGGAGATAGGGGTCAAGCAGGCGCGCCCAGGTAATTATTTAAGCGATATTTCTCATAGTATCCAGAGTTTTGTTGAGGAAAACGGGTTTTCAGTGGTGAGGAATTTTGTAGGGCATGGGATAGGGATTGCCTTGCATGAGGAGCCGGAGATTCCTAATTTTGGAGCGCCGCATTTAGGACCACTTTTAAAGAAAGGAATGGTCTTGGCCATTGAACCGATGGTTAATGCCGGGAGCTGGGAGTGCCGTATAGCCAAAAACGGCTGGACAGCAGAGACTAAAGATAATAGGGTTTCAGCTCATTTTGAGCATACGGTGGCGGTTACTGAGAATGGGCCGGTTATACTAACAGAATGATATGCCTAAAGAAGATCTGATTGAAACTGAAGGAAAGATAATTGAGGCTCTGCCTAACGCTATGTTTAAGGTAGAGCTGGAAAATGGGCATGTGGTCCTGGCGCATGTTTCAGGAAAAATGCGCATGAATTTTATCAGGATTCTTCCGGGTGATAAAGTTAAATTAGAACTTTCTCCTTATGATTTGAGCCGTGGGAGAATTACTTTTAGGGTGAGGTAACAATGAAAGTTAAAGCTTCAATACGTAAAATTTGCGATAAGTGCAAGATAATAAAAAGAAGAGGAGTAGTGCGGGTAATTTGCGTTACTACTAAACACAAACAAAGACAAGGTTAATTATTTTTTTAACATGCGGCCTAAAAGTAATTGGCCGGCACATTGTTTTATTTGAGAAACAAGTGCGACGCTTCCGCGTCGTGTACCCTTTACGGGTAAGGAGTTAAAATATGCCAAGAATTATGGGTATTGATATACCTAAAGAAAAGAAAATTGAGATTTCTCTGACTTATTTTTATGGTATCGGCCGGGCATTATCCAATGTTGTGCTTAAAGAGGCGGGAATTAATCCTGATAAGAGGGCAAAAGATTTAAGCGAAGAAGAGATATCCAGGCTTACTAATATCCTTCAGAAAGGAAGCTTAAGGATTGAGGGAGACCTCAGGCGCGATATATCCCAGAATATTAAAAGACTTATGGACATCGGTTCCTGGAGAGGAATGCGCCATAAGAAAGGTTTGCCCGTAAGGGGCCAGCGCACACGCACTAACTCGCGTACCAGAAAAGGCAAGAAAAGATTGAACCTGGCGGTAGTTAAGAAAGCAGAACCGGCGAAGGCTGCTAAACCCGCTGGTAAATAAAAGGAGTAAATAGAATATGGCAACAAAAGATAAAGCGAAAAAGAAGAAGATTGCTAAAGGGATAACCAGCGGAGTTGCGCATATCCAGGCGAGTTTTAATAATACAATTATCAGCATAACTGACAAACAGGGAAATGTTATAGCCTGGAGCGCTCCGGGTAATGTTGGTTATAGCGGATCTAAAAAATCCACGCCCTTTGCCGCCCAGATAGCTGCGACTGATGCTGCCAGGAAGGCTAAGGAAGTGGGTCTTAAAGAGGTTGAGGTTTATGTGAAAGGTCCTGGTTTTGGCAGGGAGTCGGCAATTCGCGCACTTCAGGCCGCGGGCTTGGTGGTAACTTTAATTAAGGATGTGACTCCTATTCCTCATAATGGTTGCCGTCCTAAGAAGAAAAGGAGAGTCTAATCTATGGGCCGCTATACTGGAGCAGTTTGCAGGTTATGCCGCAGGCAGGGTGAAAAACTTTTTTTAAAGGGGACTAGGTGTCAGACTGAGAAATGCGCGGCTAATAAAAGGGCTTATCCGCCGGGCCAGCACGGAGAAGGCAAGAGAAAGAAACTTTCTAACTACGGCCTGCAGTTAAAAGAAAAGCAGAAAGTAAAAAGAATTTACGGGGTTATGGAAAAGCAGTTCCGTAAATATTTTAAAGTAGCTTCAAAGACTAAGGGAGTAACCGGTAAAGTACTCTTACAGCTCTTAGAGCGCAGGCTGGATAATGTTGTCTTTCGTATGGGTATGGGTATTTCCCGTTCACAGGCGCGCCAGATTGTAAGGCATAATTTGATAGCGGTAAATTCACGCAGAGTGAATATTCCGTCTTTTTTAGTGGATAAAGATGACCTGGTTGAGGTTAAGTCTAAGGACAAGCCCAAGATAAAGATTAAGGATAATCTTGAACTTTCTAAGGACAGGACTGTTCCAAGCTGGCTGGAGTTTTCAGCCGCAGAGTTAAAGGGCAAGGTCTTAAGGCTTCCTGAGAAATCTGATATTCAACAGCCGATTCAGGAGCAGCTTATCGTTGAGTTGTATTCTAAGTAAAAGGAAGTTACGCAAGAGGTTTAGGATTCTTATTTGTGATATCTTAAGGAGGAAATAAATGGGTATAAAATGGAGAGATTTTCAGTTTCCTAAAAAGCTTGAATGTGAAGAGGCGACATACACTGAAACATACGGTAAGTTCATTGCCGCCCCTTTTGAGAGAGGTTATGGTGTAACTCTGGGCAATTCTTTAAGAAGGGTCCTGCTTTCTTCTATAGAAGGAAGCGCGGTGAGCGCGGTTAAGATTGCCGGGGCTTCGCATGAATTTTCTACCATTCCGGGAGTTTTAGAGGATGTCCCGGAGATAATCCTGAATATTAAAAGCCTGATTATCAATTCTCATTCCAAGATACCAAAAACAATTTACTTGAAAGCGGATAAAAAAGGCGAAGTTAAGGCTAAGGATATTGAGGCGGATGAAACGATTGAAATAATTAATCCCGAATTGCATATTGCCACTCTTACCAAAGATACCAAGCTGAATATTGAGATGGAAGTTTCCCGCGGCAGAGGGTATATGCCCGCAGAGTTGAATAAAAAAGAGGATAAAATCGCCGGTTTTATTCCGATTGATTCAATATTTACTCCTGTTAAGAAGATTAATTATTTTGTGGAGAATACCCGTGTAGGGCAGCGTACGGATTACGATAAGTTGATTGTTGAGATTTGGACTAACGGCAGCATCAATCCTAAGGATGCGCTGCTTTACGCTTCCAATATTTTACAGAGGCACCTTGATATCTTTGTGAATTTCGGGCAGCTTCCTGAAGATGTAGCCGAGGAAGAGCCGGAGATGACTAAAGAAGAAATAGCTTTATATGAGAAATTAAGGCTGCCGATTTCCGAGCTTGAGCTTTCAGTAAGAAGCTCCAACTGTTTAAGGGAAGCCGGGATTAAAATAATCGCCGATTTGGTTAAAAAGAGCGAAGAAGAGATGCTCAACTTTAAGAATTTCGGCAAAAAATCCCTGACCGAGATCCAGGAGTTGCTTATGGGTATGGGTGTAACTTTAGGGATGCAGGTTGACCCTAAGAAACTAAAGAAGGGCTAAAATAAAATGAGACACGCTAAGAAAAGACTTCAACTAAGCCGTTTTACCAGCTGGCATAAAGCAACTATCAGAAGCCTGGCAAGGAATGTTATGATTAACCAGAGTATCAAGACTACTTTGTCTAGGGCTAAGGCCAGCAGGCAGGTGATTGAGAAACTTATATCATTAGCTAAAGAGAATACGCTTTTTGCCCGCAGGCAGGCGCAAAAAGTTTTAGGTGAGCATAAATTAGTTGCTATTCTTTTTAATGAGATTGGACCCCGTTTTTCCAAACGCAGCAGCGGTTTTACCAGGATAATCAGCCTGGGCAAGCGCAGGGGCGATGACGCAGAGATGGTAATCTTTGAACTTACCGAGATAAAGAAAAAAGAAGTAAAAAAAGCTAAGCCTGCTAAAGAGGCAAAGCCTCAGCCGGTTAAAACTGCGGATGAAACAGTTGAGAGTAAAACCGTCAAAGAGGAAATGCCTGAGGAGAAGAAGCATGAGCCGGCGAAAGAAAGCCCGGCCAGGGATAAGAAACCTCAGAAGAAGTTTATCGGAGGTATAAGAAACATATTCAGAAAGAAAAGTGATTCTTTGTAAGTAATGAAATACTTATATGAAAATAGATACAAGGCTTGCGGAACGTTTAAAAAAGATAAATCCTTCTTCAACCCTCGCAATAACATCTAAAGCCAAAAAGCTTAAAAGCGAAGGCAAGGATATAGTCACTTTTGCCGCCGGAGAGCCTGATTTTGATACCCCTGATTTTATTAAAGACGCCGCAATTGAGGCTTTAAAATCAGGTTTTACCAAGTATACCCCCACTACAGGCACGCCTGAATTAAAAAAACTAATTTGCCAGAAATTTAAAAAGGATAATTCCCTTGAGTATGCCCCGGGTCAGGTTATTGTTTCTAACGGGGCTAAGCACAGTATTTATAATGCGCTTATGGTTTTATTGAATAAGGCTGATGAGGTTCTTATCCCGCTGCCTTATTGGGTCAGTTACCCTGAAATGGTTAACCTCTGCGAAGGCACCCCCCGTTTTATCAAGACTAGCCCTGCTAATAACTTTAAGATCACCGTGCAGGATCTTAAGAAGCATATTTCCTCAAAAACCAAGGTTTTAATTTTGAACAGCCCTTCAAACCCGGCAGGCTCGGTTTACAGCCGTTTTGAGCTTGAAGAGATTGCTAAGGTTTGTGTGAGCAAGAATATATTTGTTATCAGCGATGAAATATACGAGAAGATTATTTTTGATGGGCTAAAGCATGAATCAATCGCCAGTTTTAATAAGGATATTTATGATTTGACGATTACTGTTAATGGCCTCTCTAAAAGCCATTCGATGACCGGTTGGCGTATTGGTTATCTTGGCGCCCCCAATGATGTAGCTAACGCAATTTCCAACCTGCAAGATCATTCAACATCTAACCCTAATTCCATTGCCCAGAAAGCTGCCGCGGCGGCTTTATCAGCTCCGGAAGATTTTACGCTTAAATTATGCCAGGAGTTTCAAAAGAGGAGAGACTATCTTGCATCCAGATTAAAGGGAATTAAAAAGATAAGTTTTACCCTGCCCCAGGGCGCGTTTTATATGTTTTGCGATATATCGGAAACCGGGCTTGATTCAATGGAATTCTCCAGGCGTCTGCTTGAAGAAGAATATGTAAGCGTTATTCCGGGAGGCAGCTTTGGTATGGACGACTATATCAGGATAAGTTTTGCTACAAGCATGGATGAGCTGAAAAAAGGTATGGATAGGATAGAGAAATGGATAGGGAAAACAGGAATATAGGGAAGGGTTGATGGGAAAAACAATCGCTGAAAAAATATTAAGTAAACATTCGGGCAAGGATTTGTCTGCCGGAGATTTTGCGGTGTGCAAAGTTGATTTTGCTTTTGGCCAGGATGGCACATCATCTATAATTATTGATCGGATTAAAGAGCTGGGGGTTAAGGCTTTTAAAACTAAGTTTTGTATGGTAATTGACCATAGCGCGCCAAGCCCCAGCGAGGGAGTCTCCCGGGTGCACAAAAAAATGCGCGATTTTGCCGGTAGTTATAAGGCTGAATTATTTGATATTGGCTGCGGGGTATGCCATCAGGTTATTCCTGAGTCAGGTAATGTCTTGCCGGGATACCTGGTTTTGGGGGCGGATTCCCATACTTGCACTTACGGGGCTATAGGCGCGTTCTCTACGGGTGTAGGGTCCACGGATTTGGCTATTGCGCTTGCTACCGGGAAGAATTGGTTTAAAGTTCCTGCAACCATGAAAATTGTAATCAAGGGTAAGTTACCTAAAGGGGTTTTTGCCAAGGATATAATTTTATATATAATCGGCAAGTTAAAAAGCGATGGGGCAACTTATAAAGTAGTTGAGTTTTCCGGACCGGTGATTGATAATATGGGTATAGATGGCCGCTTTACCATTTGTAATATGCTGGTAGAGCTTGGGGCAAAGGCAGGATTTATGCCCGTAGATAAAAAGGCTGTTTCCTGGCTTCAATCCAGGGTTGGAAAAAATAAACGCTTTGAACAGATTTGCGCAGATAAAGACGCAATTTATGAAAGTGTTTATGAATTTGATATCTCTAAGCTTAAGCCGATGGTCTCTATGCCGCACAGCGTGGATAATACATCTGAGGCGGCTGCTTTAAAAAAGGTAAAGATAGGAGAGGCTTTTCTGGGAACCTGCACCAACGGAAGGATAGATGACCTGAAGGCAGCGGCAAAGGTTTTAAATAAACACAGGGTCCATCCAGAGGTAAAGATGATTATTGCACCAAGTTCGCGTCAGGTTTATCTGGAGGCCTTGAAATTAGGTTTAGTTGATGTATTTATTAAGTCCGGCGCGGCTATTGTTGCGCCTGGCTGCGGGCCTTGCGTAGGCACGCATAACGGTGTGCCATCCGACGGGGAATCAGTTATTTCTACTGCCAACCGTAATTTTAAAGGCAGGATGGGAAATCCGTCGGCGTTTATTTACCTGGCCTCTCCGGCTACCGTAGCTGCTTCAGCGCTTAAGGGTTATATAAGCGACCCTAGGGGGTACTTCTAAAGGAGGATTCTTATGGAAATTCGCGATTTGCTTGTGATGTGTATTGAGAAAGGCGCATCGGATTTACATATTACCGAAAATGAGCCTCCGATTTTGCGTATTGACGGCAGGTTAATCCGGACTGAGCTTGAAAAATTAAATAAACAAGCATTAAAGATAATGGTTTATGGTGTACTTTCTAATTCACAGAAAGAGATTTTTGAGCGTG
>CAZQGT010000072.1:0-7955 GCA_964593005.1 uncultured Planctomycetales bacterium
CTTTGTGCCATATTACGCATACCCGCCCAATTTTTAAGGAATCTGACTGGCTTATGTATAAAGAAGTAAACCAGAAGTTTGCTGACAGTGTTTTAAGTGAATTGCCGGCAAAAAGCCCGTTTATATTTGTGCAGGATTACCATTTTACTCTTTTGCCTAAAATGATAAAAGAAAAGCGGCCGGATGCAAAGATAGCTTTGTTTTGGCACATCCCCTGGCCTACTCCTGAGGCTTTTATGATCTGCCCTTATCAGAATGAAATACTGGAAGGGATGTTAGGGTGTGATTTAATCGGCTTCCATGTTCAGAACCACTGCAACAATTTTCTTGATACTGCTAACCGCCTGCTTGAATCGCGCGTAGACACTGAGAAATTCAGCGTTGTGCGCTCAGGAAAAGAAACTTTTGTCAGGGCTTTTCCAATAAGCATTAACGCGCGTATAGGGGATGGTTTATTTAAGGTTGATCCGGTAAGAGAGGTAGAGAAATTAAAGAAAGAACTTGAGCTTGAGAATGAGATTATCGCTGTAGGGGTAGATAGGATTGATTATACCAAGGGGATAGTGGAGCGGATCTTAGCAATAGACAGGTTTTTAGAAAAATACCCCGAGTATAAAAAGAAGTTTGTTTTTATCCAGTTGGCTGCCCCCAGCCGTACGCATATCAAACGTTATCATGATTTAATCGGCGAGATTGACGAGCTGGTTGAGAGGATTAATTGGAAACATATAGACGGTAACTGGAAGCCGATAATTTATCTAAAGAGGCATTTTTCTCAAGATGATATCCAGCCTTATTATAAGCTGGGGGATATTTGTATCGTCAGCTCATTGCATGACGGAATGAATTTGGTGGCCAAAGAATATATCGCAGAAAGGGATGATTTATCCGGCTGTCTTATTTTAAGCCAGTTTACCGGGGCCTCGCGTGAGCTCAATGAAGCTATTTTAATTAATCCGTATTCAATTGAGGAATTTGCGGATAGCATAAAACTGGCGATTGAGATGCCCGAAGAAGAAAAACGCAGGCGTATGGAAAATATGCGTAATGTGGTGGCCGAAAATAATATTTTCCGCTGGGCAGCCAATATTATTACCGAGTTAGCCGCTTTAAAGAAAATATAATTTATCCGAGGTATATATGTTTAATGATTTGTTTATGAAGTTTCCTCTTCTGGTTGAAATATTTACTCCTTTGTCTATTTTTCTGGTAGTTTTTGTCTTAGGGTTGATTGCCAGGAAGATAATCTTCAACCGTCTTTCTCACTGGGTTAGGAAAACATCCACCCAGTTGGATGATATTATCGTGCAAACAATCAGGGGCCCGTTTTTAATCCTCTGCTTAATGTTAAGTTTATATTTTGCGCTGCAATTTTCAAGATTACCGGAAAATATTATGCAGGTAATGAATAAGAGTATCTTCGTTTTAGGTATATTTTCCGCAGTCATGGCAATAGCAAATTTGTCATCCGGGATAATAAAGTTTTATACTTCTAGAATTGACTCCGGCCTGGCGGTTACCAGCTTGACTCAGAACGTTGCCAGGATTTCTGTTTTCTCAATCGGGATTTTAATAATCCTTAACAGCCTGGGGGTATCCATAACTCCGATACTGGCGACTTTAGGGGTGGGAGGCTTAGCTGTCGCGCTGGCCCTGCAGGATACCCTGATAAATCTTTTCGCCGGTTTTCATATCAGCATAGCAAAACAGATCAGGGTGGGCGATTATATTAAGCTCGAAACTGGGGAAGAAGGCTATGTGGTTGATATAAACTGGCGTTCTACAAAAGTTAAGATGCTTTCCAATAACCTTGTTTTTGTCCCGAATGATAAGATAAACAAAGCCATTGTCACTAACTATTATTTGCCTGACAGGGAAATGGCTGTTTTAATTGATTTAGGAGTGCATTATAAAAGCGACCTGGAAAAAGTTGAGAAGGTTACTTGTGAAGTGGGCAAGGTAGTTATGTCGGAAGTAAACGGAGGGGTGAGCTATTTTGATCCGTTTATCCGGTACAATACTTTCGGAGACTCCAGCATAAAGTTTACGGTAATCTTAAGGGCCAAAGAATTTGTTGACCAGTACCTGATAAAACATGAGTTTATCAAGAGACTGCATAAACGCTATGCCCAGGAAGGGATAAATATCCCTTATCCGATAAGGGCGATAAATTACGGGCAGGAAAAAGAAGCTTAAGAAACAATGCTTTATATTTTTGATCATTTGCAGGGGGTCAGGGAGAGCTTAGGAGGCAGGTATCTATTTTTGTTCCTTGATTATGACGGGACATTGGCGCCTATCGCCGGCACTCCGAAGAAAGCGGTCATTCCCCGGGGTACGAAAGAAACTCTCAGGCTAATTTTAAAAACAAATAATTTAAAATTAGCAGTGATTAGCGGTAGGCCTTTAGCCGGCATTAAGAAAATGGTCGGCCTAAAGGGGGTTATTTATTCAGGCAACCATGGTTTTCAGGTTGAGGGGCCTAAGATAAAATATGAGCTGAAAGTCCCGAAGGGGTATAAAAACCTGTTGCGGGGTATTAAGGCCAGGCTTAAAAGAAAGTTATCCGGCATAAGCGGAGTTTTAATAGAGGATAAGAAATTTTTCTTAACCTTGCACTTTAGGCTTGTTGAGAAGGATAAGCGGGATTTTATTAAGACAGCTTTTCGCGAAGTCATTGCCCGGGATTTAGAAAGAAACAATATTCAGGCCAGGGTCGGAAAGATGGTTTTTGAGCTAGGCCCTCCGCTGCGCTGGAATAAGGGAAAGATTGTTTCCTGGCTTTTCTCCAGAAGGCAGTCCATTTGTGGAACGAAAAATGTCCTGCCGGTTTATATCGGGGATGATTCAACCGATGAGGACGCATTTAGGGCTTTGAAGAATAAAGGGCTTACGGTATTCGTGGGCAAGCCTCGCAGTTCCAAGGCGGATTATTATTTAAAAAATACAAAAGACGTAGATAAATTCCTGCGTTTATTATTAGAGTTAAAACCCAGTTGATTATGCCGGAATTAATAAAAGCAAAAGAGCCGTTTAAATTTTGTACGAGGTTGCACTTATCGGAGTTGACCGGGTTACGGGCAACCACTTTAGGCCAGCTTCTGGGTTTTATTAAGGAAGTTCCCGGCGCCTGCATTTATCATCATACCCATAGATTCCTGCAGCAGCACCAATACCTTTCACCCGAGCCTCCCAATGATTTTGCCTACTGGGTTACTGATGTTCTCGGGGAAGATGAACTTGGGGAAAGGCTGGTAAGCATTGATACTATGTTATATTCAACTATACATGGGCTGCGGGAGAAAATTTATTCAACAATTGAAGATTATTTAAAAGGCAATCCTGTCGCCAAGTTAAAATTCGCCAGGAGCGGCGAAGAGTTCTATTTTATTAAATCAGTTAGCTTTATCCTGCCGACAAATTATCTTGTTTATGATTTAGGCGAATTCGCAAATGTTTTGAAAAAGGTTACCATTGATTCAATTTATTTCCATATCTTTGAAGCGCGGCTTCGCCTTGAAAAGCCGACTAATGATTTCTCATATTGGATAGAAAACTCTTTAAGGGATAAGGAGCTAGCGGATAAGATTTTCGCTTTTGATCCTTATACCTGCACCCTGGAAGATTTAAGGAATAAGATTATTCAGATAGTTGATAAAAGGATATCCGGTTAAATGGCGAAAATAGAAGAGTATATCCCCCTGGTGGGCCAGGCTGTTATTGATGACTTAATGCTGCTCGGTGAGCGCTTAAAGGGGAAAGTTATCCAGCACATCAATTCTACTCCCGTCGGTGGCGGGGTAGCTGAGATATTAAACCGGATGGTCCCCTTGCTTAGGGAATTGGGCGTAGATACAAAGTGGGATGTAATAAGAGGAGGGGAGCAGTTTTTTGAAGTAACAAAAAAGTTTCATAATGCCCTGCATGGAAGACCAGAAGAGATTACCCGGCGAGATTTTGAGATATTCATGGAAACCAGCCAACAGAATATTGAAGGGGTGGATACTTATGGAGACGTGGTCTTTGTGCATGACCCGCAGCCGGTAGCCCTTATAAAGAAGAAGGCCGCGAATAAATGGCTTTGGCGCTGCCATATTGATGTATCTGAGCCTGACGCGAGGGTCTGGGGGTTTCTTTTGGACTTCATCGTGCAATATGATTCAGCGGTGTTTTCCGCTCCTGCTTTTTCGCGCAAGCTACCCATCAGGCAGTTTTTAATTTCTCCTTCCATTGACCCGTTGAGCGATAAAAATAAAGAGTTGCCTGAAGAGACAATAAACTCGGTTTTAAGAAAATACGGTATTCTAAAGAATAAGCCGATACTTATCCAGATATCCCGTTTTGACCGTCTGAAAGATCCTGTAGGCGTAATTCAAGCGTATCTGCAGGTTAAGAAATATGTTGATTGCCAGTTGATACTGGCAGGCGGTACCGCAGTTGATGATCCGGAAGGGTTTCAGGTTTTAGAAGAGGTGAGGGAAATAGCTAAAAATGATCCGGATATCCATATCTTGTTATTGCCCCAGAATGACATAGAGGTTAATGCCTTGCAAAGGGCATCAGATGTGATTATCCAGAAATCCATCCGGGAGGGTTTTGGTTTGACAGTCGCCGAGGCTTTATGGAAGGCAAAGCCGGTTGTAGCTTCAAATGTGGGCGGGATCCCCCTGCAGATAAAGCATAAATATTCCGGGTTGTTATGCCATTCCGTCGAAGGGGCCAGTTTTGCCATAAAACAACTTTTAAGCAGCCCGGCATATGCCAAAAAGCTGGGAGAAAACGGGCGGGAACATATAAAGAATAATTTTTTGATTACCCGCCACCTAAGGGATTATATGCTGCTTTTCCTCTCCCTGTATTATCCTGAGGATGTTGTGCATCTTTGTTAATTTTCTATTTATAGGGGATATCAGGGCATGCTTGAAAGGTTGTTAAATAAAATAAAAGCAAAAAAAATAATCATATTCATTCTGCTGGCTTTTGCCTTGAGTGCCGGATTGTATACCGGCATACGGCTGGCCTCCGGATTATGGGTAGCTCATCAGCACCGGATGCTCTATAAAGCCAGGAAAGCAGCCTGGCATAAGCTTGAGCAGCGGATCAGGGCGGAGATAATCAAATTTAAGGGCGAAACAGGCATAGTGGTTAAGGACCTGAAGTCCGGATTAGAATTTTCATATAAAGAAAATAAGCTGTTTCCTTCCGCAAGCTTAGCTAAGATCCCGGTTATGGCAGCCTGTTTTGTTGCGGCGGAGCAGGGTAAAATCAAACTTGACCGCAATATCACTCTTAAATCAACTGATAAGCTTACCGGCTCCGGGGTTTTAAAGGACTTGCCTGTCGGCACCGCCTTTAGCGTGGAAAAGCTTATCGGCCTGATGATTTATGACAGCGATAACACTGCCGCAAATATTATAACGGATTTGCTGGGCATCGACTATTTGAATAGCGCCTTTGCGGGTTTTGGTTTAAAGAATACCGAGTTGTCCAGGAAAATAGCCGACTATAAACTGCGCGATAAGGGAATTGAAAATTATACAACAGCCGAAGACATGGCCTTATTGCTGGAAAAGATATACTGGGGGAAGCTCGGCAATAAACATATTTCGGATCAGTGTATAAATATAATGAAGTTGACCCACACTAATGACCGCATACCCAGGTATTTGCCGGCTAATATAATGGTCGCTCATAAAACAGGGCTGGAGAATAGCGTATGCCACGACGCCGGGATAGTCTTTAGCCGCAATGGAGATTTTCTTATTTGCGTATTAACTAAGCATACAAACCATAACAGCATACCTTCCAAGAAGTTTATCGCCAGGGTCTCATTGTACACTTATAAATTTTTTGAGCAGTTAGAAGAAGACAGGCCGGCAGCTAACAACAGATAATTGCGTGCAATTTCAGCGTTAAAATAAGATAATATATTAATAAACAAGGAGGGGATATGAGCAAGCTTAATGTAAAGGCGTTTGGGTTGGCATGCGGGGTTCTCTGGGGCTGCGGAATGTTAATAATGGGGTTGATTGATACAGCTTCTACCTGGTGCGATGCCTGGGGAGAGGTGGCTGCGAGCGTCTATCTTGGGTATACTCCGACAATTTTAGGCAGTATTATTCTGGGGGTATGGGGTTTTGTGACTGCCGGGATATGGGGGCTTATACTGGCTAAGTTGTATAATAAGTTTTCTAAATAGTAAAATCTTGAAAGTTTTAACCAGGGCTGGGCTTTTATAAGTCCAGCCCTTTTTGTTTGCTTATAATTTACGGAATTTGTGATAAAATAGAAATAATATGAAGGATGGCGGCTTAAATTCCAATTTAGTTTATTCTACTTCTTTAGGGAAAATCTGTCCGGGCTGCGGCAAGGCAATTGATAGTTGCCTATGCCGTAATATGAAGAAGGAGGTTGCCCCTGAAGCCGGAGGCATTCCGCGCCTGCGTTATGAAAAAGGCCGCAAGGGCAAGGGGATGACTTTAATCAGCGGTTTAGGATTAAGTGAAGCAGGCCTGCTGGATTTAGCTAAGAAATTAAAACAGCGTTTTGGCACAGGAGGATCAGTAAAAGATTATATTATTGAATTACAGGGGGATTTTCGCAAGCAGGCCGGAGAAGAATTACACAAACTGGGTTTTCTTAAATGATGATGGAAAGAATTTCGAAGGATTATGAAGTTGGTGATCAAACTATAGATAATTTAATAAGCGAGCTTGTTAAGTTATCCGGTTCCGTTGAAACCGAAGACTTATTGCGCGAAATACTGACTACTACTGTCAAGCTGGGCAGGGAGTCTGCTGATAAAGGCGACCTTAAGCTTGTAAATAACGCGTTGAAGGAACTGCGCTATTCCTTTAAGATTTTTTCTCCCTATAGGGGGGTTAAAAAGGTAATTATTTTTGGTTCTGCCAGATCCAAAGCCAAGTCATCTGAATATAAAATGGCTGAGGAGTTTTCGCGCAAGCTTTCTGGAAAAGGCTATATGGTTGTAACCGGAGGCGGCCCGGGTGTAATGGAGGCAGGCAACAAAGGGGCAGGCAGCGGCAAGGATTTTGCTTTAAATATCCGGCTGCCTTTTGAACAGAAGCCAAACCCGTATATTGATGAAAAAGAGAAGCTGATTAACTTTAAATATTTCTTTACCAGAAAGCTTGTTTTTGTAAAAGAAACCGACGCTACCGCGCTTTTTCCGGGAGGTTTCGGCACCCTTGATGAGGGTTTTGAGATGATTACCTTGATGCAAACCGGAAAGTCCCGGCCCCGGCCGATAGTCCTGATGGAGCCAAAAGGATCAACCTACTGGGCTACCTGGATGCACTTTGTAAAGAGTCAGTTAGTCAAAAAAGGGTTTATCAATAAAAAAGACCTCCAGCTTGTGCATATTGTAAAATCTGTTGATGCTGCGGTAAAATATATAGAGGATTTCTACAGGGTATATCACTCCATAAGATATGTCTCAGGATTGGCTGTGCTCAGGTTAAACCGGGAAATTTCCGCTAAAACTTTAAAATTTATAAATAAAAAATTTAAAGATATTCTTATCAGCGGTTCAATTATGCCCGCCTCCCCTACGGTTAAAGAAATACAAGAAGGAGAATTTCTTAATTTACCGCGCCTGGCGATGAATTTTAATATGCGGGATTACGGCAGGCTCTGTGAAATGATCAGCGTTATTAATAAAGATTAATTATGGATAAAGTCTTAGAGGGATTGAATAAACAGCAGGTTCAGGCGGTTAAACATGGGGCCGGGCCGCTTTTGATTATTGCCGGCGCAGGCACAGGCAAGACCCGGGTGATTACTCAGAGGATTGGCTGGCTGATAAACCAGGGCCTGGCCAAGACCGATGAGATTTTAGCGCTTACCTTTACGGATAAGGCAGCCAAGGAAATGCAGGAGAGGGTGGATATCCTGATGCCTTATGGCTATACGGATATCTGGATATCTACTTTTCA
>CAZQGT010000073.1:0-7945 GCA_964593005.1 uncultured Planctomycetales bacterium
AGAAAACCATTTAGACAGGCCGGAAATTCAAGAGGCAATCACTAAAGGGCTTGGTATCAGCAAGCGATATAGTTATACGATTAAGAAATACCTGCTTTATATGGCAGTACCTTTCGGCATGGATAATTCAGCAGGATTCATACGGTATGCTGTTCCAATTTCTTATATTGAGATGCTTGAAGGTAAATTGGATAAGACGATAACTGGAGCGCTCCTGTTGGTATTTTTGCTCAGCTTGGTGTTTACTTTCGTTATTTCGTTTGTCGTATCCAGGCCTCTTGCAGAGATGGCGAGAATTGCCAGAGCCATGGCCAAAGGAGATTTTTCCAGAAAACCCTCTATTTATTCAAGGGATGAGATAGGCGATTTGGCAATGGCTTTATCGTATATGTCGGATGAGATAAAAAGTAAAATCGACAGAATTAAACACGAAGGCGTTAAATTTGATGCTGTTTTATCTAGTATGTTTGAGGGAATAATGGTGGTGGATGAAAAAGGCAGCATTCTTTTAATGAATCCTTCTTTAAGAAAACTTTTTTTTGTGGATTTGGCCACTGAAACAAAAACTCCAATAGAAGCGATTAGGAGTCCGCAGATTCAAGACATAGTAGATAAAATCTTAAAAGAGAAACAGCACTTGATAAGCGAAGAAATTACAGTTAGTCAGCCGGAAGAAAAAATACTAAAGATCAACGCTGTGCCCATAATAAGAAACGATATCTTAGAGGGAGCGGCATTAGTTTTCCATGATATTACTGAATTGAGAAAACTCGAGAGAGTCCGGCAGGATTTTGTGGCTAATGTTTCTCACGAACTGCGCACCCCGATATCAAGCATTAAAGGGTATTCTGAAACTCTCCTTGAAGGTGCGATTGATGACGAAGATAATGTAAGGGAATTTATCAGTATTATCTATCAGGATTCAAACCGCCTGGCGAATCTTATTGACGACTTATTAGACCTATCCAAGATTGAATCCGGTAAGATGAAGATGGTTTTTGTTCCTTTAGACGTTAAGCCTATTTTAGACCGCTGTTTAGGAGTTTTGGATAAGTCGATTAAAGGCAAACAGCTTTCCGTATCTGTGAGTATTCCGGATGGTATTCCCAAGGTTTTAGCTGATGACAAAAGGCTCTCTCAGGTTTTCTTAAACCTTATGGATAATGCTGTAAAATATACATCGGATGGCGGGTCAATTAAGGTGAGTATTTCTCTAAGCGATACGCTTGTTCAGGTTGACATTTCTGATACAGGTATGGGAATTCCTGAACAAGATCTTCCTAGAATTTTTGAGCGTTTTTACAGGGTAGATAAAGCTCGCTCCCGCGAGCTTGGCGGCACCGGATTAGGGCTTTCTATTGTCAAACATATTGTCCTCTCTCATGGCGGTCAAGTTTGGGTTAAATCAGAACTTGAGCAAGGTTCTACCTTCAGTTTTACCGTTCCGCAAGCGTAACACTACCTCAAAATACCCCAATTAAAATTCACAAAAAGTTCACATCTCCTTAAAGATATCGTCACTCCTTTAAGTTATACTTTCTTTGAAAGTAAGAAAGGCGGCTTAAAGAATGACGAAAGATATTTCAAGGAAAAAGAAGATTTTAGTGGTTGACGACGAGAAAGATTTAATAGCTCTTGTTAGTCTCCATATGAAAATGGCAGGGTTTGAAATCTTGACCGCGAGTAACGGCGAGAAAGCTTTGGATTTGTCCCGCATAGAAAAGCCCGACCTTATTATTTTAGACCTCATGCTTCCTAAAATTGACGGCTGGCAAGTCTGCGAACGCTTACGGCAGGATATCGCGACGCAGGATATACCAGTAATTATGCTCACCGCGCGCGCAGAAACAGAAGACAAGCTGAAAGGTTTTGAGGTTGGAGCAGATGATTACGTTACTAAGCCATTCAGCCCCAGAGAGCTTGTTGCCCGGGTCAAAAGAGTTTTAGCCAGGGCAGAAGCCGAACCAACAATGCCTAAGCGGTATATTAAAGGTAAGGTAGAAATTGATCTGGAGGATTTTAAGGTTAAAGTTGAAGGCAAAGAAGTAGCGCTTACGGAAAAAGAAAAAGGTATTTTGAAGACGCTTGTGATGAGGATGGGCGAGCTCTTAACGCACGAACAGCTTTTGGATGAAGTCTGGGGAGAAGATATTGTTGAGTACGGCAATATTGATGTGCATATTAGGCATCTTAGAGAAAAGATCGAAAAAGACCCGGATAATCCGCAGTTTATCAAGACGATTAAAGGGGAAGGGTATAAATTTGAAATTTAAAGAGTTCACAAAAAGTTCACAGCCCTTTAAGGATTTCGTAACAACATTTTAGTAAACTTTAGATGAAAGTAAAAAAGGAGAGAAAGATGGTACAGATAGAAGTGGAAAAAAAGCAAAAGAAAATACTGGTCGTGGAAGACGACCAAAATTTGAACAAACTCGTTTCTTATAATCTTTCAAAAAACGGCTATGCGGTTGAAAGTGTCTTTGATGGGTTTTCCGCGAAGGATAAGCTCGCAGAGAAAATCTTTGATGTAGTGGTGTTAGATATCATGCTTCCGGGAATTGATGGCTACCGCATATGCGAATTGATTAAGGCAAACGACAAAGCATATAAGACATTTGTGGTGGTGTTGACAGCTAAGGCACAGCCTTTGGACAAAATTTACGGCAATATCGTTGGCGCGGATTATTACCTTACTAAACCTTTCAGCGTGGCCAAGCTGATGGATATTGTTAAGGAATTAACAGACTTAAGGGATAAAGAGTTTAATATCGCCCCCGGAGATAAATATGGGAAAGGTGTTTAAAAATATAATTAATGCGATTTCGAGCTTCTTTAACCGAATGGCAGACCAAGAAGCAGAGAGGGTTATTGACATGTATAAGCAAATATTCGAAGTTAAACCGGACAATGAAGGAGGCAAGATAATGGATAAACAAGTAAAAGGAGGAGGTCAAATGAGGAAAGGTTTGCAGTTAGCTGTACTAATGGGATTCATAGGAATGTGTTTAGGTGCAGTACCGTCTTACGCCGGAGAGGTAGATATCCTTCTTCAAAAATTAGTAGAAAAAGGGGTATTAACCGGCGCGGAAGCACAACAGGTTAAGATTGAAACACAGGAACAGGTAAAAAAAGAGATAGCTACGGGGAAGTCTGCCTCTTTGCCTTCTTGGGTGCAAAATATCAAGCTCAAGGGTGATTTCCGTTTAAGGGGTCAGAATAAGCATGAAAAAGCAGCTAATAATTATAATAAAGATACTACTATTGGGCGGATTCGTTTACGTCTTGGGTTGGAAGGTAAAGTAAACGAAAAGCTTTTTGCCGGAGTAGGTATAGCTACCGGCAGTGGAGATCCACGTTCCACTAACGTGACTCTTGGTGACAGTAATCTCAAGAAAGGCGTTGTGCTTGATTATGCTTACGCAAAGTATAGTCCGTTATCTTGGTTAAATCTTGTAGGTGGCAAAATGTTATTAAAGGATACACTTTGGGAGCCGACCGATTTAATTTGGGATACGGATATAACGCCTGAAGGCGCCGCAATCAGTTTTAATAAGAAATTAGGATCTAACGCGGAATTTTTCATGAATACGGCTGCGTTAATCGTTGATGATGATACATCTTCAGATTATGACGCTCCTATGGCGTATATTATTCAGCCTGGGGTTAGCTACAAATTTAATGACGCATTATCATTGAAAGGCGCTTTTTCTTTTCAGTCGTTTAATAACGTTAAAGGCCACGTAAGTAGTGGTTACTCGGGAGCAAGCAACTCAGGGAATACTACGAAAGGAGTATCATCATATACCTATGATTATCAGATGATTAATCCCGCGTTAGAGTTTAGTATAAAGGATCCCTTTAAAGCAGTTGGCTTAAATGTCGAATCATTAAAGTTATTGGGTGAATATGTGAATAATCTTGATGTCTCCAAAGGAGCAAGTGGTTTTTCCTCTGGGTTCAAGCTTGGAAATGCCAAGATCGAAAAATGGGGTGATTGGCAGTTTAAATACATATACGCCATGCTTGGAAAAGACGCTGTGCTTGATGTGTTACCTGACTCTGATCGTTATGGCGGTAAAACAGGCATAAGAAGCCATGAGGGAGAATTAACCTTTGGTTTAGGTAAGAACACATCTTTAGGAGTAGATGTATACCGTTCTGAGAGAACAGTTGGGGCAAAAGCTCCTGAAACCTTAGTTCAAATTGACTGGAATATGAAGTTTTAATAAAAAAGGAGGAATTTGAAATGAAGAAAATGAAAAGATTGATAATGTCAATGTTGGTAGGAATATTAGGTTTAAGTTTAACCGCTGGTGCCTGCTTTGCCGAGAAGATTGTTATAGCTGGTTCCACCACTGTGCTTCCTATTGCGCAGAAAACAGCTGAAGTATTTATGGATAATAATCCAAAGGCTGATATTTCAGTAAGGGGCGGAGGCTCGAGTGTAGGGATTGCCGCGCTAATTGACGGCACTTGCGATATAGCTGACGCCTCACGCGCGATAAAAGATACTGAGATACAAAAGGCAGATGCAAACGGCAGGGATCCGGTTGCGCATATCGTGGCCATGGACGGTATAGCGGTAGTAGTCCATAAGTCAAATCCGGTATCTAAACTTTCTAAAAAGCAGGTTAGGGATATATTCACCGGAAAGACCTCTGATTGGTTGCAGTTAGGCGGTAATCCGGGAAAGATTGTAGTTATTTCCCGCGATACTTCGAGCGGTACCTTTGAAGCATTTGGCGAGCTGGTTATGAATAAGGAAAAGGTTATGCCCGGAGCTTTGATGCAGGCTTCTAATCAAGCAGTTGCCAAAAATATCGCCCAAGCTCCTTCCGCTATAGGCTATGTCGGTTTGGGTTTTATGTCCGGAAATCTCAAGGCAATCGAAATTGAAGGAGTTGTACCTTCGAAAGAAACTGTGCTTTCAGGAGAATACCCTGTAACTAGGCCGCTTTTTATGTATTCAAACGGTAAGCCGCAGGGTATGACTAAAGAGTATCTTGATTTTGTGAAGAGTAAAGAAGGACAGAAATTAGTCGAAGAAGAGGGTTATGTCGGCTTAAAATAAAAGCAAGAGAAGCGTTTACTCAAGGTGCGGTAGGAGTAGTCCTATCGCACCCTCCTAATTGGAGAAAATATGGTCAGAGTTAAAGAGAAACTATATAAATGGTTATTTGCGACCTTGGCGTTCGCATCGCTGGTATTTCTTGTCGGCATTGTTATTGTGTTATTTAAAGAGGCATTGCCGATTTTTAAGAAAGTTAAAGTGCTGGAGTTTTTATTTGGAAAATTCTGGTATCCGACCTATGATCCGCCGGAATTTGGGATCTTTCCGCTAATATTGGCGTCACTTTGGGTGTCCGTCGGTGCAATGATAGTTTGTATACCTCTTGGTGTCGGCAGTGCGTTGTATTTAAATGAAATAGCCAGCCATAGGCAAAAGGATGTACTAAAACCGCTTGTCGAGATATTGGCTAGTATTCCGTCTATTGTATATGGCTTTTTCGGCATGGCAGTGCTTGCTCCATTCCTGCAGAATTTGTTTCATCTTCCAATTGGACTTTGTGCTTTTACTGCCAGTTTAACTTTGGGGATAATGGCAACTCCTACCGTGTGCAGTCTCGCGGAGGATGCCTTGAGTTATGTTCCAAAGTCATTTAGAGAGGCATCTTTTGCAGTTGGGGCGAACCGGTGGCAGACATTAGTTAAGGTAGTTATACCTGCGGCAGGTTCGGGAATCTCAACTGCGATAATCTTAGGGATGAGTCGGGCAATAGGGGAGACAATGACGGTGCTGATGGTCGCGGGCGGCGCGGCGGTTATTCCAAAATCATTTTTTGATCCTGTGCGTCCGATGACCGCGGCTATCGCGGCAGAGATGGGAGAAGCTCCCATGGGCAGTGATCACTTCCATGCTTTATTTGCTATCGCTTTAATATTATTTCTAATTACTTTCGTATTTAATGTCATCGCGGAAGTTATCAGTAGAAAATATAGAATTAAGTTGGGGCTATCCGGATGAGAAAAGATATAGCGCAAAAAATAGGGTTTAGTTTTGTATCGCTGTGCATGTTTACCACAGTTTTGTTTTTGTTTGCGATTATTTATTTTATCGGTTCAAGAGGAATAAAGGTTATTTCATGGGAGTTTTTAACGCAGGCGCCCCGCAATGCGATGACATCTGGCGGAGTCGCTCCAGCTATATTAGGCACATTGTATTTGACTTTGGGCGCAGTGGTTTTCGCTCTTCCTTTGGGAGTTGCTTGCGCAATATATCTTAATGAATATTCTCCGAAAGGTTACATCGTTAACATCATCAGGTTGAGTATCAATAATCTTGCGGGTGTTCCATCGGTAGTATTTGGACTTTTTGGATTGGCAGTTTTTGTTAAGTTTTTCGGTTTTGGGGTATCGATATTGTCAGGGAGCCTTGCTTTGGGCATCTTAGTGTTGCCGGTTATTATTTCCGCTTCGCAGGAAGCCCTTTTGGCAGTGCCTTATTCACTACGAGAAGCATCGCTGGCTCTGGGGGCGACGAAATGGCAGACGATACGAAAAATAGTTTTACCAGCGGCTTTGCCGGGAATTTTGACCGGTGTAATCTTGAGCATAGGAAGGGTAGCCGGTGAAACCGCTCCAATTTTGTTTACCGCGGCCGCATTTTATTTGAAAGGGTATCCTAAATCGATATTTTCAGAAGTGATGGCTTTACCGTATCATATTTACGCTCTTATGACAGAAGGATCGCATCCGGAGCAACAAACAGCGATCGCATACGGCTGTTGTTTAATTCTTTTATGCTTGGTTTTATTCATGTCAGCAATAGCGATTTTTATTCGACAGAGACAGAGGAGTCATTATTATGGATAGCAAAACAATAGTTATGGAAGATCGGACAAATTGCATTTGTAGTCCTTCAGATGCAGTTAAGATTAAAGCACAAGATATAAACTTTTTTTACGGTAAACAGCAGGCGCTTAAGAATATTAATTTAGATGTTTTGGCAAATAAAGTAACTGCGATTATCGGTCCTTCAGGTTGCGGAAAATCGACTTTCATCCGGTTGTTTAACCGAATGCACGAGCTCGTACCTAACACAACTTTGACCGGGAGAATTTATCTGGACGGGCAGGATATTCTCGGGCCTTGCGTTGATCCTGTAGATATAAGACGTCGCATCGGAATGGTTTTTCAAAAACCGAATCCGTTTCCGAAGAATATATTTGAGAATATAAGCTACGGTCTCGAGGTAAACGGCATTAAAAATAAAGAGTTTGTTGAAGGAAGAGTAATTGAATCTTTGAAGAAATCAGCATTGTGGGGTGAGGTTAAAGACAGACTTCATGAAAGCGCATTAAAGTTATCCGGCGGACAGCAACAGCGGCTTTGTATAGCGCGTTGCCTTGCGGTTAAACCAGAAATTCTTTTGTTTGATGAACCGTGCGCCAGTTTGGATCCCATATCTACAAGAAAGATTGAAGAGTTAATTTTGGAATTGAAAAATGATTATGCCATTGTAATTGTTACTCATAATATGCAACAAGCGGCCAGAGTGTCGGATTATACGGGGTTTTTCCTGCTTGGCGAATTGATTGAGTTTGACAAGACCGAGAAGATATTTAAAGCTCCCAAAGACCAGAGAACAGAAGATTACATCACGGGGAGGTTTGGATAATATGAAAAAAAGAAAGAAATTAAGGGGGTTATCATGCCAAGACATTTCGATGACGAACTAACTGTATTAAAAACAGATATCCTTAAAATGGGGGCTATGGTTGAAGAAGCCATTTTGAAATCTGTGGAGGCTCTTAAGCACTTAAATGCGGAAGAGGCTAAACGGCTTGTTGCTGATGATAAATTAATTGATGATCTGGAGCTTAAAATAGAGGAGAAATGCTTAGATCTTTTGGCATTGCAACAGCCTATGGCCGTTGATTTACGC
>CAZQGT010000074.1:0-7918 GCA_964593005.1 uncultured Planctomycetales bacterium
CCATTTTGTCAAGAATTTTATTTATTCCTTCTTCAACCTTATCATAGCTGGTTACATCCATCTCCAGGGCCATTGCCTTGCGGCCCAAACCTTCAATCTCAAGGGCTGTTTTCTGCGCGATTTCCAGGTTAACATCAGCTACAACAATATCCGCGCCTTCCCTGGCGAATGTCATTGCGATTGCCTGGCCTATCCCTCTTGCCCCACCCGTTATCAATGCCACCTTGCCTTCCAATCTCATAGTATCCTCCCTGATAAACTTATTTTCTAGCTACCTTCTATGTCAGATTTCTTTTCTATATTTATAACCTGAGCGCTGCTGTCAATACGCCGCATCAAACCTTTTAAAACCTTGCCCGGGCCGAATTCATAAAATTTAGTTACCCCTTCGGATAATATATAACGCATTGAATCTTCCCATCTTACCGATCCCTTTATCTGGTTGACTAAGTTTTCCCTGATCTGTCCAGCTTGATTCTGCGGCTGGGCAGTATAATTGTTAATCACCGGAAACCTTGGCTCGGAAATCTGTATATTATCAAGAACCAGCTTTAACTCTAAAGCAGCTTCAGACATTAAGGAAGAATGGAATCCTCCGCTGACTTCAAGAGGAATTACCCTTTTGGCGCCAGCCTGATTACAAAGCTCCATAGCCTTACTAACCGCTTCCGCTTTTCCGGTAATAACAGTCTGGCCCGGACAATTCAAGTTGGCAATTTCAGCTCCGGATTTAAGGCAAATCTCCTTTAGCTTTTCCACGGGTAGCTCTAAAACCGCAGCCATTTTCCCGGGATGTTTCCGCGAGGCCTCTTCCATTAACTGGCCTCTCTTGCTTATCAGGCGGATACCATCATCAAAAGTAATGGCGCCGGAAGCGATTAAAGCGGAGTATTCGCCTAAACTTAAACCGGCGGAAAAAGAAGGGGTGAAATTTGATTTGGCTTTAAAAACCTCAAAAGCCGCGATACTTGCGGTTACTATCGCCGGCTGAGAAATATTAGTTGATTTGAGCGCATCTTCGGGGCCGTTAAAACAGAGTTTTCTTAATTCAATACCCAATAACTCCTCCGCCCTGTCAAATACTTTAGCTGCTTCAGGAAAAGACTCATACAAATCTTTTCCCATACCTACATACTGGCTGCCCTGGCCGGCGAATAAAAAAGCGGGTTTATCCATATTATAAATTTATCACGCAAGCGCCCCAGACAAGGCCGCCGCCAAAACAATCCAAAAGTACAGTATCCCCCTTTTTTACCCTTCCCTCTTTTATCGCCTCAACCAACCCGGTAACCGTGGAAGCGCTGGACATATTCCCATACTTCTCTATATTAAGGTAAATCTTCTCTTCAGATATTCCCAACCTCTTGGCCACCGCCATAATGATCCGGGAATTCGCCTGGTGCGGGACTATAAGATCAACATCTTTAAATGCGATCCCTGCCTGTTTTAATGCTGTTTCGGCCGCCTCAGTCATTGTCCTTACGGCGATTTTAAAAAGCTCATTTCCCTGCATCTTGATATAATGCATGCGGTTTCTTACGGTCTCTTCGCTGGCCGGCATTCTTGAGCCTCCGGCAGGAAGGTTCAACAAATCCAGGCTTGAACCATCGCACCCTAAATATATGGAAGCGATTCCCCCGGTTTTAACCTCAGATAAGATACATGCACCGGCGCCATCACCGAAAAGAACGCAGGTGTTCCTGTCTTTCCAGTCGGTAAACGCGGAAAGTTTCTCCGCTCCGATGATCAAAACATTCTTATAAGTCCCGTTGCCAACAAACTGATAACCTATGGAAAGCCCGTAAACGAACCCGGCGCAAGCGGCGGAAATATCGAATGCCGCGGCTTTTTTCGCGCCCAAAGTATTCTGGACGATTGAAGCTGTCGAAGGCATAGGCATATCCCCGGTGACTGTGGCTAAAATAATCAAATCCAGGTCTTCGGCGGAAAGCTTGGCATCCTTAAGCGCCTCTTTCGCTGCTTTAACCGCCAGATCCGAAGTGGATTCAGCGGATGAGGCCAGCCTTCGTTCTTTTATCCCGGTGCGCGTAGTAATCCACTCATCAGAGGTATCAACCATCTTCTCAAGATCAGCGTTAGTTAATATTCTCTCCGGCAGGTATTCGCCTACCCCGATAATCCCTACTTTTTTCAATTTAACCTTCCTAATCCTTGCTGCACTGTTTTAAGAAACAGTGCAATCGGCAAGGATAAATTCGGTCAACAACTTACATTCACTATCGTTCTGTAAGTTGTGACCTCATTTATTTCAGCGCCTCAAGGATCTTGGCGTTAACCTGGCGCTCAATCTCCTCTTTGGCAACCCTGATAGCATTCTTAATCGCCCTTTTGTTTGAACGGCCGTGCCCGATAATCACCACACCGTTGACTCCCAACAAAAGCGCTCCGCCATACTCAGCGTAATCAATTTCTTTCTTAAAATGCTTGAGGCTGGGCATCATAAAAATCAAGCCGATCTTACCCCAGATACTGCTCAAAAGATGGCGCTTCAGGAATTTCTGCATCGCCTCAGCAGCGCTCTCTGAAACTTTCAAAGCCACATTGCCCACAAACCCATCGCAGATAATAATATCGCATTTGCCGGTGAAAAGATCCTTACCTTCGACATTTCCCACAAAATTAATCTTGCTCTTTTCTAAAAGCTCATAAGCCTCGCGGATAAACTCCGTGCCCTTTTTCTCTTCTTCTCCGATATTCAACAGGCCCACGGTAGGATTTGGCTTATTCAAGATATTTTTGCAATAGGCATCCGCCATAATCCCGTATTGCTGCAACTGGGTAGGCTTGGGGTCAATGTTAGCGCCGACATCAATAATCAGGGAGTTTCCTTTTAAAGTAGGAGTAACAATTCCGATACCCGGGCGCTCTATACCCGGCAGAAGCCCTAAACCTAAAGTCCCCGCGCAGACTACTGCCCCGGTATTTCCGGCGCTAAAAAACGCGTCAGCCTTGCCTTCTTTGACCAGGTTAATCCCCACTACGATAGAAGAATTTCTCTTCCTCCTGATACTGGTAGCGGGAGATTCGCACATCTCGATTACTTCGGAAGTATGCTGAATACTTATCTTATTTCCGGTATATTTAAATTTTTTTAGAAGGGCCTCTATTTTTGGCTGGTCTCCTACAAGGATTACTTCCACATCGTATTCCTTTACCGCCAAAAGACTGCCTTCAATAACTACATCGGGCGCATGATCGCCGCCCATCGCGTCAACAACGATTTTCATACTTTAATCTCCTAAACACTGTGAGGTTTTTCTTTCCCCCTGCGCTAAAGCTTCGGGGGATTTCGCTAGATCAAACCTCTAAGGTGCTCATTTTTTCTTCTTTTTCTCTTTGACCTTGATTTCCACAACCTGGCGGCCATCATAATATCCGCAGACCAGGCAAACACGATGGGAAAGTTTTAGCTGCTTGCATTGCGGGCAAGGAACTAAATTGGTTTTCTTGATTTTCCAGTGCGTACGGCGTTTTCTGCCGCGCTGTGCTGAATGTTTTCTCTTAGGTAGAGCCACAGTTACATCCTCCTTGGTTTTTGTTTTTACCGCATTTTAGGCAAAGCCCCTTACAGTTTTGGTTACATAAGGGCTTCATGGGGTAATCTAGCATTACTTCTTCCCTGATATCAGGGTTTAAATCTATAAAAGTAGCGCCGCTATCAAGAGCAAAACTTAGCTGCGCATCCTTACTAAACTGCCATTCAAATTCTTCCAGGCAGCGTGAACAAGGCGCATAAAGAACCGCGCTCATATTCAATTCTACGATAAGCGCGTTAATCACCCGCGAAACTCGCGCCCTTACCAACAAGTTAGAACGAAACTTTATCAGTTCCGTCTCAAGATCAAGCTCTACAGGCTTAATCTCTTCTTCTAAAAACAGGCCCTCTACAGGAACCTGATTAATGGAAATCTTCACTTTTTCCCGCGCAATTTTTTCCGCAAGGCCTCTGCCACAAAATCCGGCACAAGGTTTGAAAGATCCGCGCCTAAACAAGAAACCTCTTTAATTAACCGGGCCGAAAGATAACTGTACGACTCATGCGGCATAAGAAAGATCGTCTCAATATCGCTGGCCAGCTTGCGGTTAGTCAAAGCCATCTGAAATTCATATTCAAAATCCGAGAGCATGCGCACGCCGCGCACTAAAACTTTTGCCTTCATCTTACGGGCGAAATCCACAACCAGCCCGTCAAAATGAGTAACCCTTACCCCATCCATGCCCGCGGTGGCTTTTTTAAGCATCGCCACCCTTTCGGCAACGCTGAAAACCGGTTTTTTATGCGGGTTATGCGCCACTGCCACGATTACATCGTGAAAGATTTCATGAGCCCGGCAGATTAAATCAATATGCCCGTTAGTTACCGGGTCAAATGTCCCTGGATATATGGCAACCTGGCACATCTTTTACTCTTTCTTCCTGAAAATAGAAAGCCAGGTATCTCTGTACTTGGCTTCTTTAATCAAATCAAATTTTAGACTGGGTTCGGACAGAGATTCAGCCTTGGGATGCTGCGCGATTATCAAACCATTGGGCGCTAATATATCATAACCCTCCAGAGTATGCAAGATTTTTTTTGCCATCCCCTCATGGTATGGGGGATCCAGAAATATAATATCAAAACTCTTTTTATCCCGGGACAAAAGTTTAATCGCCTTTTCCGCATCCAGGTAATAAAGGTTGCAGGCGACAGCCTTGAGCAGGGATATATTCTTCTTAATCGCCAAAACCGAATTATGATTACATTCAACCATAGTCAGTTCGCTGACACCGCGGGAAAGAGCTTCAAACCCCACTGCCCCGGAACCGGCATAAAGCTCTAAAAATGACAATCCCTCTATATCCCCCAGTATATCAAATATCGCCTTGCGCACCTTATCCTGGGTAGGACGGATACCTCTGGGCATAAATAATTTTCGATTATGGTATTTTCCTGTAGTTATACGCATATTAACCTATCAACATCAGTTTTTCGTATTCCGGGAATCTCTGTAAAAGTTTCTCCTTTAATAACTGATGCGGCCGTTCTTCCAGGCGCGCGTCGAGGCTAAGTAATTTAATTGCCTCTTCCCTGGCTGCCTTAAGCAACTGCATCTGAGTAAGCGGATTGGCGATCCTTAGCTCCGCCAGGCCATGCTGCCTGCTTCCGAAAAACTCACCCGGGCCCCGAATCTTTAAATCCTCTTCAGAAATACGGAATCCGTCGTTTGAGGAAACCATTGCCCTTAACCTTGCTTTTGATTCTTCAGTCTGCGCGTCAGAAATAAGCACGCAAAATGACTGCAGGCTGCCCCTGCCGATTCTTCCGCGCAGCTGATGCAGCTGGCTCAGCCCAAAGCGTTCGGCATGAGCAATAATCATACAAGTTGCCTTAGGAATGTCAATACCTACTTCCAAAATAGTGGTAGATACCAAAAGATCCAGCTCCCCATTCCTGAACTTAAGCATAACCTCCTGCTGTTCTTTTGCCTTTAATTTTCCGTGAACCAGGCCAAGCCTGAAATCCCTGAATTCCCCGTCTTTTAATTCAGCAAACATTTTTTTCGCCCCGGCAATATCTAAAGCGTATGACTCCTCAATGACCGGATATATTATATAAGCCTGGCGGCCATAACTCAGCTCCTCCTTGGCCAGCCTAAACCCCTTTTCTTTATTTTGCTGGCTAAAATGCAATGTCTTTACAGGCAGCCTGCCGGCAGGCAGCTGATTAATTACTGAAATATCCAAGTCTCCGTAAAGAGTAATCGCCAGGGTGCGCGGTATCGGAGTAGCGGTCATAATTAACACATCAGGGTCTTTGCCTTTCTTCGGTAAAAGAGCGCGTTGGCCCACGCCGAATTTGTGCTGTTCGTCAATTACGATAAAACCCAAAGATTTAAACTTCAAATCCTCTTGCAAAAGTGCGTGCGTGCCGATAAGCAAATCAATCTTGCCCTCTTTAACTTCCTTGTATATCTTCTCTTTTTCCTTATCCTGCCCGGTTAATAAACCCACGCGCAGTTTACGGCCGTTAAGAATTACCCCGGCTAATTGAGAGGTAATCTTGGCATAATGCTGCCGGCTGAGTATTTCCGTAGGCGCCATAAAAGCCGCCTGGTAACCGCTCTGAATGGCAATCAAACAAGCCAGGGTAGCCACTACTGTCTTGCCTGAACCTACATCACCCTGCAGCAGCCGCTGCATGGCCTGGCCGGAAGACATATCCCTTTTTATTTCATCTAATACCTTCTGCTGCGCTGAAGTCAGCTTAAAAGGCAGCTGTAAAATAAAATCCTCAATCAACTTTCCATTAACAGTATGGCTTATCCCTTTTTTTTCTTTACGCCTCAACTTCCTTAAAACCAGGGGCAGCTGAAAAATAAAAAACTCCTCAAAACTCAAACGCATAAGAGCCTGTTTCTGTAAAACAGGATCTTGGGGAAAATGTATATTCAGAAGGCTCTGCGCAAGATTAAGCAGGTTATTGCGGGTGCGCAGGTCAAAAGGAAGATAATCTTTAATCTTGGGCATAAAATCATCAAGGGCATTCTTAACCAGACTGCGCATTCCGCGCTGGGAAAAACCTTTAGGAAGGGTATAAATGGGGACAATCCGGCCTATATTTAATGAATCCACCTCCTCACTATCAAGGAACTCAAACTCCGGGTTACTCATCTGAAGCCTGCCGTTATAAACTTCAGCTTTTCCGTAAAGGATCATAGAAAGTCCGGGCTTAAGATACTCCTTTAAATATGGCTGGTTAAACCAAACACAGTTAATCTTGCCTGTTTTATCTACAAGTACCGCCTCGGTTATACTAAACGAGCGCCTGCGCCAGGAGTTGCGTTGGCCGCCGGCCAGTACCTGGGCCTTTATTGTATAAACCTGGCCCTCAATAAAATCAGAGATATTTGAAAAGTTTGTGCGGTCCTCATAACGCCGGGGGAAATAATACAGCAGGTCTTCAATAGTATTTATATTCCTGTCGGAAAAACTTTTCTTCCGCTTCGGCCCGATTCCCTTAAGGTATTGGATGGACGTGCTTTGCATAGTTTTATTATACTATAAAAAACCGAAAACCCCGCTCAAAAATATTTTTTGGGGGTACTTGAAAACCCTGGAAATATGTGGCATACTTACAATGTATCAGAAAACAGAACAGCAACAAGGAGGATAGTAACGATAGCGGAAGCTATTAGGCCTATCACCTACAAAGAAACCCCGGGAAAAGACGGGGCTTTTTTGTTGATATAAGGATATTTTAGGCAACGATATCAATCTTTTGAGCGTTAAACTCCACAAGATCGCCTGAACGCAGTTTCCGGCGAACGCGTAACTCAACCTCTCCATTCACCTTAACCGAACCCGCCTGAATCTGCTGCTTGGCTTCAGCGCCGCTTGCAACAAGCTCCAAAACCTTTAGCATATTATCCAACTCAACAAATTCAGTCTTTAATTTAAATTCCATAATTAAAATTCAATAACCATCACATAACTTTAAACAGATTCGACTAAAGAGCTTAACAAGAGACTAATGATACTAAAAAGTATGTACCCCCAGAAAGCCGGCCAAAAGCCCGTAATCACAAAACCTTTGACAATCTTAGAAACAAGAAGAAAAAGCGCTCCGTTAATAAAAAGGGTAAATAACCCCAGGGTAACGATATTGATTGGAAGTGTAATTAGGATGATTAGGGGCCTCAAGAAAGCATTGATAATCCCCAACACCAAAGCAATCATTAGAACAGTGGCGGTGCTTGAAACTTCTATGCCTTTTACAATGTGCGCGACAATAAAAATCGACAACGCGTTAATCCCCCACCTTACCAAAAAATACATCATTTGAAATCCTCCTTATCTTGCATTTCTTTAGCCAGATAATCTTTTGTCTGCGCGCTAACAACACCGCTTAAAACAAGTA
>CAZQGT010000075.1:0-7894 GCA_964593005.1 uncultured Planctomycetales bacterium
AATCAGCAGCCTGTACCAGCCCTTGAACCGGCCGATCCTGGTTACTAATATAAAATCAGCCGAGTTGATTAAGCATGCCTCCAATGCTTTTCTGGCTACCAAGATTTCGTTTATTAACGCTATTTCGCGTATTTGCGATAAAGTAGGCGCGGATGTGAAAGAAGTTGCTCAGGGTATGGGTTTGGATAACCGTATCGGCCGCCATTTCCTGCACGCGGGAATCGGTTATGGGGGATCCTGTTTTCCAAAAGACCTGGAGGCATTCATAAATATCGCAGATAAATTAGGCTATGATTTTGAGATCCTTAAGGCAGTCAGAAACACTAATGAAGAGCAGAGGAAATTTGTACTGGATAAAATAAAAGACGAGCTGTGGATTATAAAAGATAAAGCTATAGCGGTATTGGGGCTTGCTTTTAAGCCTAATACCGATGATTTAAGGAATGCCCCAAGCATTGATTTGATCCGTTCTTTGGTCCAGGAAGGCGCCAGGGTTAAGGTATATGACCCTAAGGCAATGGGTAAAGCAAAAGAATTCCTAAAAGATGTTGTTTTTTGCAAAGACCTTTACCATGCTGCCGGCTCCGCTGATTGCCTTATTGTGGCTACCGAATGGAATGAATTTAAGGAGATGGACTTTTCCAGGCTGAAGAAGCTGCTTAAGCGTCCATTGATTGTGGACGCAAGAAATATATATGACCCCAAGCTGCTTAAACAGAAGGGGTTTACTTATATCGGAGTGGGCAGGGGGAATGAATAAAGCTATTTTTGAGTTGAGCAATAAAATAAAAAAGGGAAAATTAAAAATTGCTGTTGTTGGCCTGGGCTATGTAGGGTTTCCTTTGGCTTTAGAGTTTGCTAAAAAGCGCGTTTCAGTAACCGGTATTGAAATTGACCGCGATCGGCTTAACTCTATCCTGAACAAGGTTTCTTATATCAGCGATATCAGTAATCAAGAGTTAATCAAAAGCTTAAGCAGTGGTTTTTTTAAGGCAAGCCCGGATTTCTCGGATATTAAAGATGCGGATGCGGTTTTAGTTTGCGTTCCCACCCCTTTAAAGGGCAAGAACCTGCCGGATATATCCTTTATTAAGAATGCGGTAAAAGCGGCAGCCTTGCATATAAAAAAAGGCGCGCTTATAATCCTGGAAAGCACTACTTATCCCGGGACTACGGAAGAGGAGATCCTGCCTATTTTTGAATCAATGGGTTTTGAGCACGGGAAAGATTTCTACCTTTGTTTTTCTCCTGAAAGAATTGACCCGGGTAACAGGAAATTCCCCGTGCATAAAATACCCAAGGTTGTGGGAGGGATTAACCAGGCGGCAACCCGTATGGCGGCGTTAGTTTACGGAATTATCATTAAGAAAGTTGTTCCTGTAAGCAGCAGCCGCTGCGCCGAGACAGTAAAGCTCCTGGAAAATACTTACCGCCTGATTAATATCGGTTTAATTGACGAGCTGTCAATGATGGCCCACAAAATGAATATTGATATTTGGGAGGTAATCCAGGCTGCCAGTACAAAACCTTTTGGTTTTATGCCTTTTTATCCCGGCCCGGGAGTAGGAGGGCATTGCATACCGAAAGACCCGCTCTACCTGCATTGGAAAGCCAAAAGCTTTGGTTTTCATTCTCGTTTTATCAGCCTTGCTTCAAATGTAATAAGCTATATGCCTGAATATATCGTAAAAAGGATTGAGGGCTCGCTAGTCCGCCGGAATAAAAAGATAAGGGGCTCAAAAATACTGGTCATTGGAGTTACCTATAAAAAGGATGTAAAGGATTTGCGTAAATCCCCGAGCATTGATGTGATCAGCAGCCTGAACAGGCATGGCGCAAGAGTCAGTTATTCAGACCCGCTTATTCCTTTCCTGAAATTGAAAGATATTAATTTAAAATCAGCGGCCTTGAGTGATAAAAAAATCAGGGATTTTGATTGTGTTTTGATAGCCACCGATCATACGGGGGTGGACTATGTGAAATTATTAAAAAACTCCAAATTGATATTTGATTCCAGGAATGTTTTTAAAGGCCAATATAAAGATAAGGTGGAGCGCTTATGAGCAGGTATCTGGTAACCGGAGGGGCGGGTTTTATCGGCTCGCACATTGTAGAAGAGCTAATTAAGAGAAAGCAGTACGTGCGTGTTTTGGATAATTTCTCAAGCGGCAAGATTTCCAACTTGGGCGGCTTGAAAACTAAAATTGATTTAATCAAAGGGGATATTTGTTCCCCGGATATATGCTTAAAGGCAACCCGGGGAGTGGATTTTGTTTTGCATCAGGCAGCCTTAAGAAGCGTTCCCAAATCAATGAAAAACCCGCTTGAGTATAACCGGGTTAATATCAATGGTACGTTAAATATGCTTGAGGCAGCCAGAAATAATAAAATCAGGCGTTTTGTTTTTGCCTCATCAAGCTCGGTTTACGGAGAGGTGAAGAACTTTCCTGAAAAAGAAAGTTTTACCCCCGGGCCAATCTCGCCGTATGCACTGAGTAAGCTGACAGGGGAATATTACTGCAGGATATTCAGCCTGCATTTCGGCCTGCCTACGGTTGCCTTGCGTTATTTTAATGTTTTTGGGCCGCGCCAGGCTTTGGATGATGAATACGCGGTAGTAATCCCGAAGTTTATTACCTGCCTTATCAATAATCAGAAGCCCCCGATTTTCGGCAATGGCAGGCAGTCGCGCGATTTTACCTTTGTGAAAAATGTAGTAGAAGCTAATCTTTTAGCGGCAAAGGCTAAAAATTTAAGTTATGGCGTTTTTAATGTTGCCGGAGGCAAGGATACCGCTATATTGGATTTAGTTAAGATATTAAATAAAATTTTAGGGAAGGATATTTCGCCCTTGTTACTTGCCAGGCGGGCAGGGGATGTTTTTAGGACTTTAGCGGATATAAGCGCAGCTGCCAGGGTTATTAAATTCAGTCCGGTTGTTGATTTTGCAGAGGGGTTAAAAATTACAGTGGATTACTGGAAAGGCCATGCGTAAAAAGACAGTCTTGATTACCGGAGGGGCGGGTTTTATAGGTTCGCATATGTGCGAAAAACTGCTTTTTAATGGTTATTCCGTAGTCTGCATGGATAATTTTGTTACCGGCTCTCCTGAAAATATTAAAAGTTTATTTAAGCAGAAAGATTTTTGTTTTATTGAATACAATGTTTCAAATTATATTGATTGCCCGGGAAGAATAGATTATGTTTTGCATTGCGCATCCCTGGCCTCCCCCAAGGATTATCTTGATTTTCCCATACAAACTTTAAAGGTTGGTTCGCTTGGCACGCATAATGCCTTAGGGCTGGCAAAAAAGAAAAAAGCGGTATTTCTTTTGTTCTCTACCTCAGAAGTTTATGGCGACCCGCTGGTCCATCCTCAGGATGAAAGCTATTGGGGCCATGTTAATCCGATAGGTGTCCGGGGCTGCTATGATGAGTCAAAGCGTTTTGCTGAGGCCCTTACTATGGCCTATTGCCGCGCGCATAAGCTTGATACAAAGATTGTGCGCATTTTTAATACTTATGGCCCCAGGATGCGCCATAATGACGGAAGGGTAGTACCCAATTTTATTTTCTCAGCCCTCAAAAACCGGCCCTTAACTGTTTACGGAAAAGGGCAGCAGACGCGAAGTTTTTGCTATATTGATGATTTGGTTGAAGGCCTGCTGCGGTTAATGCTTTCAAAAATCAACCAGCCGGTAAATTTAGGGAATCCTAATGAGTTTACTATTTTGCAGTTAGCAAAACTGGTTTTAAAATTAACTAAATCCAAAAGCAGGGTTGTTTATAAACCATTGCCTGTTGATGACCCCCGTCAGCGCCAGCCGGATGTTACCAGGGCTAAGAAAATGCTTTTCTGGCAGCCTTCTGTTTGCCTTCAGGATGGGCTTGAAAAGACTATATCCTGGTTCAAGAGGTAATTTCAGGCCCTTTCCTTGACAAGCCGCCTCAATATATGTTATACTTTCAGATATTTAATAATAGGAGGATATAATGGGATTGCGTGTTTTGCAGCAAATGAATTACCTGGATATTGTCATTGTAATTCTAGGCATTAGAATATGTTACATTGCTGCTAAAACCGGAATAGCCGTAGAGTTTTTTAAGCTTTTAGGCGTGCTATCTTCAATTTATATCGCTTCCCACTATTATACCGCCTTTTCCGATAGCTTCCAGCAGCGTTTCCTTCATCAGTCTGTTCCTTTGGAGTTTATAGATTTTATAGTTTTTATTTTGTTGGTTATTGCGGTATATCTTGGTTTTGTCCTTTTGCGTTCTACTTTTTACCGGTTTATGAAGATGGAGGCTGCTCCTGAATTAAATAAATTTGGCGGGCTTATCCTGGGTTTGCTGAGGGTTTATTTTACCATAGGTTTGCTGGTTTATGCCCTGATGATTTCAAGCGTGCACTACCTTAGTAGTTCAGTGGCGCATTCTTATATCGGTAGCAGGTTTTCTTATGTTTCCGCTCAAACATATAACTGGGTTTGGGGTAGCGTTTTTTCAAAATTCTTCCCGCAGGAAAAACTCAATTCCGTTGTAGGCGAAGCCAGGGACAATCTTAAAAAGAATGAAGTTAATTAATTTTTACAAGCAGGCGGTACGCTGCGGGAAAGCTGTTGACCCCCGCAGGGACAAGAAGGGGATTGTTTCTTTCCCGGATTCAGGGATCCTTTTTGGCAGGCCTAATACTGAAGTAAGAAAAATAATGGTCGGTATAGATATTGAGGTTGCCGAACTTTTGCTTGCTGAACGTATCCGTGAAAAAGAGGGGCTGGATTTGGTAGTCGCGCATCATCCGGAAGGTAGATCCTATGTAGGTTTACATGAAGTTATGCGGCTGCAGGTGGATTTATTGCAGCAGGCAGGAGTAACTTATAAGACAGCTGCCAAATTAATTGAAGACAGGATGTCGGAGGTACAGCGCAGGGTCTTGCCGCAAAACCATACCCGTCCGGTTGATGCTGCCAGGCTTTTAAATATGCCTTTTATTAATTTGCATACTCCTGCCGATAACCATGTATATAATTTCCTAAAATTACTTTTCAGGCAGAAAAATAGTTCCCTGCGCCTGGTTGGTGATATAGCCAGGTTGTTGAAAGATATCCCTGAATACCGGATTGCCGAAAAATTTAATACCGGTCCCCGGATAATCCTTGGCAACCCAGGAAGGCCTGTTGGTAAAATACTGCTTGAGATGACAGGCGGCACTGAAGGCTCAAAGGATGTTTTTGTAAGGTTGTATAAAGCAGGGGTAAGGACCCTGGTTTCTATGCACTTAAGCGAAGAACACCTTAAAAAAGCAAAGGACGCTAATCTTAATGTAGTTATCGCAGGGCATATATCAAGCGATACCCTGGGCTTGAATTTACTGCTGGATAATATAGAGAAATCCGCAAAACAAAAATTCCAAGTACTTTCCTGTTCCGGTTTTACCAGAATCAAAAGAGGTTAATAATGTCTGGGCGCATACCCGAAAACTTACTGGAAGATATACTCGCGAGGGTAGATATCGTTGAAGTCATTTCCGGTTATATCCCGCTTAAAAAAGCCGGGCGTAATTTTAAAGCAAATTGCCCGTTTCATCACGAAAAGACCCCGTCTTTTACAGTTTCTCCTGACCGGCAGATCTATCATTGCTTTGGCTGCGGTGAATCGGGGAACGCTTTCCGGTTTTTGATGCGCCATGAGCGGATGGAATTTCCTGAAGCAGTTGAAATGCTGGCTAAAAAAGCCGGGGTTACTCTGCCGGAGCAGGACAAGCCTGAAATAGCCAGGGCGGCAAGCCTAAGTACTCAGATTTATAAAATCAATGAATTGGCCGCGAATTTTTATGAAAATAACCTCGCATCTTCCGGCGCAGCAGCCTGCCGTGATTATCTTCTAAGTAGGGGGATTAAGCCTGCGACGGCTAAACAGTTTCATCTTGGCTTGGCTTCTTCCTCCTGGGATGGCTTGATTAATTATTTGAGGTCAAAAGGCGTCAGCCTTGCCCTGATGGAAAAAGCCGGGTTAATTTTGCCCAAAGATACGGGAGGCTATTACGACCGTTTCCGTAACCGGGTTATTTTTCCTATTTTTGATATCCGCAGCCGGGTGATTGGTTTTGGGGCCAGGGTTATGGATAAGACCCTGCCTAAGTATATCAATTCACCTGAGACTCCGGTTTATGTTAAAGGCAAAAACCTTTTTGGTTTGAATTTATCCAAAGATTATATACGCGAGAATGATTTTGCGGTGATTGTTGAAGGTTACCTGGATTTTATGATCCCTTTTCAGGAAGGGTTGAATAATATGGTGGCTTCCCAGGGGACCGCGCTTACATTGGATCAGATCAGACTGCTTAAGCGTTATACGCATAATGCGGTAATGGTATACGACGGAGACACTGCCGGTGAAATTGCCACCTTGAGAAGTATGGATATGCTTATTGAAGAAGGTGTGAATGTAAAAATCGTCTCTCTTCCTAAGGGGCTGGATCCTGATGCCCTGGTCCGGCGCGAAGGGATTGATGCCTTAAAGGTCGGTATTCGTGATGCCAGGAACCTTTTTGATTATAAGCTGGAGATTTTAAAAAGCCGGCATAACATAAAAGAAGCACATGGAAAAACTAAAATCGCCTCGGAAATGCTGACAACTATAAATAAATTTGATAACGCTATTCTCAGGGGTGAGTATATAAAGCGCCTTGCGGAGGAGATTAAAATACCGGAGCACTATATAATTGAGGAGTTGCGTAAATTAAAACCTTGTGTAGCTGTGCGTTTAGAGGAAGCCCAACCTTTTAAGAAGGCCTCCTCCGGGATCAATCCTGCAGAAAAACTTCTTATAAAGTTTATGCTTGAAGAGAGTGATTTGATTGAGAAGATTATGCAGGAGCTTTCGCCTGCTGATTTTTCCGATATGCGCGCCGCTAAAGTTGTCTCGTTGATGCATGATTTATTCGCTCAGGGCAAAAAAATAGAGCCAAGTATCCTGATGAATTATTTTAACGAAGATGATGCCAGCCAGCTTGTCTGCGAGTCTATGTTTATGCCGGAGCTTGCAGGCCAGGACAGGGAAAAAGCGGTCAATGATTGTATTGCGCGGATTAAGGTGCAAAGGCTGAAATCGCAAAGGGAGCATTTGCATATACAGATAAAAAGCGCTCAATCCCTGGGCGATGAGCAGAAATTGGACAGTCTTATTAAAGAATTTCATAATCTGATAAAGAAAGGCGATTAATAATGAAAAAGAAAGAACAGCCAAATAAGGAAATGGAGAAATTAATTGCCCTAGGCAAACGCAAAGGGTTTCTTACTTATGATGAAGTAAATGATTTGCTTCCGGAGGACCTCTCAAGCACAGTAGCCATAGATCATCTTTTTGAGCTCTTGGGTAATGAAGATATCCAGGTGGTTGAAGGTGAGGCTGATACGGCTTTGTCGGCAAACAGGGCGCAGCAGGATAAGCAAGAGCTGGTCCAGGCCAGAGATGAATTGCTTAGCGAGCAGCTTAAGAGCGAGGAGCGCTTTATGCCTTTAGATGACCCGGTAAAGATGTATCTAAAGCAGATGGGTTCTATTTCGCTTCTTAGCCGCGAGAATGAAATTGAACTGGCTAAAAAAATTGAAGACGCCGAGGATAAGTTTAAGCGCGTAGTCCTGGTCACTAAATTTGCCAGAAATGAAGTTTTGGCTGTAGCCAATGATATCTTGGAAGATAAAATAAATATGGAAGAAGTGGTCAAGGAAGATATCAAGATAAAAAAGAATAATGTTATCGGCAGATTCAAGCGTTTTTTAGCTAAAGCCAAACATTCGCGCAGTGAGAATAATACTATTAACCTTATCCTGCAGCTTAATTTTACCACTTCCGTGATTGAGGCTGCTGTGCGTAAATTAAGCGCGCTTCT
>CAZQGT010000076.1:0-7348 GCA_964593005.1 uncultured Planctomycetales bacterium
AAGCGCAGCGAGCCACGCTGGGGCGAGCAAGCGGTGATGCGAGAACAAGGCTCGGCAGACCCGCTAATATAATTTGTTTTATTGTTTATTGAGGAAGTCTAGAATGATTTTGGCGGAGCGCTCAGCTGCGTCTGGAGAACCGAGGCTTGTTTTTACAGAAGCTAAGGAGTCAAGCATTTGTTTCTCCTGAGCGGGATTTTGCAGCAATTCTAACGCCGCGCGGGAAATCATTTCAGGCTGGGCGTTAAATTGGATAAACTCCGGTACGATCTTTTTACCCGCCACAATGTTAACCATGCCTATGTAAGGGATTTTTACCTGTGGACGGTAAAGCAGGTAATTCAACAAATTCATCTTATAGATAATCATAAAAGGTTTTTGCATGATCGCGGTTTCTAGCGTTGCCGTGCCTGAACATACAAGGCAGAAGTCGGCGGAATTCAGGCAATCGTAAGTCTTTCCGTCAACAATCTTTAAGTTCAGGTTGTATTTATCGCACTCATCCTGGTATAGCCGGGCATCAAGATTTGGGGCTTTAGCGATAATAAATTGCATACCGGGAATTTTATTATTAATAAACTGCCCGGCGTTAAGCATTATAGGCAGGAGTTTTCTGATTTCCTGTTTACGTGATCCGGGTAAAAGGGCAATAACTTTTTGAGCAGGGTTAAGCCCAAGGTTTTTAAGTAATTCCTGTTTTTCCATTGTTGGCTGAACCAGACTTAGCAGGGGATGGCCAACCCAGTGCGCCTGCACCCCGCGTTTTTTATAAAAATCCTCTTCAAACTTAAAAAGCACAATCATTTTAGATATAAAATCCCTTATTGAGTTAATCCTGTTTTCTCTTGATGCCCAAACCTGCGGGCTAACATAGTAAATGGTTGGTATGCGCCTGTTGATTGCTTTTGCCAGGCGCAGGTTAAATCCGGAGAAATCAACGAAAATAATAGCGTCGGGCCTCTGGCTGGCTATTTTCTTAAGGATCAACTGTTTTAATTGAAGGAATTTAGGGAGTTTTTTTAAAACATCAAAGAATCCCATTACGGATAATTCTTTGATATCGCAGAAGATTTCCGCGCCGGACCTTTTCAGGTATGTGCCGCCGACTCCGGAGATTTGGATCGCCGGATCAATTTTTTTTATCTCCTGGATGAGATTGCCGGCTAAGAGGTCTCCGGAAGGTTCTCCGCAAACAATAAATATCTTTTTTATTTGTGCCATATCTGATTTTGAATTTCCAAAGCTACAGCTAGGGCTTCCCTGGCAACCGGCCCGGAAACCAACGGCGTCTTTTTGTTGATTACACAATCAACAAAAGATGCCAGCTCTTTTTGTAAAGGCTGCTCTTTTTCAATCGGCAGGCGTTCTTTGGTAATCTTGCCCTGGGCCCTGCGGTATACCGAGGCTTCGGCATTTTTATAATCCAAAGATATATAGGTATCTTCCTGGAATATGCGGATCTTGCGCATTACTTCATCTGAAACACGGCTGGCGGTAAGATTGGCGATACAGCCATTCTTAAAAGTCAGGCGGGCATTGGCTATATCTTCAAAAGGGGTAAGTACGTTTACGCCTACGGACTCTACCCGCTCTAACGGCGAGCCCACCAACCCTAAAACAATGTCAATATCATGTATCATGATATCTAATACCGCTCCGACATCCAGTGAACGGTTAGGAAAAACAGATAGGCGGTGGCATTCAATAAACTTCGGGTTATGGATTATTTTCTGGGTGGCGCAGAAAGCGGAGTTAAACCTTTCAATGTGGCCTACTTGCAGGATGAGGTTTCTTTCTTTGGCTATTTTAATCAGGTCATCCGCCTGGTTGAGATCTGTCGTAAAAGGTTTTTCTACCAGTAGGTGGATGTCTTTTTCAAGAAAATCACGGGCTATCTGATGATGTAGTAGTGTGGGTACGGCAATGCTTGCAGCGTCAATCTTGCCGAAGAGCTGGCGGTAATCGCTGTATCCGGGAACCCGAAGGGATCCGCAGACGGATTTCAGGTTTGTCGGGTTAGTGTCGCATACGCCTACCAAGTCGCAGTCGCGGATTTGTTTGTATATTTTTGCATGAATGCTGCCTAAATGGCCAGCACCAATTACCGCTACTTTAAGTTTATCCATTTCATAATCATAGCAAAGTGTGCATATTGTTGCAATTGAAATCTTTTAGCGTCTGTCTTGTCTTGTTTCCCGCAGGGACGCTCGTTTGCCCCTGCGAGGCAAACTTCGCTCGGGTTTCGGCCTCGCTCTCCGCCTTCGGCGGATCCTTGCCCGCTCGGCCTGCAAACGCCCTGCTTAGAAACAAGCCAAGCCATACGCTAAATAATGGGTAAGTGCTCTAAAATCGACCTGAGCGAGAAATTTATGCCAGGTTCATTAACAGATTTCCATAAGAAAAGGTTTGCTATGGCTATATTGATATGTTAAAATATACCTTCTTTAGGAGAGGCAGGGTATGAAGGATTATCTTAAATTATTAAAATTTGTGCGGCCTTATTACGGCTTATTCGGCATAGCCATAGTTTGCATGGGGTTTTCTGCCATATTTGACGGCGTTTCCCTGGCAATGATGGTGCCTCTGGCGGATAAGGTTTTAACCAATAAAAAGATCATTGTCCCTGCCAAATTGCCGGATTTCCTGGCTAATTTTGTGGATAAAATAAATAATACCTCTCCGGAAGTGCTGTTAAGCTATATGGTTATCAGCGTCCTGGTGCTTTTCTTATTAAAAGGGGTTTTTGGGTTTTTTCAAAGCTATTTTATGTCGGATATCGGCCAGCGCGTAGTCAGGGATATTAAGTCCAGGCTCTATACCAAAATACAGTCTTTGTCGCTCAGTTATTTTACTCATAAACGCGGCGGGGAGCTTATGTCGCGTATCAATAATGACGTTAGGCTTGTGGAAAATGCCGTTTCATACGGCTCAACCGACTTGATTTACCAAAGCCTGCAGGTGGTCATCTTTGCCATAGTTATTTTCTTTATTTATTTTAAATTGGCCTTAGTTTCAATTATATTTGTGCCCTTGATCAGCTTGCCGATTATAAAGGTAGGCAAGGTTTTAAGAAAGCTTTCCAAACGCACCCAGGAAAATGCCGCGGATACTAATTCTCTGCTTTATGAGACAATTATGGGCGCGCGTATTGTAAAGGCTTTTAATATGGAGGAGCATGAGGTAGGCAAGTTTAACAAGGTAAATATGGATTATTACAGGCTTTCCATGAAGTCAATCAAGCGCACTTTATTGCTTAACCCTATTACTGAATTCCTTGGCTGTGTCGCCGGAGTGCTGGTATTTTTCTGGGGAGGCCGTGAAGTTATCGCCGGTAAAATATCTTTCGGAGTTTTTGGCCTGTTTCTGGGTTCGCTTTTATCTTTAATCCGGCCATTGAAAAAGTTAAGCCAGGTAAACGCCCTGAACCAGCAGGCTATGGCAGCTAGTGAGCGCATTCATGAGGTCCTGGAGACAGAGCCGACAGTGAAAGAGCCTCTTGTTCCTAAAGTTCTGGCAGGTTTTAAACAAAATATCAAGTTTAAGGATATCTGGTTTAGCTATGGCGATACGCAGATCTTAAAAGGGATTAATTTAGAGGTTGATTATGGCCAGATGCTGGCGATTGTCGGCCCCAGCGGCACGGGAAAAAGCACTTTGGTGGATTTAATCCCGCGTTTTTATGACCCTCAAAAAGGGAATGTTTTTATTGACGGCCTGGATGTGCGGGAGTTTAATTTAAAGTCATTCGTAATCCGGTAGGTTTAGTTTATTAAGGGAACCTGCTTTTTTATGATTCGAATCCGGCTTATATTGGTTTTGGTAAGGTGGATGGCAACGATAAGGAAATAGAAGAGGCAGCTAGGAAAGCCCACGCGCATGATTTTATATCTAAATGCCCGCAAGGATATAATACGGTAATTGGCGACAGGGGGGTAAAAATCTCCGGCGGAGAGCGCCAGCGTATCGCTATTGCCCGCGCCCTTTTAAAGGATGCCCCGATATTAATCCTGGATGAAGCAACCTCGCAATTGGATTCTACATCTGAGCGCATTGTCCAGGAGGCATTAGACAGCCTGGTTACCGGAAGGACAGTTTTTGTGATCGCTCACCGGCTTTCTACGGTAAGAAATGCCGATAAGATTGTAGTTTTGGATAAAGGAGTAATCGTTGAGCAGGGTACGCATGTCCAGCTGCTGGGAAATAAGGGTTTATATAAACGGCTTTATGACGCTCAAGAGATACAATAATAGTTGCAAATAGGAAAAAATTTGCTATAATTACAAAATTAACTTTTTTGCCTTAATTTTCAGGCTTATTTGAAGCAGGAAGGCAAAAAGTACATTAACTGGTTAAGATAACCATGGTTTTGGCTAGCGAAAAGCCAAAGCCACAAAGAAAGAGGGGGAATAAAAACGTGCCATCAGAATTAATCAAACAGCTTTTAGAAGCAGGAGTACATTTTGGGCACCAGACTAAGCGCTGGAATCCCAAAATGAAGAAGTTTATTTTTGGTTCACGAAGCGGTATTTACATTATTGACCTGGAAAAGACCGAGCAGTGTATTAATGCCGCCCGGGATTTCTTGATGGATATAACTTCAAAAGGAGAGTTTGTCCTTTTTGTGGGCACCAAGAAACAGGCTCAGGATGTGATGAAGCAGGAGGCAATCCGCTGCGGTATGTATTATGTTACTGACCGCTGGCCGGGAGGAATGTTGACTAACTTCGCTACCATTAAAAAGAGCATTAACCGCTTGAAAGAAATTGAAAAGATGCGCACTGACGGCACGTTTGATAAATTGACTAAAAAAGAAGTTGCCGGGCTGGAAAAAGAGATGGCCAAGTTGAATAAAAACTTCTCGGGCATAGTCGCTATGGAGCGTATGCCTAAGGCAGCTTTTGTTGTGGATACCAAGAAAGAAGAAACTGCGGTGCTTGAGGCGCGCAGGCTGGGTATTCCGATTATCGGGTTAATTGATACCAATTCCAATCCTGACCTGGTGAATTATCCTATTCCCGGAAATGACGATGCCACCAAGTCTATTTGTACCGTAGCTACGATTATGGCGGACACGATTATTGAAGGAAGAAAGAAATTCTTATCTTATCTTTCTCAGGAGGGGGTTAAAGTAGAGGAAGCCAAGCTTGATATTACCCCTGAAGTTCTTCCGGAAGAAGAGATTAAGATTAAAGAGATTGAAGAGATTGTTGAGGATAGCCAGCCGGCTATTGATGATTCAGCTTCAGCAAAAAGGGCGCATATCAAGCCCGTAGTGGATACAAAACTGAAATCAAAAAAGAAGGGGTCGTTTTAAAATGAAAAATTCGTTAAATGCTATAAAAGAATTGAGGGATATGACCTGTTCAAGCATCGCGCATTGCCGAAAGGCCCTGGAAGAAGCGAAGGGTGATATAAAACAGGCAGCGATACTGTTGCGTAAACAGGGCCTGGAGATTGCCGTTAAAAAACAGAGCCGGGCTGCTAAAGAAGGCAGGATTGATTGTTATATACATCACGGGAACAAAATGGGCGCCTTAGTAGAAGTAAACTGTGAATCTGATTTCGCGGCTAAGAATGAAGAATTTATAAAATTCACTAAAGACCTGGCTATGCATATAGCTGCCAGCAGCCCTCTGTATATTAAGAAAGAAGATGTCCCGGAAGATATCTTGCAGCATGAAAATATTAAGGCCAAGGAAGATTATTATAAGAGTAATTGTCTGTTGGAGCAGGTTTTTGTCAAGGACCCGAGTATGACGATTAAAGATTACTTGGGTGGTATTGTCTCAAAGATTGGCGAAAATATTGTTATCCGCAGGTTCATCCGCTATAAGATCGGCGAATAAATGCTCAAACCGGTTTACAAGAGAATTGTCCTTAAACTCAGCGGTGAGGCGCTTCAGGGTAAGAATACGCATGGCATAGACCCCGAGGTGCTTAAAACTATATCGCTTCAGATTAAAGAAATCAGGAGTTTGAGCGTAGATGTGGCGGTTGTCCTGGGTGCCGGAAATATCCTGCGCGGCCAGGAGAATACCGCGTCCCTCGGCCTGGATTTAGACCGCAGTGTTGCCGATTATATGGGGATGCTGGCTACTGTAATCAACGGGCTTTCTTTGCAGGACGCCCTGGAGAAATCAGGAGTGCCTACCAGGGTAATGACAGCTATAGAGATGCAGAGGATAGCCGAGCCGTATATCAGAAGAAGGGCTATAAGGCATTTAGAAAAAGGCAGGGTGGTTATTTTTGTCGCCGGAACCGGTAATCCGTATTTTACTACCGATACTGCCGCAGCCCTCCGGGCTATGGAGATTAACGCGGATGCTATTTTGAAAGCTACTAAAGTTGACGGAGTCTACGCGGCTGATCCTATGAAAGTTAAGGGCGCCAGGAAGTTTAGCCAGTTGAAATATATAGAAGTGCTTAAAAAAGGTTTAAAAGTGATGGATGCTACAGCAATCAGCCTGTGTATGGATAATAAACTGCCCATCGTTGTTTTTAATCTTAATCGCCAGGGGAATATCAAGCGTGTAGTTTTGGGTGAAAAGATTGGTACGGTTGTAAAATAAGTGAAAGGCGGGAAAATATGACGATTAAGGAGATAATACACAATACAGAAGAAAAGATGAAAAAGGCTTTTGAATCGATGAACCGCCAGTTCCAGGAAGTAAGGACTGGCAGGGCGTCCCCGAGTTTGGTTGAGGGGCTGCATATTGATTATTATGGAACTCCGACTATGCTTAAGCAGCTGGCAGCTATATCTGCTCCTGATGCGCATTTAATTATTATACAGCCCTGGGATCCTACAGCAATTGTTGAAATTGAAAAAGCGATTCTTAAGTCTAATCTGGGGATTAATCCTTCTAATGATGGTAAGATTATCAGGTTGGCTGTCCCTCAGTTATCCAAAGAGAGGCGCGTAGAGTTGGCCAAGCTGATCCATAAAATGTCCGAAGACGGCCGGGTCTCTATGCGGACAATAAGAAGAGACGCTAAAGAGGCTGTAGAAAAGCTGGAAAAAGATAAGGTTATTTCCGAAGACGAGAAATTTCGCGGCGTCGATGAATTACAGAAAGCCGTTGATAAATATATCGCTAAGATTGATGAACTTCTGAAGAATAAAGAGAAAGAAGTTCTGGAATTCTAGATAGTTTTTGTCCCCGCAGTTATCCGCTTCGCAAATTTCTCTTGAAATTTGCTCGCAACTGCAGGGATTAATTCGCAGACGGCCTTACGGCCTATAATTTATGTCGTTCTTCGAACTCCATAAATTATCTGCTCATTAAATTTTAAGGGCCTCTAGCTCATCAGGTAGAGCACCACACTTTTAATGTGGTTGTGCCGCGTT
>CAZQGT010000077.1:0-7346 GCA_964593005.1 uncultured Planctomycetales bacterium
CATATCTCCGACGGCAAACATCTCGCCGGGATTATTCACGCGCTTAGTCCAGGAGATCTCGGAAACATGGATCAGGCCTTCAATACCCTTTTCCAGCTCCACAAAAACTCCGTAAGGTAAAATATTGACTACTTTGCCTTTTACCTTTGCGCCCACGGTAAATTTCTCACCGATATCCTGCCAGGGATCAGCAAGCCTCTGCTTTAACCCCAAAGAAACTTTGCCTGAAGCCTGGTCCATATTCAGAACCATAACTTCAATCTTATCTCCGATAGCCACAATCTCGCTGGGATGGCTAATCTTTGACCAGGACATATCCGTGATATGCAACAAACCGTCTACCCCGCCAAGATCAATAAAGGCGCCAAAATCAGTAATCGCCTTGACTAATCCGGGATAGATATTGCCGATCTTTAACTCTCCCCAAATCTTGCTCTTGGCCACGTCCCTATCAGCCTGGACTGCCTCGCGGCGGCTGACAATAATACTGCGGCGCAAGTTATTTACCTTAACAATCTTGAACTTGAATATTTTATACAAGATATCCTTATCGGGAATGTTGCGGAAAGAAGAAAGCGAACTGGGTAAAAACCCTTCTATTCCCATAATATCAACCAGGAACCCGCCTTTAACTTTCTTAACCGGCTTACCTTCAACCAAAGTGCCGTCATTGGATATCTTAACGATTTTATCCCAACCCTGCATACGCATTGCCTTCTCGCGCGACAAGGTCATTACCCCGGAGTCATTCTCCATCGTCTCAAGAAGGAACTCCATCTCTTTGCCGATTTCTAAATCTCCGGTGGAAAACTCGGTAATCGGCACAATGCCTTCGGATTTAAAACCCACGTCCACTAAAACTTCTTTGGTCTTAATCCCTACGATCTTGCCGCTGACTACCTGGCCTTCTTTTAAAACTTTAATGCTTTGATTATACAACTGTTCCCATTCTTCTCTTGTTGTGGTTGTCATTTCAATTACTCCCTTTCTTATTTATTTTAGTGATTGGTTGCGGGGATAAATATCCCCTAGGTTAATAAAAGCCTGCCCCCTTTCCATGTGAATTTGTTCGTAGCATAACATCTTATGCCTCATCTTTTAAAATTATGCTCTTGCCCAATGCTAGCAGTTTCTTTGCCCGGGCCAGGCTCTTTGCCTCGGCATAAGTACGCATAATCGGCTCGGTCCCTGAACCGCGGAACATCAGCCAGCTCTGGTCTTCGCAGATAAGTTTAATACCGTCGTAATCCTTGACCTCCACAACCTTCTTGCCTAACAATTCAGAGGGCAGGTTTTCCTTTTTCGGCTCAACACGCTTAGCCAGATGTAAATCCTGGCGCACATAATAATATTTTCCGAACGCTTTTTCAGTCTCATTTAAGATCTTTAGCATATTCTTATTGCGGTAAACCATCATCTCAATTAACAAAAGGCCTGCCATAGTCCCGTCGCGTTCCGGGATATACCCTTTAACTCCCATCCCGCCAGCCTCTTCGCCTCCGGCAACAATATCTTCAGTCTCCATAAGATTCGAAATATATTTAAATCCCACTGGTGTCTCATAAAGTTTAATCCCCAGGAACTTGGCGATATTATCCATCATTGTCGTGCCGCAGATTGTCTTAACCAGGCCGCCGCTCCAATGCCTGTCCTGATTTAAATGCAGGGCAAGTAACCCTAAGATTTTCTGCGGATGAATAAATACTCCGCCGGGGGCAACCGCGGCAATCCTGTCGGCATCCCCGTCTAAAGCAATACCTAAATCAAATTTCTCTTTCTTTACCCGGTCCTTTAATTCTTCCAGATTCTCTTCCACCGGTTCAGGCCTGCCTCCTCCGAAAGACGGGTTAATCGTATTGCGCATAAACTCCAATTTTATGTTTGTGCCCTTAAGCACTTGGGCGATAAAACTATCTCCTGAGCCATACATAGAATCAACCAGGACTTTAAACTTTTTATTCTTAATTTTTCTTAAATCAATATAATTACGGATGAACTTTATGTAATCCCTGGTTATATCCACCGGTTTAATCGGCTCAGGCAACAGCGCATCCTTTACCGGGCTCTTGCCAAGCAGACCCTCAACCTCGCGGGTCAGCTCCTGGCTTGCCCCTCCCCCGGCTGAATTCTTGATTTTAAAACCATTGTACTCTGCCGGATTATGCGAAGCGGTAATCATAATCCCTAAATCCAGTTTACGGCTTTTGACAACAAAACTTAATGCCGGGGTAGGAGTCGGCCTGTCGGAAAGAATTACCTCCATGCCGTTATTCTTTAATACTATCGCCGCCTCCATCGCGAAATTAGCGGACATAAAGCGCGTATCATATCCAACAGCAACTTTTTTCCCGCTGCCTAAATAATCCGCTACTGCCTGGGATAAAATCCTTACGTTCTCCATGGTATAAGTGTCCGCGATAATCGCCCTCCAGCCGTCGGTGCCGAATTTAATTTGTGAAACTGAATTACTCATCTAATCTAGTCCTTTCTTAAGCTGTTGATAGCTTTTCTTGTATTTTTTGCCCCAAAAATATATGAGCCCGCGGCCAGGATATTTGCCCCCGCATCCCTGACTAAGCGGCCGGTAACATCATTAATCCCGCCGTCAACGGCAATATCTTTCTTAAAGATCGCGCGCAGCTTGCGTATCTTTCCAATCGCTGACGGGATAAACGCCTGCCCGCCAAAACCCGGGTTAACTGACATCACTAAAACAAAATCCGCTAACGGCAGGGCTTTTCTAATCTTAGCTAAAGGGGTTGCCGGATTTAAAGAAATCCCCAATTTCACCCCCCTCTTTCTTAATACCTTGGCAATCGCCGTCAATTCTTTTAAGCTTACAACCTCAATGTGCACGGTAATCATATCGCTGCCGGCATCCACAAAAGCGCCTATATACTTGGCGGGATTCTCAATCATTAAATGCACGTCCAGCGGAAGCCTTGTCGCCTTGCGTATGTATTTTACGACTACCGGCCCGATTGTGATATTCGGGACGAAATGGCCGTCCATTATATCAACATGGATTAAATCCGCCCCTGCCCGCCCAACTTTTTTGAGCTCAAGGGCAAGGTTAGCAAAATCAGCCGATAATATTGATGGAGCGACTTTTATCTTCATTTGTATAATTTTCTTTTCTTTATATAGTCAAAAACTTTATCCGTCACCAGGTAGCCGAATGATTTATTCTCAGCCACGCACTGGCGCACTTCAAAGCCGGAAACATCCACCGCCCGGATAGCCAGGGTTTTAATATAAGACGGTATCTGTTCAAGCGGAAATCCCGGCCGGGTAACAACCACGAATTTTACCATCGTGATTATTTCGCTTAGATCCTTCCATTCATTTAAATATTTCAACAGGTCCGAGCCGATAATAAAATAAAGCTCGTCGCTGGCGTAGCGGCTCTTTAGCTGCCTTAATGTATCAATTGTGTAAGAGCGGCCATTCCGCCTGATTTCAACATCTGAAACCGCGAAATACTTATTACCCCTAATGGCCAATTTTAGCATCTTAAGCCGGTCAGCTGCCGGGGCAATATTTAAATTGTCTTTATGCGGCGGCAGGGCTGTAGGGATAAAAATAATTTTATCCAGGCCTAATTTTTCCCTTGCCTCTTCAGCCAAAATCAGATGGCCGATGTGTACCGGATTAAAAGTCCCGCCAAGTATGCCGATCTTCATTGGCGCACCTGACCGGAGCCAAAAACCATATACTTATAGGTTGTCAGCTCTTCAAGCGCCATCGGCCCGCGGGCATGCAGTTTATCCGTTGAGATACCAATCTCAGCGCCCATACCAAACTGGTTCCCGTCGGTAAAACGGGTTGAGGCATTCTGATAGACACAGGCTGAATCCACCTGTTTTAAGAATTTCATGGCCTCATCGCTGTTATCCGTAATAATACTGTCTGAATGATGCGACCCATAATTATTTATATGGGCAATTGCCTCATCTATATCCTCAACTACTTTTACCGAAAGGATCAAATCCAGGTATTCAGTGCGGTAATCTTTATCAGTCGCCCGCTTTGCCCATTTGGCTATTTTTCTGGTCAAGGGGCAGCCGCGGATCTCAACATTAGCCTCTTTAAATTTCTTAAGCATCCCCGGCAAAAACCTGATCGCGACATCCCGGTGTACAAGCATACTCTCCATAGCGTTGCAAACTCCCGGCCGCTGGACCTTGGCATTAAAACAAATCTTCTCCGCCATATTCAAATCCGCCCAGGCATCCACATAAACATGGCAGATACCTTTATAATGTTTAATCACCGGTATCCGGGAAGAGCTGACTACTTTTTTAATCAGCTCCTCTCCTCCGCGGGGAATAACCACATCAATATAATTATTCAACTTTAACAGGATATCTACGGCCTTGCGCTCCCGCGTATTAATCAGGTTAATTGAGCCATAAGGCAACCCGTGTTTTTGTACCGCCGAATTCAGCGCGTTGTAAATCGCCAGGTTTGAATTTAAAGACTCGCTTCCCCCGCGTAAAATTACGCTGTTGCCTGATTTAAGGCAGAGCCCGGCGCAATCAGCGGTAACATTAGGCCTGGATTCATAAATTATGGCAATTACCCCGAGTGAAGAACGCACCTTCTGAATACGCAGGCCGGAAGATGTATTCCATCCGCGGATAAGCTCGCCTACCGGGTCTTTAAGTTTGACAACATCAAGCAGGCCATCCGCCATCTGCTTGATCCTCGCCTCATTCAAAGTAAGCCGGTCAATAAAGGCTTTACCCTTGCTGCGAGAAGCACTGACGTCTTTGCGGTTTGCTTTTAAGATATCCGCTTTACTGCTTAATAAAGCAAAAGCCATATCCTTAAGCACGGCGTCTTTAACAGCTGTGGGCAAATTAGCCAGGGCCCGGGAAGCTGCCAGGGCTGCCTTTGCGATACCTTCTATTTCTTTTTTAAGGTTATTCTTCATTATTTAGGTAAAAATACCGTGCCCTGGCAAAACGGATTTCTTGCCACCTGGCTTACAATTTTATTCTTTCGCCCGTTGGCGATTACGCAAGGAATACCTTCCTCAACAGCAATGCGGGCTGCCTCTATTTTAGTCGACATCCCCCCGACACAAGTCTTTTTATTAATCGGACAGGCCAAAGATTTTATTTCACTGGTAATCCGCTCAACCTGGCGGATGACTTTTTTGTTTTTATCCAATAGGCCGTCTACGTCAGAGAGAATAATTAAAAGGTCAGCGCCTACTAATATGGAAACTAAAGCTGACAGGCGGTCATTATCCCCAAATTTGATTTCTTCAGTGGCCACTGAATCATTCTCATTTATAATCGGCACGCAGTTTAATTTCAACAAAGTGTTTAATGTATGCTTGGCATTAGCGTAACGGATCCCGAGAAAATCATCCCAGGTTAAAAGCAGCTGGGCGCAATTTAATCCGTATTTCTTAAGCGCTATTTTATATATATGCATAAGCTCGTGCTGTCCGATGGCAGCGGCAGCCTGCAGGCGCTGAAGTTCTTTCGGCCGGCTGGCAAGCTTTAAGATTGACATACCCAGGGCTATCGCTCCCGAGGAGACAACCACCACCTCTTTGCCCTGCTTGATTAAATCAGAGAGCTGGCCGGCAAATCTGCTTACCAGGCCCATATCTAATTTAGATTTTTGATCCGTAAACAGGCTTGAGCCGATTTTAACTACAACCCTTTTATATTTTTTTTGCGATAGCATCAATTAACTCCCTTAAATTTGTCTTTTCCAGCGCCGAAACCGGATAAACCGGCTTTTTCACTGATTTCTTAAACCTCTTTAGATTATCCTCGCTGCCGCTAATATCCATCTTATTGGCGCAGACAATCTGGGGTTTTTTATAAACATCCTTGCTGTAATTCTTTAACTCCAGGTTAATCTTCTTATAATCTTCCAGCGGGTCCCTGCCTTCAAAACCCGCCATATCCACTATATGAATGAGCACCTTGGTACGCTCAATATGTTTGAGGAATTTAACTCCCAGGCCCCTGCCTTCTGAAGCCCCCTCGATTAAACCCGGGAGGTCAGCTACGACAAATTGCCTGTGCGTGGCATTAACCACTCCTAAAACCGGGCCCATAGTCGTAAACGGATAAGCCGCGATTTTCGGCCGGGCGTTTGAAATTGCAGTAATCAAAGTGGATTTTCCGGCATTGGGAAAACCTATTACCCCGACATCAGCCAGAAGCTTTAAATCCAGAATGACTGTTCTTTGCTCACCCGGTTCTCCCGGAGTCGCTTCTTTGCGGTGCCAATTGCCTATGCCGCCTTTTCCGCCTTTGGCAACAGTTACTTCCTGGCCGTCTTCATTTAAATCGCGCAGTATCGCCCCGGTTGCGGCGTCTTGAATAATAGTGCCGACCGGAACCCGCACGATTACATCATCGGCGGTCCTGCCCTTTTTATGGTTACTGCTACCGTGGCCGCCGTGCGCACCGAAAAAATGCCGGTGATGCTGGAAATCCAGAAGCGTAAGCAGATTGTGGTCAGCGCGAAAAACAATATCAGCGCCCTTGCCTCCGTCACCGCCATCAGCTTTTCCCTGGCGCTGATACTTATCGCGGTAGAGGCTTTTACACCCTTTTCCTCCGCTTCCCGCCCGTACTTCTATTTTAGCGCTGTCAATGAACACTATAGGCCCAAATCAATAGATTTAATCTTTAATTCAGTAAGCTGGGCGCGGTGGCCTTTTTCCCAATGCCAGCTCTTTCTACGGCGGTATTTATAAGCGGTGGTTTTTTCGCCTTTAGTTTGGGCCAAAACCACTGCCTCAACCTTAGCGCCCTTAACATAGGGCTGGCCGACCTCAATGGTTTTACTGCTGCCTACCAATAAAACCTTATCCAGGACAATGCTCGTGCCTTTTTCAATTGCCTGTTTATTTACCTCAATAATATCATCCTTCTTCACGTTATACTGTTTTGCCCCAACTTCAACTATTGCATACATTTGTCATCCTCCTTAAGCTGATTAAATAGAGCTAATTTTGAAACATTTATTATATATCTACTGTTGACAAGGGTCAAGCACTAAATAGGGACAGCGACCATTATCTTCTTAAATAGGGACAGCGACCATTATCAAAAAATAATGGTCGCTGTCCCTATTATCTAGGCTATTTTGATGTCTTCCAGGTGCGCGGTTGGGTTTGAGATCAAATTGACCTTGATCCTGTATTTACGCTCAATCGCGGCCAGGGCCTCCTTATCTTTTAAGATTTCATCAATCACAGGCGGTGCCAAAGTAACTGATGCCTGTTTTAAGGTTTTGCCCTTGAGATAACGCTTAAGTTCCTTTAAAGCGAAAATTCCCAGGGTTTGCGGTGAGCGCAGTTTGCCTTTGCC
>CAZQGT010000078.1:0-7302 GCA_964593005.1 uncultured Planctomycetales bacterium
CGAAGAAGATGGGGAAAAGAAGGGTTATCGCCGAAACAGGCGCCGGCCAGCATGGAGTAGCTACAGCGACGGTGGCGGCTTTATTTGGTTTAGAATGCGATATATATATGGGCGAGGAGGATATCCAGCGCCAGGGGCTAAATGTTTTGCGTATGAAGTTATTAGGCGCAAGAGTAATTCCGGTAAAAAGCGGAACGCGGACTTTAAAAGACGCGATGACCGAGGCATTGCGCGATTGGGTAACTAACGTGCGCAATACTTATTATATTATCGGAACGGTTGCCGGGCCGCATCCGTATCCGGCAATGGTCCGTGATTTTCAGTCAATAATCGGCAAAGAGGCAAGGCAGCAGGTTTTAAAAAAGGAAAAAAGATTGCCGGATTACCTGGTGGCTTGTGTAGGCGGCGGCAGCAATTCTATGGGGTTATTTTATCCTTTCTTTAAAGATAAAACCGTGAAAATGATTGGAGTGGAAGCTGCGGGATTAGGGTTATTTTCAGGTAAGCATTCCGCCAGCCTCTTAGGAGGCTCCGCCGGAGTTTTGCATGGATGTAAATCCAGTGTTCTGGAGGATAAATTCGGCCAAATTAGCAACACTCACTCTGTGGCTGCCGGGCTTGATTATCCGGGAGTCGGCCCGGAGCATGCCTATTATAAGCAGATCAAAAGGGCGCTTTATGTGGCAGTTAATGACAAAGAGGCCCTGGAAGGGTTTAAGTTATTATCCGAAATTGAGGGGATTATTCCGGCCCTGGAATCTGCGCATGCCATTGCTTATTTAAAAAAGTTAAGAAATAATATAAAGAAGAATTCGGTGGTTATTGTCTGTTTGTCCGGAAGAGGGGATAAGGATTTACATGAATCGTATTTCTAAGAAATTTAAAAAACTCAAAGAAAAAAACAAAAAAGCCTTTATTGCTTTTATTACCGCCGGCTACCCGAGCCTGGCGGCAACAGCTAAGCTTGTTTTGGAGCTTGAAAAAAGGGGAGTGGACATAATTGAGCTGGGTGTTCCTTTCTCCGACCCGCTAGCTGATGGCCCGGTAATTCAGGAGGCCTCTTTGTATTCTCTTAAGAAGAAGACAAACTTGGCGAAGATCCTGGGCTTGGTAAAAAAACTGCGCAAAAATACCGATTTACCGCTTTGCCTGATGAGTTATTATAATCCTATATTTTGCATGGGGGATAAGAAATTCATGGATAAAGCGGTAGCTGCGGGAGTTGACGGAGTGATTATTCCGGATTTGCCTCCTGAGGAGGGCAAAGATTTTATTGCTTACGCTAACAAAAAAGGCCTGGCAAATATTTGTTTTCTTGCTCCGACCAGCTCGCAAAGCCGGATAAAAGCTATATCTAAAATTTCAAAAGGTTTTATTTACTATGTTGCTTTAACCGGAGTTACCGGAAGCCGCAAGCGCCTGGCCGCGGATTTAAAAACCAATTTAACCAGGATTAAGAAAATAGCGCGCATCCCGGTTTGCGCTGGATTTGGTATTTCTAGCGCGGCGCAGCTGAAAGAAGTTCAAAGAATATGCGACGGAGGGATTGTCGGCAGCGCCATCGTAAATAATATCCGCCAAAATTTAAGCCGCAGGGATTTAGTAAAAAGGGTAGGCAGCTTCGTAGAAAGGTTTAATGTATAGAAAAAGCAGGTTAAATAACGGTTTAAGGATTATCACTAAGCACTTAAGCGGGGTAGGCAGCCTTTCTTTAGGTATCTGGATTAATATCGGCGGGCGTTATGAATCAACCGCTCATAAAGGTATTTCGCATTATCTGGAGCATTTGCTTTTTAAGGGAAGTAAAAAATACTCCTGCCGGGAGATTAAAGAATCAATTGAGGGTATAGGGGGAGCCTTAAACGGTTTTACTTCCGAAGAACTTACTTGTTATCTGGTTAAGATCCCCAGCCGTTATTTGGTTAAGGCCCTGGATATTTTAACCGATATGGTAGTTGAGCCGCGTTTAAAACAGGAGGATATAAAGAAAGAGCGGACAGTTATACTGGAAGAGTTGAAGATGTACAGGGATCTTCCGCAAAGCTATGTTTATGAGTTACTGGATGAATTGCTTTGGCCTGAGCAGCCGCTCGGCTCGCCGGTAATCGGGACCGTAAATTCGGTAAAAAGCATTAGCCGTGAAAATTTAAGCTATTTCCAGAGGGAACACTATACACCCGCTAATATTGTAATCAGCGCCGCCGGGTTAATAGACCATGATCTGCTGGCGAAAAGAGTATCACATATTTTTGGCGGTAAAAACCCCGGAGGTCTAAACGCCTTTACCGCAGTCAAAGAATCTCAGCGTAAGCAGCAGCTTAATATATTTTATAAAGATACTGAGCAGGTGCATATGGCAATGGGGTTCCATGGCTTAAAGCGCGATCATCCTTTAAGGCATGCCCAGGCCCTTTTGCATATAATCCTGGGGGCAAATATGTCCAGCCGCCTTTTTAATGAAGTAAGAGAAAAAAGAGGGCTGGCTTATGAGATAGGCACCGGCGTTAAGCGTTATCATGATACCGGAGCATTTTTGGTCCACGCCGGTATAGATAATCATAAGGTTGCCCCTTGCCTGGAGTTAATTTTTAAGGAACTGGGGAAGGTAAAGAATAAACTGGTAGCTGTTGATGAGTTTAAACGGGCAAAAGAGTTTTATCTGGGCCAGCTTATGCTGGCTTTAGAAGATACTATGGAATATATGCTTTGGATGGGCGAGAGCATGGCCTGCCTGGATAAAGTATATACGCTAGAGGATGTAATCAAGGAAGTAAATAAGGTAAACATAGAGGATTTACGCCTGGTTGCCCGGCAGATATTCAAGCGTGAAAAGATAAATTTAGCCTTGATTGGGCCGTTAGAAAAAGATAAAAAGAAGATTTATTCAAAACTTAATTTAGGGTAAAAATGATAATATTTTTGATTTTACTGCTTTTGGCTGCGGTCTCTTTCTTTTTTTCATCCGCCGAAACTTCAATCATCGGTTTAAGCAAAATACGCCTGCGCCATATGCTGCAGAAAGGGGTCAAGCGGGCTCAAAGCGTCCAGCGGGTAGTAACTAAATTAGACAAGGTAATTGCTGCCATACTTATCGGCAATAACCTGGTGAATATCGCTATCTCTTCCATTGTAACCGGAATATTTGTGCAGATTTACGGTTATCACTGGGGGGTAGTTGTCTCTACTTTTGTAACCACAATTGTTTTACTTATTTTTTGCGAAGTGACCCCGAAAATACTTTCAGCAAAGCATTCAGACAAAGTGGCGCTTATTACTGCCCCGGTGATGGAGTGGGTGGTTGTAGCCTTAAAGCCGCTGATTATACTTTTTATCGGGATCAGCAACTTCATACTAAAGATTTTTGGGGTAGAGGTTTCTAAACGCTCGCCTTTAATTACCGAAGAAGAGTTACGCACGATGATCGAGATGGGTAAGGAGGAGGGGGTTCTAAGCGAAGAAGAGCGTAAGATGCTCCACCGTATCTTTGAATTCGGGGATACCCGGCTTAAGGATGTAATGGTTACAAAAGATAAAATGATAGCGGTAAATATTAATACTAATTCCGATGACCTGCTTAACTTGTTTGTGGAAGAGGGGCATGCCAGGCTGCCGGTTTACAGCGGTTCGCTGGATAATATTATGGGCATAGTTTACGCCCGCGACCTGCTTTACATATTAAGGGAAAAAGGGCTTTTTCTGCTGCAGGACCTGGTGCATGAAGCTTGTTATGTCCCGGAGTCAATGCGGGTAAGCGAGCTTCTAAAGAAGTTTCAGGCTGAAAATATCCAGATAGCTATTATTATAGATAAAGACAAGAAGGCGTTAGGTTTAGTTACCTTGGAAGACTTGCTGGAAGAAATTGTCGGTGAGATTGAAGAGAAGCATTCCAAGGAGAGAAAAGATTCTTCGCCTAATCACTCGAAGATTTCTACGAAATCTTCTTCGCAGGCTCAGAATTAGTTCGCACATTGGTTTTCTCATACTGACGTATTCGTAAACCAAGTGCTCACTAAAATAAGAATTGTTTGACATAAAAATCTTGCTGTGATAATATTAACCATACAGTTAGACCTGTATGTTTCATAAAAAGGAGGAACAAATGGCAGAAACAGGATATTGCGTAAAATGTAAAGGCAAGAAAGCTATGAAAGATGAGCAGAAAGTGACTATGAAGAACGGCCGCGCAGCAATGAAAGGCAAATGCCCTGAGTGCGGAACCGGGATGTATAAGATTTTAGGCAAGAAATAAGGAATTATATAGAAATAGGAGCATTAAAATAGAATCAAAACAGTTGGCTCAAGCCATTGCCCGGGCTGCTAAATCCATTAAGGCTGAGGATGTAGTTATCCTTGATGTTTCAAAATTAGCTGATTTTTGCGATTATTTTGTTATCGCCAGCGGCAATTCCTTAAGGCAGACCGCCTCAATAGCCCAGGCGATCCAGGATGGCTTGGAAAAAGTCGGGATAAAATCTCTCTCAAAGGTTCCACGCGGTGACGAATCGGGCTGGATAGCTCTGGATTACGTTTCGGTAATCGCCCACTCCTTTTATAAACCTATGAGAGAGTTTTATTCTTTAGAGAGCCTTTGGTCCGACGCCAAGAAGGTAAGGGTTGTTGCTTCAAAACGAAAATAGCTTTCCCTCCAATGCAGAAGAATATTCAGGAAGAACTCACAGCTTTAGTTAAGCGTTCATTATTAGCAGGAAAGTTAGAGGAATTTCTGCAGGATGAATTTGTACTTGATTTTCCCACTGATAGCCGCTATGGAGATTTTACCACTAACATTGCTTTAAAGTTAAGTAAAGCACTCAAGGATTCTCCCCGCAATGTAGCTTCCCGGTTAATTGAATTAATCCAGAAAGAAATCCCCGATTCGGGGTTAAAAGATTTAATTTCCCAGGTAAAGGTTGAAGGCGCCGGTTTTATAAACTTTTACCTTGATGCCAGTTATTTCTACAATCAGCTGAGTAAGATACTTATTCAGGGGGAAGATGCCTTAAAAGAAGACCTGGGAAAGCTCAGGAAAGCCTTAATCGAGTTTGTTAGCGCTAATCCCACCGGTTCATTATCGGTTGCCCATGCCCGGCAGGCAGCGGTAGGGGATTGTCTGTCTAATATTCTGGAGTTCCTTAATTTTAACGTTCAGCGCGAGTATTACCTTAATGATGAGGGCAACCAGATTAATATTCTGGGTAAATCAGTCCAGCTGCGCAGAGAAGAGCTGGCGGGGAAGAAAGTTGAATTTCCCGAGAATTATTATCAGGGTGATTATATATACGATATTGCCAAAGAAGCGGATAAGCAGAAGATTAGCGATGCTGGCTTAGGCGATTTTGCGGCTGATTATATATTAAAAATAATTAAACAAGAGTTAGCTGATTTTAAAGTTAATTTTGATAACTGGTATTCCCAGAAAGAACTGGCTAAAAGCGGAAAGGTAGAGCAGGCCTTTAGTCAATTAAAGGAAAAAGGTTTTCTATTTGATCAGGATGGAGCGCTTTGGTTTAAGTCAACCGCTTTTGGCGATGATAAAGATAGGGTGATTATTAAAAGCGACGGTAGCCAGACATACCTGGCTCCGGATATTGCGTACCATCAGGATAAATTTAACCGCGGCTTCAGCTGGTTGATTAATCTTTGGGGCCCGGACCACCATGGCTATATTAACCGTATTAAAGCTTCAATACAGGCATTTGGACATTCTCCTGATGATTTATCGGTAATCATTGTCCAGCTGGCAACTATTTTCCGTAATGGCCAGCCTGTACAAATGTCCACCCGCCGCGGCCAATACATCACTTTACGCGAAGTTTTGGATGAAGTTGGCTCAGATGCCGCCAGATTCTTCTTTTTAATGCGCCGTACATCAAGCCATTTGGATTTTGATCTTGAGGTTGCTAAAAAACAAAGCGCGGAGAACCCCGTATATTATGTCCAATACGCCCACGCGCGTATTTGTAGCATATTACGGAGTGTTACTATCCAAAGTGAGGGTAATTTAGACCTTTCTGTGCTCAAAGAGAAAGAAGAGCTGAACCTTATTAAGAAGTGCTTAGAGTTTAAAGCAATTCTTAATATATGTCTGATTACCTGCGATCCTTATATGGTTACGGTTTATCTTCAGGAGTTATCCGAAACTTTCCATAAGTTTTATGACCTGCACCGTGTTTTGGGCCAGGCTGAAGCGCTCACCAGCGCCAGGCTTGCCCTGATTAAAGGGGTAAAGATTGTTTTGTCCTGCGGATTAAAGTTGTTGGGAGTAAGCCAGCCGGAGAGTATGTAGGTTTTTATGGCAAGCCATAAAGTTTTAAGATTAGCCGTTCCGCACATCCACCTGCAAAATCAATTATCCAAAGAATTAGGTATTCCTAAAATCCTGGCTCAGGTTTTGGTTAACCGCAAAGTAAAAACTATTGCTGAGGCGGAGAAATTTCTTAAGGCCGGTATGGATGATTTGTTCAGCCCGCAATTATTTTCCGATATGCCTAAAGCAGTTGCTTTGGTCAGGAAGGCGTTGGAGAATAAAGAAAAAGTGATGGTTTTTGGCGACTATGATGTTGATGGTATAACCAGCACGGTTTTAGTCAAGAATACGCTTGTTTCAATGGGCCTGGATGTTTTGCATCATATCCCGCACCGTATCAGCGAAGGCTATGGGCTAAATAAAGAAATAATTACTTTTGCCAAAGAAAATAATGTAAGACTTATGGTTACCGCGGATTGCGGCACAGCCAATCATAAAGAGGTTGAAGGTTTAAGGCAGGCGAATATTGATGTTATTGTCACTGACCACCATGAACCGCAGGGCATAGGTTTGCCAGCAGCCTCCAGCCTGATTAACCCTAAGCTTAAAAATTCCGGTTACCCTTTCAGGGATTTAGCCGGAGTAGGGGTAGCTTATAAATTCTGCCAGGCAGTAAGCGGCTCTCAGCTTAGTGATGATCTGGACCTGGTTACTCTAGGGACAATCGCTGATAGTGTTCCTTTGAACGGGGAAAACCGGATTATTGCCAGGGAAGGATTATTGCGTCTTCCGGATACTAAAAGAGAAGGCCTGCGCGCGATAATTGATAATGCCGGGATTAAAAACAACGCGAAGCGGTTTAATTCTACTTATGTGAGTTTTATTATTGCTCCGCGTTTAAACGCATCGGGCAGGATGGGCAGCGCCGAGTTATCTTTGAAACTTTTGATGAGCGGCAGTTATGATGAGGCTCAAAAATTAGCTAAGGAGCTTGAGCAGTTTAACCGCCAGCGCCAAAAAGTAGAGGCCAGGATTCTAGAAGAAGCGGAAGAAAT
>CAZQGT010000079.1:0-7022 GCA_964593005.1 uncultured Planctomycetales bacterium
TTAGCAAGTTAGCTTTTCAAGAGAACTACAGCAGGGATTATTTCGTTGAAGATGGGCATTGTAACGGTAAAGGGTATGCGGTTATGGCCGAAAATGTATATCAAGTGTTGAGAACAGATTTCTTTAATGCAGCCGATGCTGGGGAATAAGCGGTTTGCCGGCCTATTTCTAAATAAGTAATTAAGAGCGCAGGTGACAGTTATTCTAAGTTTCAACAGTTGGATTGTTGAGGAAAAGCTTCTTTACACCCGGCAAGAAAATAGGTATAATAATTTTTCCTTTAGTTAATCTTTTGCGCCTATAGTTTTTCTGCGCCTGTAGTCCGCCTCGGCCGCCAAGCAAAGCTTGGCGAGCCGGGGCGAGGCCTCGCCAAAATCACTTGGATTTTGGCGGGCAATTGGACCTGATAATTTATTTTTAATGCGCCTGTAGCTCAACTGGATAGAGTAACGGCCTACGAAGCCGCGGGTTGCTGGTCCGACTCCAGCCAGGCGCATTTTTATATGTTAAAGATTGAGAATTTTTACATGTCAGAGGCCTTGAAAGAGGCGCAAAAGGCATTTGATGAAGATGAAGTGCCGGTAGGGGCGGTAGTTGTTCATGGTGGAAAAATTATCGCCCGTGGGCATAATCAGATTGAACGCCTGAAAGATCCTACTGCCCATGCCGAGATAATCGCTATTACCAGCGCGGCAAATTACCTGGGGCAAAAGTGGTTGAACGAGGCTAGTCTCTATGTTACAATTGAACCTTGCAGTATGTGCGCGGGCGCGATGGTTTTGGCGCGCATAAAGAATTTATACTTCGGAGCGGCCGACCCTAAAACCGGAGCCTGCGGTTCGGTTATCGATATCGTAAATCATAAAAAGTTAAATCACCGTATAAAAGTAATTAAGGGAATTTTTGAAACTGAGTGCAGTTCTTTGCTGAGAGATTTCTTCAGAAAAAAAAGAAAAAATCCATAATTATTGGAGAGGTGGCTGAGTGGTCGAAAGCAACTCACTGCTAATGAGTTGACCTGGGCAACTGGGTCCCTGGGTTCGAATCCCAGCCTCTCCGAAAAAATTCAATAAACTATCCGACGCATACCGTCGGATTTATTTTTAAAGGATAGTCCATATGACAAAACATCATTTAAAAGAAGCGGGGATGGCGGAGGTTATCGCAATTTCCCTGCCGATGGTCGTTTCTCATGCTTGTGAGACGATTATGGTTTTTACTGACCGCCTGTTTCTTGCCAGGCTTAAGCCTGAATTGATGAACGCGGTTATGGGCGGAGGCCTGGCATCTTTTATGATGATCTCGTTTTTTATCGGACTGGTTGGTTTTACTACCGCTTTAGTTGCCCAGCATTTAGGGGCAGGTAAGAAGAAAGATTGCGGCCTGGTATTAACTCAGGCGTTAATTTTTTCCTGTTGCGCGTATCCGATTATTCTTCTGCTTAGGCCTCTAGTTTATCGGTTGTTTGTTTTTATGGGTGTGGGCCAGGGACAGCTTATGCCTCAGATAAATTACTTTAATATATTGATTTACGGTTCTATTATCAGCCTGATAAGGATAAGCTTAAGCGGTTTTTTCTCCGGGACCGGACGTACAAAAATTGTAATGATTGCCTCGTTTACCGCTATGTTTACCAATGTCGGCCTGGATTATGTATTCATTTTCGGTAAATTTGGTTTTCCCTCTATGGGGATTCAGGGCGCCGCATATGCCACTATCATAGGCGGTATTGTAGGTCTATTCATCCTGTTTGCCGCGTATTTTAATCAAGGCAACCGTAAAGAATATAGTATTGAAGGTTCGTTTCGTTTTGACCGGATGCTCGCGGGAAAACTTTTGCGTTTTGGTTATCCTACGGGGATTGAAATGTGTTTAAATATCGTTGCTTTTAATGCTATGGTAATGATGTTTCATTCTCTCGGCCCGGCAGCAGCTACTGCCGCTACCGTAGTCTTTAACTGGGATTTTGTTTCTTTTGTCCCTCTTATTGGTATAGAGATTGGCGTGACTAGCCTGGTCGGCAGGTATATGGGTGCCCGGCATCCAGAAAAAGCCCATCGTTCGGTTATCTCCGGGTTAAAACTGGGAATGATTTATTCGGCATTTGTTTTTGTTTTCTTCGCCGGGTTTCCCGGTATGCTGGTAAATGTGTTTCGGCCTTCTGCCGAAAGCGCTGTATTCAGTGCCGCCGTGCCTATAGCGGTGTTTATGGTCCGCATGGCTTCTGTATATGTGCTGGTTGAGACTATGCTCTGCGTGTTTATCGGCGCCCTGCGCGGGGCAGGGGATACTTTTTGGGCTATGCGTATGTCAGTTATATTACACTGGTTAATGGTTGTTGTGCTTGCATTGATCCTGCGCGTCTTGCGACTTCCTCCGGAAATTGGCTGGACAGCCATGGTATCTTTTTTCCTGGTATTCTCCGCTGTCGTTTTCTTGAGGTACCGGGAAGGAAAATGGAGGTATATCCGCGTTGTGGAGCCGTCTGTTCCTCCGGAGATAATTCCTGAGATAGGAGAGGTTTGATTTAGAATTAATATTTCTACTTTTAGGGTTAAAACTTTGGTATAATAAGTTTTGTTAAGGAGATAAAATGAAGATTTCCATTGGCTTGACTTTTCCGGGCACACTGCAGGATGAATCTATAATTTGTTATCTTTGCAAGAAGTTTGATATCAGCTTAAATATCATTGAGGCCTCTTTTTCTCTGGAGGCAGGCTGGTCCATCCTAACGGTAGAAGGCCAGGAAGGCGAGATTAAGCGGGCCTTTGATTACCTGGCAGAAAAAGGCGTAAAAGTCCAACAAATCCAAATCGATAAGAAATAAAACCTATTTAATAATGGCTTATACTGTTTTTGCATTAAAATGGCGGCCGCAGGATTTTGAAAGTATTGTCGGCCAGGATCATATAGTCGGTACGTTAAAAAACGCGATTCAAAAGAAACGGCTGGCCCATGCCTATCTTTTTACCGGGCCAAGGGGAGTAGGCAAGACTTCAACCGCAAGAATCCTGGCTAAGGCATTAAACTGTAAAGAAGGTCCGACGGTGGCTCCCTGCCAGAAATGTTCTTCATGTTTAGGGATAAACCAGGGGAATTCCCTTGATGTTATTGAAATTGACGGTGCCTCTAACCGAGGTATTGATGAAATCAGGGCTTTACGTGAAAACGTAAAGTTTTCTCCTACCCAGGGCAAGTATAAGATTTATATTATTGATGAAGTCCACCAGATAACTCCCGATGGTTTTAACGCCCTGCTTAAGACACTGGAAGAGCCTCCGGAGTTTGTAAAGTTCATCTTTGCTACTACCCATCCGCAAAAAGTAATGCCGACAATTATTTCCCGCTGCCAGCGCATGGATTTCCGCAGGATTCCGGTAATTGAAATTATTTCCCAGCTTGAAAAGATTATCCTCCAGGAGAAAGCCGCGGTAGATAAGGATGTGCTTTTCGCGGTTGCTAAAAGCAGCGACGGATCATTAAGGGACGCGGAATCAGTTTTAGACCAGCTGGTATCTTTTTCCCATGGCAGCGTATCTATAAAAGACGCTATTGCTGTTTTGGGCATGGTTGAACAGGATGTTTTGTTTGCGATTGCAGATAGAATAATCCAAAAAGACCCTCAGGGGGCCCTGAAACTTTTTAACCAGATCATTGACGACGGAAAGGATCCGGGGGTATTTCTTTCCAACCTTATTGAACATTTCCGTAATTTAATGGTTTCCAAAGTTTCTAAAGCGGATTCAAAATTAGTTGATTTGCCGCAGGAGGTCTGCGACCGTTTATTTAAGCAGAGCCAGGAGTTATCCCTGGAGGAAATTTTTACCGCTTTTAATATATTAGTCACTACGCAGGAAATGGCTAAACGCCTGGATTCTCAGCGTATTCCTTTGGAGATAAGTTTAGTCAGGTTGGCGTATAATAAAATGGATAGCCGTGCCGGCGCGCCGCTAAAGCAGAGCCCGGTTGCAGAGAAACTAAAGAAAAATCCTCCTGATAAAGAAACACAACCTCCGTCGGAAGAAATGTCCAGGCAGGATGTCCCTTTGCAGGCCTCTCCGGAGCAGGAACCCGAATCTGTATCTTTGGAGCAGGTGAAGAGTGTTTGGAATAATATTATAAATAATCTTGCCGGCATCAAAATGTCGGTATCTACCTATTTAAGCGAAGGTGAGCCGACTAAAGTGCAGGGGGATTTATTGACTGTAGCTTTCCCTAAGAATTATTCCCTGCATAAGGAGTCTTTGGAGAAGAAAGAAAATAAGGCGATGATTGAAAAGATCGCTTCTGAATTATGCGGCGCCAGGTTAAGGATGAATTTTATCCTGGTTGCGCAGGCAAAACATGATCACGATGTTCATAATAATCCTTTTATTAAATCTGCCCTTGATATGTTTGGGGGCAGGGTAGTTAAAGAAGGCTGATGGCTAATTATACCGCTTCTATAGAAAAATTAATTGAATGTTTGATTAAGCTGCCCGGGGTAGGCAGGCGCAGCGCCGAACGGATTGTGGCGCATGTTTTAGGGGCTTCTAAAGATGAAATCAAGGTTTTGTCTGAGTCTCTGAACAAGGTTAAGGAGAGCGTGCGTTCTTGCAGGGTATGCAATAATTTAAGCGAAGAAGATACCTGCAAGATTTGCCAGGATATCCGCCGGCAAAAAGATATTGTCTGCGTGGTTGAAAAGCCCAGCGATGTTACGGCAATTGAAAAAGCGGGAAATTTTCAGGGGCTCTATCATGTGCTGCTTGGATCAATATCTCCCCTTGAAGGAAGAGGCCCAAGCGATTTAAAGATTGAGGGGCTTATTCAAAGGATCAAAGAGGGAAGTATTAGGGAGATTATTATCGCTACCGACGCCGATACCGAGGGTGAAACTACCTCCTTATATCTTACTAAATTGCTTAAACCGTTAGGCGTGCATTTAAGCCGCATAGGCTTGGGAATACCTGTGGGTTCAAACCTGGAATATGCTGATGCCACTACTCTTTCAAAATCTTTAGAATCTCGCCGTACAATATAATCCGATGATTAATATAATTAAACTTTCAAAAAATTACGGGCCTAAAGTTCTTTTTGAAGATATCTCTCTGAATATAAACCAGGGAGAGAAGATTGGTCTTATTGGGCCTAATGGCACAGGTAAAAGTACTTTATTTTCCCTGATTTTGCAGGAGACTGAGCCGTCCAGCGGCGAGGTAAGAGTGAATAAGGGGGTGCATATAGGTTATCTTCCTCAGGAGGCGAGTTTTAAATCTGAACATACTGTACTCGGGGAATTAACTGAAGGTGATGAAAGGATTATGCGCCTTAAAGAGGAAAAAGAGAGGCTTGAGTCTAAAAATGAAGCTGGCTCTAAGCGTTACGGTGAGGCCTTGCATGAATTAGAAACTCTGGGTTTCTTTGAATTGGAATATAAAGCCAAGAAGATTCTTTCAGGGTTAGGTTTCAAGGAGAGAGATTTTAGCCGGCCAATAAATCAAATGAGCGGCGGCTGGCAGATGCGCGCCCTTTTGGGAAAATTGTTGACTTACCATTATGATTTACTCCTGCTTGATGAGCCGACCAACTATTTAGATTTAAACGCGGCATTATGGTTGAAAGATTACTTGGCGGATTTCCAGGGAACTTTTATTATGATATCCCATGATAAGGCTTTCTTGACAGATGTTACTAACTATACATTTATTTTGGAAAACGGGTCAATTTCAAAAGTACACGGCAACTATGAGCATTATGAAGAGATAAAGGCGCAGAAACGTATACATCTGATTAAGCAATTCAAAGAACAGGATAAGAAGATAAAGCAGCTGGATAAATTTGTGGCCAGGTTTCATGCCCAGCCGAATAAGGCGGCTTCTGTGCGCGCTAAGCGCAGGGTATTGGAAAAAATGGAAGATGAAAAGGTTGTTATTCCGCCTGATCCGCGTGAAAGTATTGGTAATTTTTCTTTTCCGCAAACCCGCAAAAGCGGACACCGGGTAATTAATCTGGAAGGGGTATCTAAAGCTTATGGAGATATCCAGGTTTATGAGGGGTTAGATTTTGAAATAAGCCAGGGAGAGAAGGCGGTTTTAGCTGGTGAAAACGGCGCGGGTAAGTCCACGCTCTTAAAAATGCTGGCAGGGATTGTGAGCATAGATAAAGGAAATAGAATTGTTGGCCATAATGTGGATATCGGTTATTTTTCACAGACCCGTACGGATGTTTTAAATGTTGAAAATACTGTTTTGCAGGAGGCATACTCAGCTGCCCCGGGTTATACGGCAGAGGAGACCATTAGGACTATCCTCGGGGCTTTTTTGTTTACCGGTGATGATGCTGAAAAGAAAGTCAAGGTACTCTCCGGAGGCGAAAAGAGCCGGCTTATTCTGGCTAAACTTTTGATTGATCCTCCGAATTTCCTGCTTTTGGATGAGCCAACTACGCATCTTGATGTGGATGCCGTTGATGCTTTAGTCAGGGCGCTTAAGAGCTATGAGGGGACAATTGTTTTTATCAGTCACGATATTTATTTTGTCAGTTCAGTTGCGAATAATGTCTTTGAGGTTAAATCCGGCAGGGTGAGGAAATTCCCCGGGACATTTGATTATTATCTTGAAAAACGCGACAGCTTAGCTGAACTTTCTGTTGAACATAAGCCCAGGGCTATTGCGGTTAAGCAGGTTGATGAGGCTAAGGAAAAAGCCAAAGAGCAAGAGCGGAAGAATAAAGAGGGAGATAAGAAACGTAAGGCCCACAATTCTCTTATTCGCGATAAAATTAATAAACTGCTTAAGAAAAAAGAAAATCTGGAGATTGAAAGTTATGCCAAGGCCCGGGCTTTATCCAATCCGCATTTCTACCGCGATGAAGATACGGCTCGCGAATACGGCAGGCGGATGAAAGAAATTGAAAAGCTTATTCAGGAGATTGGAACGGACATAAAAGCTCTTGAAAGCCAGATTATCTAGTGTTAAAATACTACCCACAATTCCCCCTTAGCTCAGTTGGTAGAGCGAGAGACTGTTAATCTCCAGGTC
>CAZQGT010000080.1:0-6830 GCA_964593005.1 uncultured Planctomycetales bacterium
AGTTTTTATTTTACGGCCGCAGGCGCGATGAACGGGGAGGCAATACCGTTTTAATCGGCTTGGCAGCTTTCCTTTTCTATTTTATAACCAATCTTTTGGTTCTTTATGCCTCGCGGATAAGGGAGTATTTTGCTGACCGCGGTTCGGTGCTCCTGGGAAATCAACCTAAAGCCCTGGCCTCCAGCCTTTATAAGCTGGCTTATGGCTCAGCCAGGTTAAACAAGGATTCTTTAAGGCAAAGCGAAGGGCTAAAAGCATTTTTTATCAATGATCCGTCACGGGGAAGGAAAGAGGTTTTGGAATTATCGCAGCTGGATTTGGATAAAAGCGGAACAATTGAAGCTTCTGAACTGGAGCTGCTCAGGAAGTCAAATATCCGGCTTAATCTAGGGGATAAGATGATGGAGCTTTTAAGCACGCATCCCAATATGCTTAAAAGGATTAAGAAGCTTTCGCAATACCAGGCTTAATAAATAGGGACAGCGACCTTTTTAGGGGACAGCGCCCAAAATTCGGGTGCTGTCCCCTTTTATAAAAGGTCGCTGTCCCTATTTTCTTTTTGACATAACCCTAAATATACTATATAATTACTAAACTATGGATATAAATGAGATTGTTCAGCAAAGAGTTGCCAAATTAAGGGTTCTTAAAGACAAAAATGTACCTTTGTATCCGGCTAGCGTGCCGGTTCATGATACTATTGGCAGTGCTTTGGCTTCTTTTGAAGAAGGCAAAAAAGTTACGCTTTGCGGCAGGATTATGGCTAATCGCAGCCATGGCAAGGTTAATTTTATGGATTTAAGGGATACTACCGGCAAGATACAGCTTTATGTTAAACGCGATGTCCTGGGAGAAGAGAAGGCCGGCCTTATTGAGCAATTAGATATCGCGGATATTATAAGCGTGGAGGGTGAACTCTTTAAGACGCATACCGGTGAGTTTACGGTCAAGGTTATGGACTTAACAATATTGGCCAAGGCTTTGCGGCCCTTGCCTGAAAAGTGGCATGGTTTAAAAGATGTGGAGCTGCGCTATAGGCAGCGTTACCTGGATTTGCTTTCCAACGAAGACGTGAAGAAGGTGTTCTTATTGCGTGCCAAAATTATCCGGGCTATCCGTAATTTCCTCGACGAAAAAGGGTTCCTGGAGGTAGAGACTCCGATGATGCATGATATTGCCGGAGGCGCGGCAGGCCGGCCATTTAAGACATTTCATAACGAATATACCATGGATTTATACTTAAGGATTGCTCCGGAGTTGTATTTAAAACGCCTGTTAGTGGGAGGCCTTGACCGGGTTTATGAAATTAACCGCTCTTTCCGTAATGAAGGTGTATCAACCCGGCATAACCCGGAGTTCACTATGCTTGAGGTTTATCAGGCTTATGCCAATTGCGAAGATATGATTAATTTAACCCAGGAGTTAATCTGTTACGTGGCGAAAGAAGTTTTAGGCAAAGAAGAGCTTACTTCACAGGGAAGAGCCATTGCGCTTAAAACTCCCTGGATGAGACAGTCGTTTGCCGGCTTAGTTAAGGATAAGTTTGGCATAGAGCCTTCGGATGGGCCTGATAAGATGCTTGAGAAATTACAGGCTAAGGGGTTTGCAAAAGATAAAAACCGCCTTAGCCGTTCGCAGATAAACAAAATTATTGAAGACACTTTAGAAGAAGGCTTGCAGGTTAATCCGGTATTTATCACGGATTATTTTACCAGCCTTTGCCCTCTGGCCAAGACCAAGAAAGATAACCCTTTGATTTCGGAAAGATTTGAGCTTTACGTGGCAGGTATGGAGATTGCCAATGCCTATTCCGAACTGAATGATCCCTTGGAGCAGCGTAAACGTTTTGAAGAAGAGATTAAAGATAACCTTGATGATAAAAAAAGCTTGGATGAAGATTATCTTTTAGCCTTGGAGCACGGCATGCCTCCGGCAGGAGGTTTGGGCATAGGTATAGACAGGCTGGTTATGCTGCTTACTGATCAGCCATCGATCAGAGATGTGATTTTGTTCCCCTTGTTAAGAAAACAGGAAGAAACTGAGTTAGACACCCCGCGCTAATTGGATTTGCGCGGGTGTTGTCTATGTAGACAAATATGATTTCAGAGTTGTGGCTGAGCCAGAGGTATTTAAGGGCAGGCAAGAAGGAAAAGATTATTTCTACGACTGCCTTTATATCTATGATTGGTATCGCTATCGGGGTTATGGTATTAATCGTGGTAATCTCGGTGATGAGCGGTTTTGACCGCTTCCTTGAGGATAAGATGGTCGGTACTAACGCCCATCTGTCACTTGAATTTTATGGAGGTTCAAAAGAACCTTATAAAGTAATCGACAAATTAAAGACCCTTTCTTATGTTAAGGGCGCTTCCCCTTTTATTAATGGCCAGGCTCTGGTAAAAAACGATAAGTCAATCTTTGGGGTGGAGGTGCGCGGCATTGAGCCGAAGCTGCAGGCAGAGACATCTGATATTAATGATTATTTGAAATTAGGGAGTTATGATTTTTCCGGGAATGAAGTTGCCGTAGGCCAGGAGTTTGCTTTACGCCTGGGTTTAGGTGTAGGAGATAAAGTCAGCCTGGTTTCTCCGGTTACCCTTACCAAAACTGATTTCCGGATCAAGGGTATTTTTAACAGCGGAATGTATCTTTATGATTCAAGCCTGATTTTAACCGGGATTAAAGGGGCGCAGGATTTTTACAAGATGCCTGATACCGTAAGCGGCCTGGCGGTTAAGGTGGATAATGTCTATAAGGTAGAAGATATAAAAGAGAAACTCTACCGGGATTTAACCGGAGTTGGGCCGTATCAGGCGCGTACCTGGATTGACGCCAATAGGAATTTCCTGGAAGCGTTGAAGCTGGAAAAGATAGTTATGTTTATTGTGGTAACTATGACTACGGTTGTCGCCGCATTCGGTATTGTGAGCACATTGATTATGTCGGTAATGAGCAGGGTTAAGGATATAGGCATCTTGCGTTCGGTCGGCGCCAGGACTAAAAGCATCCTGCAAATTTTTGTTTTTCAGGGTATGTCTATCGGTATAGCCGGCATCCTTTTGGGATTAACCGCCGGGATATCGCTCGCGCTTTCCCTGGATAAGGTAGTGGTTTTCATATCCCGGATTATCGGCAGGGAGTTGATCCCTAAAGATATTTATTATTTTGACCGTATCCCGGTCAATATTAACATCGGGGATATTAATATTATTTTGTTTTCTGCTTTGATGATAACTTTTGCCGCCAGTATCTATCCGGCATATTATGCCAGCAGGATAATCCCCAGCGAGGCAGTGCGGCATGAGTAAGAATATAGTCAAGGTTAATGGAATTTGTAAAAGTTACCGTGACAGCGCGGGTAACCTTGAAGTATTGAAAGATATAAATTTTACGGTTAACGAAGGTGAATTCCTGGCAATTCAGGGCCCTTCGGGAGCAGGCAAGTCTACGCTTTTGCATATTATGGGAGGCTTGGATAAGCCCAGCCAAGGCTCGGTTTATTTTGAAGGCGCGGATATTTATGGTTTAGATGAAAATACCCGGGCAGCTTTTCGTAACCGTAAAATAGGTTTTGTTTTTCAGTTTTTTCATCTTTTGCCGGAGCTAACTGCCCTGGAAAATGTTTTGCTGCCGAGTATTTTAAAGTCCTGGTGGGCAAGGGAAAAAGATTTAAAGTTTGCCCGCCAGCTTTTAGAGAGGTTGGGGCTCTCCCGGAGGCTCGCTCATAAACCCGCGGCTTTATCAGGGGGAGAGCAGCAGAGGGTGGCTATTTGCCGGGCATTGATTAACCGGCCTAAGCTTTTGCTTTGCGATGAACCAACCGGCAATCTGGATTCCGAAAACGGAAAGATTATCCTGCAGCTGCTTACAGAGTTTAACCAGAGAGAAAAGATTACGACGCTTTTGGTTACCCACGATAAAGATATTGCCAAGGGCGCCGAAAGGGTTATACATTTAAAAGACGGTATTATTTTGCATTAACACCCGGCCCGAAAGGTAGCGGCCGGTGTGCACTTACTGTGCAAGGAGGTTTTTATGAAAATTTATATCAACGGTAAATTTTACGGAAAAGAAAACGCGAAGATCTCTGTTTTTGACCACGGCCTGCTTTATGGCGACGGAGTTTTTGAGGGCATCCGTTCCTATAACCGCAGGGTATTTAAATTAAAAGAGCACATTGACCGGCTTTATGAGTCGGCCCAGAGCATTATGTTGAAAATCCCTATGGGTAAAGAGCAGCTGAGCAAGGCAGTTACCCAGACGCTTAAGGCTAACAAACTGGATAATGCTTATATCCGGCTGGTGGTTACCCGCGGAGAGGGTGATTTAGGGCTTGATCCGCGCAAGTGTTATAAAGGGGCTACGATAATTATTATTACGGATAAGATTGCCCTCTACCCGGAGAAGCTTTATCGCGACGGGCTGGCGATTGTTACAGTGCCTACGGTGCGTAATTTACCCGAAGCGCTTAATCCCCAGATTAAGTCTTTGAACTATTTGAATAATATCCTGGCTAAAATTGAAGCAGCTAATTGCGGTTCCGATGAGGCGATTATGCTTGATTCATTAGGTTATGTGGCAGAATGCACCGGGGATAACATCTTTGTGGTTAAGAACGGCCACCTTTATACTCCTCCGCAGTGCATGGGGACTTTGCGCGGGATTACCCGTGATTCAATTTTGGAAATTGCCCGTAAAGCCAGGATCCCGGCGCATGAACATGTGATTACCCGTCATGAAGTTTATATTTCGGATGAATGCTTCCTTACCGGCACAGCCGCGGAAGTCATTCCTGTTGTGAAAGTGGACGGCAGAGTTATTGGAAGAGGAAAGCCCGGAAGGCTTACCTTAGAGTTAATGAAGAAGTTTAAACAATTGACCGCCAGGGAAGGCGTAAAGTATTAATATGCTTTGTGATATTTGTAAGAAAAATCCGGCTACGGTGCATTTGACTGAGATTATTGACGAGCAGATGAATGAACTGCATTTGTGCGAGGATTGCGCGCGGCATAAAAGCGCTGCCATGGAGCAGCAATTTGGCTTAAGCGATCTTTTAGCCGGTATGGCTGATTTTGAGAAACCTAATAAAGATGATGAGAATGTCGCAGTTAAATGCCCTAACTGTAATTTAACTTACGCGGATTTTAAAAAGGTCGGCAGGCTGGGTTGCGGAGAATGCTACGGCGCTTTTCGTAAATACCTGGCCCCTCTATTAAAGAGGATACATGGCTCCAATCAACATGTGGGTAAATCTCCGCTTAAGGGAAAAACTGTTTCAAAGCCCGGCAAAAAGAAAGTGGATTTAGGGAACCTGAAAGCGGAAATGCAAAGGGCGATCCAGAGGGAAGATTTTGAAGAGGCGGCTCGTCTGCGCGATCAGATCAAGAAAGTTTCGTCTGAGCAGGATAACGTTTAAGGTAAGGGAAAAGAAAGACGGCAATGAAGATCAATGATTTGTTAAATCATACCAGCCAATGGCTCAAAGGTACCGGCCCTAATTCTGATATTGTTATTTCCAGCAGGATACGCCTGGCCAGGAACCTTAATAAATATCCTTTTCCGCATTGGGCAAGTAAGGCCCAGCTTGAAGAGATCCTGGAAAAAATCAGCGAGGCTATGTTTAAGATAGATATGCTGAAGAGCTCTACTCTTTTTAAGCTGGCGGATTTAGACGCGATTGATAAGCAGTTTTTGGTGGAGAGGCATCTTATGTCAATTGAGCACTCTCAGAAAACAGATTATAAGGCTGTGCTGGTTGACGACGAAGAGATAATCGCGGTTATGATTAACGAGGAAGACCATCTGCGTATTCAGCTGATGCAGTCGGGTTTCAACCTTTTTGAAGCCAGGGATATTATTAACCGGCTGGATGATGCGCTCTCCGGGCTTTTGGATTACGCGTACCTGGATGATTTTGGATATCTTACTGCCTGCCCGACTAATACAGGTACCGGTATGCGCGGTTCAGTTATGCTCCACTTGCCTGCTTTGGTAATGAGCCGGCAGATTGAACGGGTCCTGGCAGCGATTGCTAAATTGAGTTTTACTACCCGCGGGCTTTACGGGGAAGGAACGCAGGCCAGCGGAAACTTTTTCCAGATTTCCAATCAGGTTTCTTTGGGCCACGGAGAAGATGAAATAATTGAGAATATCAACGGGCTTATACGTCAGATTATCGAACAGGAGGCCCAGGCGCGCCAGATCCTGCTTTCTAAAAATAAAGAGGTATTAGAGGACAGGATTAACCGTTCTTTAGGTATTTTAAAGAGCGCCCGGATTATTACCAGCCAGGAGACAATTGAGTTGTTATCTATGGTCAGGCTGGGAAGCGATTTGGGTATGATTAAGGATATTGACCGCCGGACAATTAACGAACTTTTTATTATTACTCAGCCGGCGCATTTGCAGAAACTGGAAAACAAAAAACTTTCTTCTGATGAAAGGGATTTAAAAAGGGCACAGCTTATTCGCAAAAAGTTAAACCTGTTATAATTTACGAGGAGAGATTATGTTTAATCGTTTTACGGAGAGGGCAAGAAAGGTAATTATACTGGCAAAGGAAGAGGCCAGGCGTTTTAATCACGATTATATCGGCACTGAGCATATATTGCTTGGGCTTATTCGCGAAGGCGAAGGAGTGGCTGCTGCGGTATTGCAGAAGCTTGAGGTTTCGCTTGAGAATATCAGGTTGGAGATAGAAAAGCTGGTGCAGCCCGGCCCGACTACCCAGATTATCGGAGATATCCCTTTTACCCCTCGCGCAAAGAAGGCCCTTGAGCTGGCTGCTGAAGAAGCCCGTTCCCTGGGGCATAATTATATCGGCACTGAGC
>CAZQGT010000081.1:0-6654 GCA_964593005.1 uncultured Planctomycetales bacterium
ACTACTGTAATTAACTTTGATTTAATTTTATTTTTTAATTTTAAATTAGCAGCCAACTCCGAATTAAGGAAATGCGTAGAAATAATAAAATCAAACTCTTCATTAATTAGGAGATTCCTGAATTTATGGCAAGCGAGATAATTTACAAAGGTTGATAATTTACGGCTGAGCCAGCGGGTGAAACTAAACTCAGTTATCCAGAAGAAAAAACCCCAAAGCCAGGTAGCATAATGCACCAAGAACGGATATCCGTAATCATAACAAAAACGAAAAAAAGGATTGCTAAAACTAAGGATATCAACTAGCTCAAGCTCAATATCCTTACGGTTATTTTTTAAATAGTCGAATACTGCCTCAGCTGCCCGGCGATGGCCGGCTCCGGCTGAAGCATATGTAATTAATACCTTCAAAATCGGAAACGCTCCTATTTTTTAGGGACGGTTCTCAAAACAAAGGAAAACTGTCCCTTTTTTGGGGACAGTTCTGCTTTAAGTTGAGAACCGTCCCTGATTTTTATCAAGTTAGAAATTTCGCTACTTCCAGGAGATCTTGAAACACAAAATCAGGCTTAGCTTCCCAGTTACTTTGATTCACCAGTTTTTCTTCACCGGTCAATACAAGAATGGACTTACAGCCTGCTGCCCGGGCAGTAAGCACATCACGGATAGTGTCGCCTATAAAATAGGCACTTTTTAAGTTAAATTTAAATTCCCGCGCCGCTTTCTTAAGCAAACCCGGCTTGGGCTTACGACAGCTACAGCCTGCTTCTTTGCGGTGCGTGCAATAATAAACCTTATCAATCATTCCGCCTGCTTTCTTAATATCAAGGAGCATCTTAGCAGTTATTGCATCCAAAGTTTTTTGAGCGTAAGTGCCTTTACCCACTCCGGCTTGGTTAGAGGCTACAAATATCTTGAATCCATTTTTGCGCAATAAGACAATCGCCTTCTTTGCCGACGGCAAAAACTTAAACTTCCGCAAAGAGGTAACATAAAGCCTATCGCCGGGATATTTATTTATTACACCGTCTCTATCTAAAAAAACTACTTTCATTTTTTTCTACTATTCATTACTATCTCTCGATATTTTAAATAACTTAAAATTTGATATAATCCAGCATTAAATGCGACAACAAACCCAATAAAACCGTCTTTATACCCATGCCTACCAAAGTAAGCACGCATAAATCGATCATAAGTTCGCCAGATAAAACGAACCAATCGCATTGGCTTGTTATTTTTATACCACTTAAGCGCTTCCCACGTCGTCTGCTTATTTAATTTAGCCCAGAAATCCTCCAAATTTTTATAAGAATAATGCAACATGTCCGCATGTAAATGCCCACAAAGCCCATCAAGAAATGCCCGCGGATGCACCTGAACCTCTTCGTAGCAAAACTTATCTTTCTTAAAAAGGCGAAGTTGAGGGCTAGGATACCACCCACCAAACCTGACCCAATAATCGCCGATATGATTCCTTCGCGGAATAGTAAACCCTACCTCCTTGGGGTTACCCGCTAAAACCCTACTTATCTCTTCTCTTAATTCAGGGGTTAACCTTTCATCTGAATCCAGGCTTAAAACCCATTCATTCCTACTCTTAGCATATGCCCAGTTTCTATGCGTACCCTCAACCTGCATTGAACGCATAAAAATTATATCCGTATACTTCTTTACAATCGCAGGCGTATTATCAGTACTCATATCGTCAATAACGATTATTTCATCAGCCCATCCATAAACGCTTTTCAGGCAAGGCTCAATAATCAACTCATTATTTTTAGTTAAAATCACTACCGTTAATTTCAACTTATCCATTTACTGTCTCCTTATCTATAGAAGCTAAGCCCCAAAACTTAATTTTAATTAAAGCAGTAAAAATAGCCAAAGAACCGATAACAATTGGAAATAGATATAAAGAAGCAGCGTGTAATGATTCCCCGACTAAAGATTCACTAAAACCTGAACAAAATATAAAAGAAGTTATCAAAAGAAGGGTTACGATTTTATCCTTAAATTTAGAAAGAAACAAATAATAAACACAAAGCATGTACGGAAATATCAAAACTACAAAATTATGTTGCCAGGCATTAGGGTTAAATAAAGCACAGCAAATAAAAAGTAAACCGTAATTTATAGAACATCGAAAATCTAATATCATTTTATTCTTACCTGAAAATTTTCTGTCAAAAGTTATGAGGTAAAATAAACCTAAAAAAATTCCAACCACAGTAATAATAGACACTAAAGGAGGTAAATTATAAAATAATCTGCTGACGAGCATCCAAAGCGAATTATTTTCCAAATCAGTTATTGACCCGCCATCTAAAGAAGTAGAGGCAATATAAGGTAACCAACTCATAAAATACTTTACATTCTTAGCCAGGCCTAAAAATAAAGCTGGAATAGAAATATAGATAAGTAAAGATGCCAAGATCAAACCTACAATTTTATATTTTTTCCGGAAGAAAAAATATGCTACAAATATAATTGGCATATATTTTATCATAATAGAGCCTGCAATTAAAAATGCCCCCCAAAACAATTTATCCTTATTAACAAGAAAAATTCCCCATAACAAAAGGCTTAAAATAAATAAACCAACTTGCCCACTGCTTAAACAATGCAGAATAAACCTAAAGCTTAATACAGCGGTAATAAACAGGACCAAAAATTCTTCCCTAAAGCCTAATTTTTTAAAAAATAATATTTTTCGGCAAAACCAGAATATTAAAGACAAAAATAGCAAGTTTAGAATAAAAAATAAACTAGCCGAAGTCCTTTGATCAACTAAAGATAGTGGAGATATAAGTACGGCAAAAAAAGGAGAGTATTTAAACGGAGTTATTTCGTTAGAATGGCGCATATATATATCCCTGCCATTTAATATATTTTTCCCCGTATCATAATAAACCCTGTAATCCGAAAAATTTCTTTTCGGTGCCCGAAATTGATATTGTATAAACAAACCGAGAAATATGGCCAGAATAAGTACCGTTATACTTAATTTACGCCGCATTTATACATGCCCCTTAGTTCATTAGCCTTTATTCTTAAGATATCCACAGCCATGCTCAAGGAATCCCTAACCAGGCGTACTCGCGAATCGCAACGATTAGCCCAAGAAATTGGAATTTCTTTTACCCTGTAACCTATTTTTTTTGCAATATATAAAATCTCTACATCAAAACAAAAGCCATTTAATCTTTGCGATGAGAATAATCTATGCGCTGTTACTTTTTTAAAGCATTTAAATCCGCACTGTGTATCATTGATCCCGTTAAAAACTAACAACTTAATAAAAACATTAAAGGTCTTACCCATTGTTCGCCTAAACCAACCCTGCTTTTTTAATAGCGTTGAACCCGTTAAAGCGCGCGAACCTACTACTACATCATAATCATCAACCAGCAATGGCAGCATTTTTTCCAACTCTTCCAAAGGAGTAGACAAATCTGCATCGCTAAAAAGCACATATTCGCCCCTAGAAAACAGAACCCCGCTTTTTACACTTGCCCCCTTGCCCAAATGACTATTACAAATTAACCTGAGGAAAGGGCATTTCTTAGATAAATTACCTACTACATCCCTTGTGTCATCTATGCTTCCGTCATCCACTACGATTATCTCAAAGGAATAGTTTTTCTTAGAGAGATACGCCAGAGCTTTATCTATAGTATCAGCTATTATCTGACTCTCATTATAAGCCGGTATGACTAAAGAAATGAAAATATTCTCATCTGCCACGGGTAAACTCCTTTACAGATTGAATAATATAATCCTTTTCTCCCCCAGTCAGCTCAGGATAAATCGGCAAAGTAAATGTCTGCTTGGCCGCTCGCTCAGCTTCCGGAAAATCACCCGCCCTATAGCCTAAATATTTAAAACATTTCTGCAAATGCAGGGGAACCGGATAAAATACTCGCGAATCAATTCCCTTGCCCTGTAAATAATCCATAAACTGCTTACTTGAACCTGAAGATCTTAGAACATACTGATGATAGATATGCGTGGTATATTCAGAAACAAACGGCAGCTTAATATTGGCCCCGGCCAAATTATTATTATAATAGTGCGCAACCTCCTGCCTCAATCTATTCCACTCATCCAGATATTTTAACTTAATATCCAGCACTACTGCCTGGATTGTATCCATACGGTTATTGCGGCCTAAAACTAAGTGATAATATCTATTTTTATTCCCCTGATTACGCAAAATCTTTAATCTTTCGGCAATCGCCTTATTATTTGTCAGGATAATCCCAGCATCCCCAAAAGCACCAATATTCTTACCCGGATAAAAACTCACCGAGCCACAATCACCAAGCGTCCCAGCCTTCCTACCCTTGTATTCTGCTCCAAATGATTGCGCTGTATCCTCTAAAACTTTAATTTTATGTTTACGCGCTAATTTTAAAATTGCATCCATATCCGCGCACTGCCCATAAAGATGCACCGGAATAATTGCTTTAATTTTATATTTATTCTTCTTTGCTAATATTTTCTCAACACTTTCCAGAGAAATATTATAAGTATCGTAATCGATATCCGCGAAAACAGGCCGAGCCCCTATGCTTGCTACGGAACCGGCAGTTGCATAATAGGTAAAAGAAGGGCAAATTACTCCATCACCACAGCCAATACCTAACGCAAGTAAAACAAGCGCAATGGCATCAGTACCATTTGAGACTCCAATCGCATATCTTGCTCCGGAATACTCTGCAATATGCTGCTCAAGCCTTTCAACGCCGGGCCCTAAAATAAAACTAGCGCTATCAATTACCTCTCTTATCGCCGCATCAATCTCCTGGCGAATTGGTGCAATTTGTTTCTTTAAATCTAATGCACTTATCTTCATTTTACTCCTTCTTTTCCCATCATTGCGGATGAACCTGCCCCACAAACAGGCTGATTAACTTAATAACTTAACAACCGCACCATAAACCTCTTCAACGCTTACTCGCTTTAAGCATTCTTTATCTTTATCGCAAACCGCTAATCTAAAATTCTTATAACATGGACGGCAACTAATATTGCTTTTGGCGATAAAATGATCCTCACCTGGAGGATAAGCCCCATATACCAAATCATCTACCGGCCCAAATATAGAAACTGTTTTTGTTTGCGAAGCAACGGCCATATGCAATGGTCCGCCGTCATTACTTACAAGCACTCTTAAACTACGCAAAAGGGCAGACAAATCTTTTAATTCTACCCCACCCACTAAATCTAGGCATTTATTCCTCATCGCCCCTTTTACTATATCCGCCAAATGGCTCTCGGTTTTATCTCCAAGAATAAGAATTTTCGCTCCGCACTGTTGGATCAGTAAATCCGCTAGCTGCGCAAACCTTAAAGCCGGCCAATGCCTGCTTCCGGCATCACTGCCCCAGCTTGCTCCGCCACCGGGAAAAATACCAACCAACAAATCGTTTTCTTTTAGGCCATTGAAAGAAAAAAGCTTGCGTATTTTCCTAACGCTACTTTCGGAAGTAAAAAATTCTAAATTATAAATTTTAGATTTTATCCCCAATGGCTTTAACAATTCCAAATAATAATCAACAATATGCCTATCTTCATAGCCTTTAAGCGAAATCTTATCGGTTAAAAATCTTCCTCTATTTTTATAATTAAACCCAATCCTTTTCTTAATCCCGGCAAATAGCGCGATTAAACCATAACGGTGATCTAAAGAAAAATCCAGCACAATATCAAATCTTTCTTTCTTTAATTGCCATAATAATTTTAATGACTCCTGGATACCTTTCCATATTGATCGCTTATAAATCTTCTTTAGATCACCCCTCGAAAGTGAAAAAATCTTATTAATCGCAGGATTATTCTTCAATAAATCTTCAGTTCGCTGATTGCACCAAAATGCAATAAAACTATCCGGATAAGATTCTCTTATCGCTCTTATCGCAGGAGTGCTATGTAATACATCCCCAATACCAAAAGGATTAATAATTAAAAATTTATTCATCTTTTAAAATCATCTTCAAATCTTTCTATATCATCCTCACTGAGATAGCTTCCGGTTTGCACTTCAACAATCATCACCGGCCGGCTAGTAGTATTCTCTAAGCGGTGCTTATTGCCTCCGGGTATATAAATACTCTGATTACTATGCAGCAAAGAAATTTTCTTGCCGCTAGTAGCCCTGGCTGTGCCTGAAACTACTATCCAGTGCTCAGCTCTGGCTTTATGCCTCTGTAAACTCAAACGCTTCTTTGGCGCAATCTCAATAAGTTTGATTTTAAACCCAAGGCCTTCCTGTAAAACAGTAAAAGAACCCCAAGGCCTGCGCTCAGTCAGATGTACCTGATGTTCTTTACGCTTAAGCCTCTTTAATTTCTCAACCAACAACTTTACATCCTGAGTTCTATTCCTATCGCAAACCAAAAGGGCATCCGGAGTATCTGCAATCACCATATCATTAATACCAATGGTCGAAACAAGCCTATCGCCTCTAGAAAATACGCATACGCCATGGCTATCCAAAGTCAAGGTATCGCTGTTGACGATATTGCCCTTTTTATCCTTCGGGAAAATTTCAGTAAGCGCATCCCAACTGCCTAAATCCGTCCAGTAAAAATTAGAGGGGAGGAGTGCAATCAGCTTAGAACGCTCCATAATCCCGTAATCAATAGAAATC
>CAZQGT010000082.1:0-6182 GCA_964593005.1 uncultured Planctomycetales bacterium
CCAAAATCAATTTTTCAAGCAGAACATTATGCAATTGTCCGGGCTTTATGCTAAGTCCGGGCAAGAGGATCAGGCAGGCAGATATTTGTTTTTAGCCAAACAGCTTGACCCTAAAGGAGATTATTCTTTACTGCCGGAGATTAATAAATGAAAAGCGAAAATATAATTATCCGCGGGGCAAGGGAGCATAATCTTAAAAACATCAACCTTGACCTTCCGCGCAATAAACTTATCGTTGTAACCGGGTTATCAGGGTCGGGAAAATCCAGCCTGGCCTTTGATACTATTTACGCTGAAGGCCAGCGCAGGTTTGTGGAAAGCCTCTCCAGCTATGCCAGGCAGTTTCTGGAGCAGCTGCAGAAACCGGATGTGGATTTTATCTCCGGGTTATCACCGGCAATTGCCATTGAACAACGTTCCGCCGGCGGAAATCCCCGTTCAACCGTTGCCACCCAAACAGAGATTTATGATTACCTTAGGCTGTTGTTTGCAAGAATAGGGAAGGTGCACTGCTATAAATGCGGGCAGTTAATCCAGAGCCAAAGCGCGCAGGAGATAGTAGAATCAATTATGAGCCTGCAGGCAAATAACGATATACAGATTCTTGCCGGTTTAATCCGGGGTAAAAAGGGTGAGCATAAAGATATTTTTTCACAAATCCAGAAATCCGGATTTGTGCGGGCCAGAGTAGACGGTAAAACTTATGAGCTGCCCGCTAAGATAAAACTGGCTAAATATAAGCTTCACAATGTAGAGGTAGTAGTAGACCGTCTGCATATTAAGCCGGATGTCCTTAAACGGCTTACTGATTCTATAGAGACAGCCTTAAAAGTCGGGAAGGGTTCGGTTATTATTACTAAAGCAGGTATTCCTCAGGATATGGTATTTAGCGAGCAGTATGCCTGCGCTAATTGCGGGATAAGCTACGCAGAGATCAACCCGCGGAATTTTTCTTTTAATTCCCCTTATGGTGCCTGCCCTGAATGTAACGGCTTGGGCAATAAACTTGAATTTGATCCGGATTTGATAATTCCGGACAGGAATAAAAGCATTAATGGGGGTGCTCTTGAGCCATGGAAGCGCGGAGGCAGGGGGTATATCCTCTATTACCGCTGGCTGATCCGGGAATTAAGCCAACGCTTGGGATTTTCTTTGGATGAACCTTTTAAAAAATTACCAAAGCTTACGCAGAAGGCAATCCTTTATGGCACGGATGAGGTGATTGGTAATAAGCCGTTTGAAGGGGTCATCCCGCATTTAGAAAGGTTGTTTCATCAGACTGACAGCGATTATTTAAAAGAAGAGATTAGCAAGTTTATGTCCAGCCTTTCCTGCCCGGTATGCAAAGGTGCCAGGCTTAAGCCGGAAAGCCTGTCAGTCAGGATTAACCATAAAAATATCTGGGAGATTACCCGCATGTCCATAAAGGAGGCGATAAATTTCTTCAATGCCCTGGAATTGACGCAGAAAGATAAATTAGTCAGCTATCAGGCATTAAAAGAAATAACCCAGAAGTTGAAATTCTGTGTTGATGTAGGCCTGGACTACTTGACATTAGACCGCAAGAGCTCAACCTTGTCCGGAGGGGAGGCCCAGAGGATACGTTTAGCCACCCAGGTTGGCTCCGGCCTAGTGGGAGTTTTATATGTTTTAGATGAGCCTAGCATCGGCTTACATCAAAGGGATAATGAAAAACTGCTGGATACCTTAAAGGCCTTGCGGGATTTAGGCAATACACTGGTGGTTGTTGAGCATGACCAGTCTACTATTTTAAGCGCTGACCATATTGTGGATTTGGGCCCCGGGGCAGGCAGGCATGGAGGCAAGGTTATTTTTTCCGGTAATAAGGATGAGCTTATAAAGTGCAAAGATTCCTTAACCGCAAAATATATCCGTAAAGAGCTTTCTATCAAACCTCCTGTTAACAGGCGCACCTGGCGGGATAGGAAATACATTGAAATAAAAGGAGCATCGGAACATAATCTTAAGAATATTGACCTGCGTTTTCCATTGGGGACGCTTATCTGCGTGACCGGCGTATCAGGATCGGGGAAATCTACTTTGATTTCGGATATACTCTATCCGGCCTTAGCCCAGAAAATCTATAGGTCTAAGGTAAAACCCGGGGTATTTAAATCCATAAGCGGAACTCAGGAAATAGACCAGGTGATTGTTGTTGACCAGCAGCCAATCGGCAGGACCCCTCGTTCTAACCCGGCTACTTACACCGGGATATTTACCCACATAAGAGATCTATTTTCCCAGCTCCCGGAGGCGCGCCAGCGTGGGTATAAACCGGGGAGGTTCTCTTTTAATGTCAAAGGCGGCCGTTGTGAATCCTGCGGAGGAGACGGCATCAGAAAAATTGAGATGCACTTTTTGCCTGATGTATATGTGAAGTGTGAATTGTGCAAAGGTTTAAGGTTTAATAACGCGACCCTGGAGGTTAAATATAAAGGCAAATCTATCGCGGATGTTTTAGAGATGACTGTTGAGGAGGCCCTGGAGCTGTTTAGTAATTTTCCGAGGATAAAAAATACCCTTGAATATTTAAATGACGTGGGTTTGGGTTATATTCAATTAGGCCAGAGCGCCACTACTTTATCGGGAGGGGAGGCGCAGAGGATAAAGCTTTCTTCGGAGTTATGCAAGCGCTCAACCGGAAAAACCCTTTATCTTCTGGATGAGCCTACAACCGGGCTGCATTTTGCCGATGTGGCAAGGCTGATATCGGTGCTGCAGAGGTTAGTTGAACGCAACAATACTGTTGTTGTAGTAGAGCATAATTTAGAGGTGATTAAATGCGCCGATTTTATTATTGACCTTGGGCCTGAGGGCGGAGATAAAGGCGGAGAGGTTGTTGCTTCCTGTAGCCCTGAAGAGCTGCTGAAGAATAATAAATCATTTACCGCTAAATTCCTTAAAGACGCTTTAATAAATCGATGAAAATAATAATTGCCGACTTATTGATTTTAATTTTTTTCTTAGGTGTTCCTTGTTTTACCCAGGAAGCTTTCGGGCAGACAGCTAATACCCTGGTTTCCGGCAGCCAGGCCCATAAAGAGGTTGAGCTGCTTTTTATGGCCAAGAAAGCCTATGAAGATGGATTTTATGAAGTTGCCCTGGGCATGCTTGAGAGGTTTCAAAAAGATTTCCCGGATTCTACTAAGCAGGGCGAGGCGCGGCTTTTAACGGCTCAAAGTTATTTTCACCAGGGGCGTTATCTGGATGCTTTAAATATACTTGAAGCCTTATTAGCTGATCCTAAAGCCGCTAACCTCAAGGATGCGATTTATTTTTGGATTGCGGAGTTGCATTTCAAAGGTGATAATTTTGATAAAGCAGTCATATCTTACCAGAAGCTAATAAATGATTTTCCGCATTCATCCTATGTTCCTGCCGCATATTATTCTTTAGGGTGGTCGTATTCGCAGATGGGCCAATACAATCAGGCCCTGGTGAGTTTAAAGAGCCTGTTGGAAAGTTTTCCCAGTGAGCCGCAAAGTAAAGATGCGGCTTTTAAGCTTATGGAGTGTTTGTATAACCTTAAGCAGTATTCTGAGCTGAAGAACAAGATTAAATCTGTGCTCAAGCTTTATGCCAACGACTCTTTGCGTCTGCCGTACCTGTATTTTTATCTGGCGGAATCTGAGTATTACCTGGATAATCTGGAAGAAGCAGCCAGGAATTATCTTAAGGCAGCGCAGGTTTTCAAGGGTGAAAAGGCCAGGGCTTTAGCAAATTTAGGATTGGGCTGGTCCTATCTTAAGATTAAGAAATATGATGAGGCAGGTGAAATTTTTTCCGGGATTAACCAGGCCAGCCTGGATAAGAAGAGCCTGGACATTCTTTTATTAGGGCAGGCAATATTAATGTCGCAGTCTAACCGGGTCTATGAGGCTAAGAAATTTTACCAGCAGCTTATTGATATCAGCGGAGACCCCTTGATACGCCTTCAGGCGTATATAGGTAAGGCTGACGTATTTTATAGCTTAGCTGAATATGCACAGGCAGTTAAGGCATATGAAGAAGGCCTGGCTAACATAAGCAAAACAGGAAGTCAGTTAAACGGTTCAGCGGAGCTTGTTGATAAGCTTCGTTATAATTTAGGCCTGGCTTATATAAAACAAGGGAATATTAAATCCGGGGTAACTGTTTTTGAGGGTATGGTTGATAAAAGCCTTGATCCGGCTGTAAAAGCCGGAGCTCTTTGTCAGATCGGAGATATCTATCAAAATGCTGCTGATTACCTGAAAGCTGAAGAATTTTACTTCAGGATCTTAAATGATTTTCCCGGTTCTCCTTTAGCGGATTACGCCTTATACCAGGCGGGGAATTCCCAATTAAAGAGGTCGGACTATAAAGCCGCCATTTCCTCTTTTGAGCTTTTAGCAAAGAAGTACCCTCAATCAAAGTTATTGGAAGATGCTGCTTATTCTTTAGGGGTGGTTTATTTTGATAAGCAGGACTACTCATTAAGTGCTAATGTTTTATCCCAATTTCAAGATAAATTTAAGGAAAGCCGTTTATCCGGACAGGCAATATTTATGCTGGGGTTAAGTTTAGTAAATTTAAATAAAATTAATGAAGCGCTCAATATTTTTAAAGATATCCCAAGGAAATACTCGCAGGACCTGGAATTAGTACAAAAGGCAGAATATGAAGTCGCGGATTGTTATTATAAATTGGGGCAGGAGAAGGAATCGTTGAGGCGTTTTAAACTTTTACGCGTTAAATACCCGGACTCAAAACTTACGCCGGAGATTACCTGGTGGCTGGGCAAGTATTATTACCGTTTGAATGATTTAAGCATGGCGGCCAGGTATTTTGGCGCTTTGGCCAAAGATTTCCCGAATAATAGCTTAGCCGGAGATGCCTTTTATGCCTTAGGTTTAATTTATAAAGATGAAAACAGGCTTGAGCAGGCGCTTGAAAATTTTAAGTCTGCGCTTAAGCTGGAAAAAGGAGGCTCTAAGGTTGAGCCTGTTTTGGCCATAGCAGATATATATCTTCAGCAAGGAAAAGTGGAGGAGGCGCTTAAAGAATATAAGCAACTTTTTAAAGCATATCCTGATTTAGGGATTTTGCTTTTTCCAAAAATAGCCAAATGTTATTATAAATTGGCTGATTATGAGCAGTCAAAACTGTTTTTTAAGAGAGCTTTGGATCTGATTGATATTAAAAATTCCGCTGATCTTCAATTCAGCCTGGCTGAAGTTTATGAGGCTGATAATGAGCTGGATATGGCAGTTACTGTTTACCTTAAGATAGCGGATATTTATAAGGATGACCGGGAGTTATTAACCCGCGCTCTTTTGCGCTGCGCAAAGATATATGAGGACAAAGAAGATTTTCAAGCTGCTTTAGGGGAGTATATGAAAATTCCTCAGGATGATACTGAGGAATCAAGGTTTGCCCGCGAGCGGATTGATTGGATAAAAGAGCGTATTAAATAAAGTAGTTGACTTATCTGTGTTTGTTTATAAAATACATCTATAGCCTACCAGCCGGTAGAAAGGAAGGAGATAAGAATGATAATTGAAATTGGCATTGTTGCAGGTGAAATTTGGCATTACCTGGATCAGCACGGAGAGGTAAATTTTACTGATCTGGTTAAAGGGATAGAACGTTCTCCTGATAATGTTTTAATGAGTTTAGGATGGCTTGCCCGCGAAGGCCATGTCATTTTAGTGAAGATCAATAATGACTACCATATTTCCTTAAGGAAAGATGCCTAAAGGCAGTAGAAAAGGGGTTATCCTTTTTGTTGTTTTAGGGACTATAATCGTAGTGGCTACTTTGAGCACGGTTATATTAAGGATAATGCTCAGCCAGACCCGCCTTACCCACCATCAGGTTAGCAGAATTCAGGCTCAATATGCCGCTAAAGCCGGGGTTAACTATGCGTTAGAGATGTTGCGGACTAATGATGCTGACTGGCCTGCCACAGGGGAGTATACCAGGATTATGCGCAGAAGCGGATCAACTTCCCCTGATTTTGATGAACCCAACCTGCCTGGCTCTATAGACCGGGTTGAGATTACCGTTTATGATCCAAGTTCAGACCCTGGGCCTTCTGGTACCCGTAAAGTAAGCGCTAAAGCAATCTATACCTACACTCCCTAACCTAATCTTCCTTTATTTATTCATATTAATCCATTATAATCTAAGTAAGTTTATTA
>CAZQGT010000083.1:0-6111 GCA_964593005.1 uncultured Planctomycetales bacterium
GCGCGAGCTTGCCTTAAAAGACAGGCATAAGGGCAGAAAGTTCCTGATTATCGCAAACGGCCCTTCTATTGTTAAATATAAAAAAGAGATAAAAGAGCTTATCCGGAAGCAAAATTTGATTACTATCGGCTGCAATTTTCTAAAGGAAATTTACGAACCGGATTACCACCTCTTTGTGAATAAAAGAAGGTTTCTTAAGTACGCCTCTTCTCTATCAAAGAAAAGTGTTTTACTTGCGCCTACATTTTTCGGTAAACGCATGGTTATGGAAAATTATAAAGGTGCCGTAGAGTACATCCAGATTAACCCGGAGAATAATCTTAAGGCTTTGCCGGTTAAGAATATAAATCAGCAGGTTGTTTACCTGAATGTAGCCGCCAGCGCTATCCTAACCGCTTTTCAGATGGGGGCACAGGATATTATGGCAGTGGGAATGGATGGTTATGAAAGCCAGGAGCCCGGGAAAATTGTTTATTTCTATAATGAAAAAGACATTCCCAATGATCAAGCCACTGCTTCAATACGTTACGGGAATATGGTCCTTGAGCTAAAAAGGGTAGTTGATTTTCTGTATGGTAAAGGGGCGTCATTTACCATTATTACCCCTACATCCCATAAAAAATATTATAAGAATATCCTGGCCAAGTGAAGGGAGAGTTAATATGGAGAAGGTTAAAATGAATTTAAAAGAACGCTTAAAATCAGGAAAAGATGTTTTGGGCACTTGGTGCCTTTTACCTTCCGAGGCAGTTGTTAATGTAATTGCCAAAGCAGGGTTTGATTTTACGCTTATTGATATGGAGCATGGGGCAATCAGCCCGGAATGTTCTTTGCGTATGGTGATGGCAGCGGAGGCTGATGGAGCTGAAGCAGTTATCCGAGTTTCTTCTAATAATGAATCAGAAATAGCCAAGGCTCTTGATATTGGGGCCAGCGGCGTAGTCGTGCCGCATATTGAAACAGTCCAAGATTGTAAAGAAGCTATTTCTTTTATTAAATATCCTCCTCTGGGGGTAAGAGGATTCTCTCCTTATGTGAGGGCCGGAGGCTATACATCAAATAAAGGGTATGCGTTAAGAGAAAATAAGCGGACTTTATCCGGGATAATTATTGAGGGGCTTGAAGGTATCCGTAATATAGATTCTATTATTGATGATCCGCGCTTAGATTTAGTTTATATAGGAGCTTATGATATTTCAGCAGCTTTAGGGGTCCCCGGAGAGGTGGATAATCCTAAAGTAATGAAGGCCTTGAAAGAATGCGTGAAGAAGATTCGTGCCAGGAAGAAGGCCGCCGGCGCTTTGTTCCATTCGGATTCTGAATTAAAGTTTTTTAAATCAATAGGGGTGCAGTTCCTATGCTATCGCGTGGATTCTGATGTTTTATTCAGCGCTTTTAACGCAATGGCAAATAATTTCCGGAGATAGCGAATAATGATCAGGCTTTCGGAGTATGTAATTAATTTTCTGGCAAAAGAGAAAGTAAAGCATATATTTATGGTTTCCGGAGGCGGAGGGATGTTTTTGATTGATTCTCTCGGCAGGAGTAAAGATATACAATATGTTTGTAACCACCATGAGCAGGCTTCCGCTATGAGCGCTGAAGGTTATCAGAGGGTGAGCGGAAATTTAGGCGTAGCGTTAGTGACAACCGGACCCGCGGGGACCAATGTGATTACAGGGTTGCTTTGTTCGTGGAATGATTCTATACCGGTGGTGGTTATTTCCGGTCAGGTAGCTACAAAGTATTTAATTGGAGATACGGGTTTGCGGCAAAGAGGCACCCATGAGGTTAATATTACTAAAATAGTTGAATCGGTAACAAAATATACCGTTACAGTGACTGATGCTTATAAAATCAGGTATCATTTAGAGAAGGCGGTGTATTTGGCGCGCAATGGTAGACCGGGCCCGGTATGGCTGGATATTCCGTTAGATATCCAAGCGGCGATGATTGATGAAACCAAATTGGAGCCTTTTTTAAGCGCAGAAGAAAGCAGCGTAAAAATAGCCGGAGTCAATAAAAACGAAATTGAAGAGATATCCAGACTTTTATTGGAATCAAAGCGCCCGATTATTGTTGCCGGAGGAGGTATTCGTGTTGCCGGATTAGAAGAAGAATTTATCAGATTTGTTGAAACTTGCCGTGTTCCTGTGGTAACTACTAAGCTTGGGTTTGACCTTATTTATGACGCGCATGAACTTCTTGCCGGCAGGATAGGGACATATGGCCAGCGCGCGGGTAATTTTGCCGTACAGAACGCAGATTTTGTTTTGGTTCTTGGCAGCAGGCTCGCGTTTACTACTACAGGTTATCAAACTGAATGGTTTGCCCGCGGGTCAAAGAAGGTGGTTGTTGATATTGATCATCGCCAGTTAAAATACCTTAACATAAAGGCCGATATAGCTGTTCAGTCTGACCTCAGAGATTTTCTTCCTGAGTTAGGCAGGGTACTTAAGGGGAGGATGCCGGAGGCTAAGCTATGGATTTCCCGCTGCCAGGATTGGCGCAGGAAATATCCGGCAGTGTTGCCTGAATGGCGTAAGGATAAAAAGTATGTCAATCCTTACTGTTTTTTTGATGCGCTTTCTGAAGAGTTAAATAATGATGATATAGTAATTACTGACCAGGGGGCAACTTTTTATTGTTCAACTCCCGCGTTTAAGTTAAAAAAAGGCCAGCGGTTATTTACAAATGGAGGTTTTTCTCCGATGGGTTATGGCCTTCCCGCGTCAATCGGAGCGTGTTTTGCAAATGAGAAGAAACGGATTATCTGCGCGCATGGCGAGGGCGGATTGGAAATGAATATCCAGGAACTTCAGACAATCGTGCAATACAATCTGCCAATCAAACTCTTTGTATTCAATAATCAGGGGTATTTAAGCATAAAGCATACTCAATCCGCTTATTTTAACGGTTTCTTTGTAGGTTCTGATCCAGCCAGCGGAGTAAGCTGCCCGGATACCTTGAAGATTGCCCGCGCCTATGGGATTGCTTCCTTGCGTATTAAAAACCACAAAGAAATGAATACAAAAATTAAAAGGGCGCTAAAAGTTAATGGCCCGGTATTGGTTGATGTTGTGCTGGATCCAATGCAGCCTTTTATGCCCAGGGTTACCAGTGAGCGCAGGCCTGATGGCACATTTGTTTCTAAGCCGCTTGAGGATATGTACCCGTTTCTGGAAAGAAAAGAATTTCTTTCAAATATGATCGTAAAACCAGCAGGGGAATAATGAATCCTATTATAAAAGAAGATTTGGAATATATCAGTTCGGCAAAATTACCCTGGGATGATTTAGAAGGTAAAAATATACTTATTGCCGGAGCTAACGGTTTCTTACCTGCCTATATTATTGAAACTATCCTTTTTCTTAATGACCACAGATTTAAGAATAAGGCTAAAGTCTTTGCTCTTGCTCGTAATAAAGAGAGGGTGTTATCCAAGTTCTCTTGTTATGGCAGGAGAAAGGATTTAACTTACATTATTCAAGATGTATGCTCTCCGCTGAAAATTACCAAAAAGATGGATTTTATTATTCATGCCGCAAGTCAGGCAAGCCCTAAATTTTATGGAGCTGACCCTGTAGGGACAATTTTAGCCAATACTGTAGGTACGGCAAATCTCCTTGCTTTAGCAGTAAAACATAAAAGCAGCGGTTTTTTGTTTTTTAGCAGCGGAGAAGTGTATGGGGAAGTAACGGCTGAGAAGGTGCCGATTAAAGAAGATTCTTATGGTTTGGTAGACCCCCTGTTTATCCGTTCTTGTTATGCTGAAGGAAAACGTGCCGGTGAAAACATGTGCGTTTCCTGGAGCCATCAATATGGGGTACCGGTGAAGATTGTCCGTCCTTTCCATACCTATGGACCGGGGATGCGCCTTGATGATGGAAGGGTATTTGCTGATTTTGTTTCTGATATCATAAACGGAAAAGATATAGTTATGAAAAGCGATGGCAGCGCAATAAGGGCATTTTGCTATCTTGCTGATGCAATTGCAGGTTTTTTTACAGTTCTTTTAAAAGGCAATCCTGCTCAGGCTTATAATGTTGGAAATGATGAAGGTAAGATTAGCATAGCTGAGCTTGCTAAAATACTAGTTGATATATTGCCAGACAGGCATTTAAAGATTATCCGGAAAGAGAATGAATTTGCCTCAGGGTATATAAAGAGCAAGATACCTGTGAGTGTACCGGATACCAGTAGAATTAGGCAGTTAGGATGGAGGCCGGTTTATTCCATAAAAGAAGGTTTTAGCCGTACGGTAAGGAGCTTTCAAAGTGAATAATCTAATGGAAATTGAAAAACAATATAAAGCAGGCCGTTTTAGCAAGAGAGCATATATTAATCTTATGCATAAACGCCACCTTGCGTTTTGTGAATATTTAGAACTAATTAAAAACAAAAATATCGCATCCATAGAAATTAATCAAGACCAAATCATCTTGAAGACAAAGGATGGAATTAGGTTGATTTGTGATCCCTTGGATAAACGGCATATTTTTAAGGAGATCTTAAATTTCGGTGACTATGAATCTGTTGAGTTGAAAATGATCAAACGTTTTCTAAAAGAAGACAGTGTTGTGCTTGATATTGGAGCAAATATAGGCTGGTATTCAATTAATCTTTCCAAGAGTGTTCCGCAAGGCAGAATAATATCCTTTGAGCCAATGCCGAGAACCTATGATTATCTTAATATGAATATTAATTTAAACCAGATGCGCAATATTAAGACATATAACATTGGATTGTCCAATAACGCGGGTTATTTTAGCTTTTATTATAATCGAAATTATACCGGAGCAACATCTTTGGTGGATATTATTAAAGAAGATAATGTAGTTATAGTTAAGTGCAGGGTCGAGAAGCTGGATGGTTTCTTGATGAAAACAAAGATTAAACGAGTTGATTTTATTAAATGCGATGTAGAAGGAGCTGAGAAATTTGTTATTGAGGGCGGGCTGGAAACAATCAAGAGGGATAAGCCGATTATTTTTATAGAATTATTAAGAAAATGGTCGGCCAAGTTTAACTACCACCCGAATAGCGTAATCAACATACTTAATAAAAATGGCTATGGGTGCTATATAATTAATAAAACTAAACTCAAGAAAATTATAAAAATTACAGAAAATACACAGCATACTAACTTTTGTTTCTTGCATTTAAATAAACACTCCAAACTATTAAGCAGGTTAATTAGATAACGATGGAAAGAAAAATTAGAAATAAAATAAATACTTATATCAAAGCACTATATAGATCGCGGGCTTCTAAAGAAGAGTTTACCTGTGGCAAGACGCCCATTATCTATGCTGGCAGGGTTTATGATGAAAAGGAAATACTTAATTTGGTTGATGCCTCTTTAGACTTTTGGTTGACTGCCGGCAGGTATGCTGCAGATTTTGAAAAGAAGCTGGCAATGTTTTTAGGGGTAAGGAGCTGTCTCTTAACTAATTCTGGTTCATCGGCGAATCTGTTAGCAGTTTCTGCCTTAACTTCGCCTTTACTAAGAAATAGGCAATTAAAAGCAGGGGATGAGGTTATTACTACGGCCTGCGGTTTTCCCACTACGCTTAATCCGATTATTCAGAATAACCTGAAGCCAGTCTTTATCGATGTAGAGCTTGGAACGTATAATATCAACGCAAAGTTTATAGAAAAAGCTGTTAGTAAGAGGACAAAAGCCATCTTTATCGCGCACACATTGGGCAATCCCGCTGACATAGGCTTAATTCTGAAGATAGCAAGAAAATACAATCTCTGGTTTATTGAGGATAATTGTGATGCCTTGGGGTCAAGGTATAAGGGCAGCTATACCGGCACATTTGGGGATATCGCTACCTGCAGTTTTTATCCTGCGCACCATATTACTATGGGTGAAGGCGGGGCTGTTTTAACAGGCAATCCTTTACTAAAAAGGATCATTATGTCGTTTCGCGACTGGGGCCGCGATTGCTGGTGTGAATCAGGGCACGACGATACCTGCAAGAAAAGGTTTAGCCAGAGATTCGGGGATTTACCTTATGGGTATGACCATAAATATGTTTATTCGCATGTTGGTTATAATCTTAGGGTTACCGATATGCAGGCGGCTGTAGGGTGCGCTCAACT
>CAZQGT010000084.1:0-3846 GCA_964593005.1 uncultured Planctomycetales bacterium
GGCCGGCAAATTCCCCGCCAACAAGGCTGACAATTAATACAAATACCTGCATCGTACCTAAGACCGTAAGTATGGCAACCAGGACCATTACCGGAATCATCAAAGGTATGGTTATTTTCTTAAATGACTGCCAGGCGCTGGCGCCATCCACGCGCGCCGCTTCGTAAAGCTCCCGCGGGATAGTCTGCAGGCCGGCAAGAAAAATAAGGAAGCCCCAGCCAAACCCCTTCCAGCAGTGGACCAGGGCAACAGTAGTAAGGGCGGTATTCGGATCCGACAACCAGTTATGCGCAAGATTACCAAACCCCATTCCGATAAGCATACGGTTGATGATATTGGCTCCGTCAATATCGTTGATAATAAAGCGCCAGGCCATTCCCACAACCACCTCCGATAAAACCGGGGGGATAAAAAATATCACCCGGTAGAAATTCTTCATTCTTATTTCGCGGTCGCAAGCCAAGGCAAGCATAAAAGCCAGGATGTTCTGAAAGGTAAGAGCGATTAATGTGATATATGAAGCATTCCACATTGACTGCCACCAGTTCTTATCCTGGAAAAATATTTCTTTAAAATTATCAAGGCCCACGAACACCTTAGTAAAGGAAATGCCGTCCCATTCAAACAGCCCCAGTTGAAACACCCAGACAAACGGAATAATGTAAAAAACAGAGAATATAGTTACCGCAGGCAAAACAAAAGTATAGTTTTCTAATGCGCTTTTTATTTTCATTTCGCTCTTCTCTTGGCCATTTCCCGTTCTTTTATCTTCTGCACTTCAGCGGCTACCTGCTCGGGAGACTTCTCTCCGATAATGATTGATTGGATGCCCCGGTCAAAAGCTTCAATTACCAGGGAAAACTCCGAAACCCCCCAGACATTAGGATGTGTAGCATAATCCATCCCCCGGGCAAACTGCGCGAGTATCTCCGGAATCTTGGTTAAACTATTTTTATTGGCAGGCAGGTTATTGGTAGCCTGTGATAAATAAGCCTGCTGGTCCTGGTCAGTAAGCCAAATTAAGAACTTTACTGCTTCTTCCTTATTTTTAGAGCGGGCATTAACCATAAAAGAAGAACCGGCTCCGCCCCAGATAGCAATAGGATACTGACTGGATGCTTCCGGCGGGAGCATTGCCCCATATTCAAGCCCGGGATTCATACCCTTATAAACATTTACGCACCATGAACCGTTAAAAGCAAATACCGCTTTTTCATTCGCGAAAAGCTGTTCCGCGGATTTATTAATCATAGTTACCAGGCCCTGGGCTAAAACACCTGAATCCTGCATCTGTTTAAAAAGAGAGAGCACCTTAATCCAGTCAGGATCAGTATAGGCAACCTCGCCTTTAATCGTAGCTAAAACCTTATCCTTGCCCATAATATTAAAGGCATAATTATTCGCCAGGCAATCAATCATCCAGACTTCGCCCCATCCGGAAACTAAGCCCTGCATTCCGGCTGCTTTGATCTTAGTTCCTATAGCCAAAAACTCCTGAAAAGTCTTAGGCGGCTTATTAGGGTTTAAACCCAGCTGACTAAAAAGCTTCTTATTATAGACCATCTGGATAGTCATAATATCTATGGGCACGGCAAATATGCCCGGTGTTATCCCATAGCTATTGCCCGCAGCGAATTCGTTTACCGCTAAGGCCTTGGGGAAGAATCTGCTTTTCCAATTTTCATTATCAGCCTGCATATAGGGAGTAATATCTAAAATATGCCCGGCTTTAATGAAAGAGGCAAAATCTCTTTTTTCTCCTAAAATCCCGAAGACATCCGGCAGGTTTACGCCCTGGGCTGCGGCGCGTATTTTTTGTGAATAAGCATCAGAGGGGGCATAAAGTTCAAAATTTACCTTTACCCCGGTTAATCCTTCGTATTTTTTTGCTAATTCCTGGAAGGTTGCGTCGCGGTCAGTCATCCAATGCCAGACATTAATGGAGGGTTTTGTTTCTGTTTTTTGGCTGGAACATCCTAATACTGAAAATAATACAAAAATGCCCAAAAGCGCGTTTCTAAACAACATCCTCATACTCCTTGCCCAGAAGGGCACACCCGCGTAATTCCTTATAAACGCGGAGTGTTCCGTTTAGTAAGAAATTGTTTGTTGGAATAGGTACAAAAGACGTAATGTTAAAATTTAACATAATTTCAACCGCTGGTCAAGGTTTTTTGTTCAAAAAAACTAAGCCCTGAACACCCGAGAGATACCCATTAAATCCGCCTTTTCCAGCTCTACTCCCAATTTATAGCTGCCCGACTCTGTCTTTTCTACCCAAACTACCTCGCCGCGAGTATACAAAGGGTCATCTTTGTCTTTTATTTCAAGCCAGATCTCCAAGGCTGTATGTATCCTTAATTCTTCAGCAAGGGTCAAACCTAGCCCCTTGGCGCTGACATCCTGAGTATTAGCTATGCCCTCTTCCCCCGTATCCAGGTTCAAATACCTGGCAGAAGAGTTAAAAGAGAAACGCTCAAAGATCCTATGGTCGTCTCCTCCTTCGCTCTCCTGCTCTACCTGGCTGATGCCGGCGGAATTATTCACGGCTTCTTCATTATTACCGGACAGCTTGGGCACATCCGACCACCAATTATTTGCTAATGCCTTAGGCACGTGCGTGTGGACAAAGCGATAGATTTTATCCTTATCCGCATCCCGTAATCTGCTGAAATAAAGGCCATAATGGTTAACTCCGTTAACAACTTTAACCCAGGCCACCCAAACTTCAGCATCAAAAGTACAGTCGCCTGAAAATTTTAAGCTTATCCTAAGCGCGGTATCCTGCGGAAGCTTACCCCCCAAAACAACCCCCATACCTTTATAGTTTATATCCTTAACCTGACAAGATACCCCCTCTACGGCCTGCTCTAATTTAAGCCTGGCCTGCTGGTTTATCTGCCATCTAGGGAATCTTCTGTGTTCATTCATTTTATTTTCAACACCTTATTATATGATAAATATATCCAAATATTTCCTTGCGCCTATACCCTTTATATCAATTAAAGAAAATCTTACCAAACCAAAATCCCAAGAGATACAACACTATAAAAATAATTAGTACAATTTTAATGCTAACTTTATATTTTGCATTACTTAACAATCCATATTTATGATTGGAACAAACATAAATTAACAAAATTAAGGAATAAACAAATAGCAGGGTAATAAAAATTTTCGCTGGTTCTGCTATCAATTGGAAATCAAGCTTACCCTTACTACAAAGATTATACCTAACCAAAAACAGCACTACAAATGCCGGTACGCTAAATACTACTGTTGACGCAGAAACGACTATTGACTTCTTAACTTGGAGATTATTATTAAGAATATCTACCCCTGACCAAAATAGCAGGAATGCCGAGAAATAAAATATGCTCAGTATAAACCTAACTATTACCTGGTCTAAAAACCAATCCCAAAATCCACAAAAAATATTGTAATCTACATAACCTAAAACAACACTTAATATAAAAGAGGGAAAAATAGCAACGATCAAGAGAAAACCAAAAATTATATTTCCAAAAGCAATAATTTTTAAACCCAGGGGTATTTCTTCAACTTCTCTAATCTGATGTTTTTCTGTCATTATTATTTCCTCTTCCTTCTCCTATAAATTCTTCATAATCAATAACGCCTATAAATATCAATTGAAAAATATCTTGCCAAGCCAAAATCCCAAAAGATACAAGAAGAATAATATGCCAAAAGGTGCTTTAAGATTAAGCCTTGTACCTTTATTTCTAAAAAAATTAACTGCATTATTATTATAAAGAACATAAACTAACATGATTACCAAATAGCTTATCGATATTAAAGGAGGAAAAATATTAAAATAACTAAACC
>CAZQGT010000084.1:3946-6094 GCA_964593005.1 uncultured Planctomycetales bacterium
ATTACCAAATAGCTTATCGATATTAAAGGAGGAAAAATATTAAAATAACTAAACCCCCCGTATGCAAGAGATAGGATTACTACTGGCGCTGAAATAAGAATCATTTTCTTGGCACGGCTATTTCCCATAAAGATATCTATGCCGGAGTAAAATAGTAAAAATGTAGAAAAATAAAATAGCGCTAATATTAATCTAAATACAATAATATATAAAAGTAAACTCTGCACACTATTAAATGTTGTATATTCAACAAAACCCAGAATAACCCCCAAGCCAAAAACAAGAGAATGACTATATATTAAAATAAATCCCAAAATAATATTAAACAAACCTATTATCTTTAAACCTAATGGTATTTCATGAAATTCATATGATTGAAATTTCTCCGCCATTACTATTTCCTCTCTATTTTACCGGTGTCTGATACCTGTTGATTTATCTGCAATCTGGGAAACCTTCTATTCTTTTTCATTTTATTTGAATTCTATTATATCATAATCCATTACGCTTGTAGACAGTTTATACATTATCTATATCCAGTTGGGATATATAGTTACATATAGCTGCTAAGGGCCAATCCTTCTTAAAAAACCCATAATATATTTTTCCTTTCTCACAAGATCTGGATAAGTCATGGGAAAATTCTCTGTTGCGTAATCCAATATTTCTTGTGCCAAAACAGTCAATTCCCCTGCGCTAAGATTACTGAATCTGACAGGAAGCTTGCCTGCCTTGCGGATGTCCTGAAGCTTGAATTCTATATCCACCAATAATCTCAATGATTTTTCCAAGTCTTTAACCGATGAAGGGTTTAATATGCGCGAAATAAGCCAGGCTCCTCCAAGCGGCGCGGGCATTAATAGCGGCATGATAAAGCGCCTCCACCTTGGAAAAGGCAGACCTGGATAAAGATGCCTGAAAATAAATACCGGAACCAGCCTGGCCGTAATTACAACTAAAGCCATTCCCAATAAAGTCGTCCAATCCGCAATTTTTTCCAGCCCGGCAAGATCGATTTTCCCCCACTTATCCAGTAGTGCTCCGGCAAAAGCCACTAAGCCTGGCCATTTTACAACGGCAAGCGCCGCATCTATTATGCCTAATATTATTGCCAGGCGCTTTAGCGGCTTAGCCGAACTCTGGAGAAGTGCCGCATTCTGCTCTTTAACATGCTTGTTAAGCCTTCCCATCTTTTTTAAAGCAGTAAATGGGGCAGTCAATGGAGAGCTGGCAATACCCGCTTTTATCAAAGTGGCAGCATTCTGTTTCTGCATAACCAGTAACTTATGAGAAAAACTGAAATCCTCTAAGGCCCCTTTAATAACCTGATATTCACCCGGCATGGGGTAATCCCTAGAAAATGTCCGTAACACATCCCGGACGCGCAGGCGCTCTTCAACTTCGGTATTAAAAAGACTGGATATTCTATACCAGCCGATTACCAAATATCCTCCGGGCCTGAGGACCTGCGTTGCTTTATACAATAGCTTCCCCCTTACCTCAAACGGAATGTCAAAAGCAGACAAAACGCTCATTAAAATAACAATGCCGCAACCGGCCAAAAGGTAATCTGATTCTTCAAATCCTGCCGGAACAAAAGTAACCCTCTGTCCGGATCTGGAGATAAACCTATCCCATTTCCTTTCTAAATTTCCCCTGGCATCCGGGTCAAATACAGTAACATCCATGCCATAAGAGATAAGCGCTTTTTCGATAGTCGAAAGGTGCTTCGGAGAATTTGTCCCGGCAAAAACCGCCCTGCCTGTGGGCATTATGCCCATATTATTGAACTCTTTATGCAGGGCATTTACCGGCGAGCTAGAACAAAACGGCAGCGAGGCCTCGCCAATCCTTGCAATAGGCGAGCTAACAGCATCTATTTTACCAATGCGCCTTTGGTGCCTTTCTTCATGGGAAAATTCGGTATTAAAGAAAATGTCGGCTATTTTCCTGGCTTCTTCCAATGAAACGAATTTCGCTCCCAGGGCCAGGATATTAGCATCGTTATGCTGACGAGTAAGCCGGGCGGCTTCTTCATTATAACAAAGCGCGGCCCTTACGCCCTTAAATCTGTTTGCGGCTATGCTGATACCGATACCCGTAGTGCAGATAAGAATGCCGAATTCGTAATCCTTATTAACTATGGCC
>CAZQGT010000085.1:0-6014 GCA_964593005.1 uncultured Planctomycetales bacterium
TGTAGGCGGAGAGTTTGCCGGACACACATCAGTGCCGGTTTTAAGGATCCTGGCGTCTATGCGCGGCTCATCGCGTTTTGGCTATGCCTGCGCGCAGGGGATTACTTTCGGCATGGTGCTGGTAGCGATTTCATTTATTCAATACCGTTTTTCCAAGAAAGGCCATTAAACTAAAATGAGGCATGCGTTTTATTACAAGAGTAAAAAGGTTACTGTAAATACACTGATACACATTTTATTGCTTAGCGTTTCTATAACCTGCCTGTATCCGTTGCTTTGGATGATTGTCTCCAGCCTCAAAACTCAGGATATGATTTTTAAGGATATTTCTTTAATCCCGCATCAATTCCGCTTTGAGAATTATGTTTTGGCCTGGAAGGAAGGTGGTTTTGGCAGGAATTTTTTCAATAGTATTATTTATACCGTATCGGTAGTTTTTGGGATAGTGATTATATCTTCTATGGCTGCCTATGCCTTCAGCCGCCTGAAATTCATCGGAAGCAAGTTTTTGTTTATTATGTTTATGGCCGCGATGATGATCCCTATTCCGGGAAGTTTTGTCGCCTTGTATGTTTTATTAAACAAACTGCATTTAAGGAATACCCCTTTCGGTTACATATTATGTATGATTAATGTGGGGCTTTCTACTAGTATATTCTTACTCAAAACTTTTTTTGATAAGATGCCTAAAGAGCTGGAAGATGCAGCGCGTATTGACGGATGTTCTAAGATTGGGATTTGGTGGCATGTTGCCCTGCCGCTGGCTAAACCGGTGTTGGCGGTGGTGATTGTGTTTAACGCCCTGGCGGTGTGGAATGAATACATCCTGGCCTTGATTATCTTTGATAACCGGCAGTTTATGCCGCTTCAGGTTGCCTTGCAGACATTTCAAGGAGAATTTGTCACTAATTATCCGCTGTTAATGGCGGGCTTAACCATCACTGCTTTACCTATTATTATAGTTTATCTATTAATGCAGAAATACATTGTTAAGGGGGTTACCCAGGGGGCGGTAGTAGGATAATGCGCAACGTTTCGTTAATAATACTTTCGTTAATTTTTAGCGTGGGCTTTCTGTTTGCTCAGGATAAGCCTGCTTCCGGCGACCTGACTACCAAGGCCTGGATTTCCCACGGTAAAAAAGATATTGAGGCTACCAATAAATATACTCAGGAGTGCATTGACCTGTATAAACAGCAGGCGGAGAAGGAGCAGGCTTCTTTGACAGCTTTGCCTAAGAATAAAAAAGAGATTGAGGCAGTCCAGGCCCTGAATGATGTGGCAACTTGTTATTTCATCCAGGCGGAAAGCCTGATGCGCCAGCAGAAGAATGATGAGGCTAAGAAAATATTCAAATTGATTATGGATAAATATTCTTATGGCCAGGCATGGGATCCCCGTGGTTGGTTCTGGTCAATAAGGCTGGCTGCGGAACAGAGCATAAAAAAGATAGAGACCGGCTCGATTGAGGTTGAGCAAAAAAAGATAGTCAGCCAGCTTCCCACAAAACTGGTTTTATTTGATCCGGGAAAAGAAGATTTCGTGGATTATATAAAATACGGAGAATTTAAGAATATCGGGACTAAGGATTACCAGTATTTAATCACTGACCAGGCAGGTTTAATGGCGGCGGTCGGCGAAGGAGTTTATCCAAACAGCAGCTCTGTCAGGAAAGACCCGATTTTTAAGCAGGTAATTAAAGATAAGCGCCTGGAAGGGGATGCCTGGGATTTTCTTTATTCCCCTGATCTGCAGGCGGCATTCGTAAAATGGACTACTTCCAGCGAGCCGCAGGGGGTGCGTTTATTCTGTACCGGTTTGATACTTGAGCGCGCGGGGCTTATTACCCAGGCAATCAAGTGTTATTATTCTATTGTTGTGCATTTCCCGGGAAGCTACGGTTGGACTTATTGGCATACTCCCTGGTATGTCGGCGTATCGGCGATTGCCAAGATTAATTTTCTTTTAAAGCGCAACCCGCAATTAGGCTATAGGCTTGAAGGCGCGGAGATTAAGATTCTTAATGGTTTTGATAACGACATCCTGAATGATACCGCGGTGGTTAACCCGGGAAGATTTGTTAAGGTTGATTGGGCTTCCGAGGCATTCAGGGCTAAGCCTACGGCCGAATCTGTAGGCATAAAAAAGAAAGTTGGCCGCGGCAAGGTCAGGCTGGTGCAGTATAATAACAATGATTGGCAGCTATTGGTAGAGGATAAGCCTTATGTTATTAAAGGGATTACTTATGCCCCTACCAAGGTCGGGCAGTCTCCGGATGAAGGGACGCTGGGCAATTGGATGGAAGAGGATTTTAACAAGAACGGAAAGATTGACGGCCCATACGACGCATTTGTAGATAAGAATAAAAATAACTTCCAGGATGCTGACGAACCGGCAGTGGGGGATTTTAAGTTAATGCAGGATATGGGAGTAAATACTATTCGCCTTTACCATCATCCGCTTAAAATAAATAAAGAATTAATGCGTGATCTTTATAAAACATACGGCATCAGGGTAATTGTAGGTGATTTCCTTGGTAAGTACGCGATTGGTTCGGGGGCACAATGGAATCCGGGCACGGATTACAGTAATGAAACGCATAAAAAAAATATGATTGAGTCAGTAAAGCAAATGGTTAATGAGTTTAAGGACGAACCATATGTTTTATTCTGGCTTTTAGGCAACGAAAATGTTTATGGTTATGCCTGTAATGCCAATGAGCAGCCGGAAGAATTCTTTAAATTCGCTAATCAAGTAGCGAAAATAATCAAAGCTATTGATCCGGATCATCCGGTGGCCATATGCAGCGGGGATATTTTATTTTTGGATAAATTCGGCAAAAACGCCCCGGATATTGATATATTCGGCACTAACGCTTACCGCGGTGATTACGGTTTTGGCGCTTTCTGGAAGCAAGTTAAGGAGGAGGCTGGTAAACCGGCATTTATTACCGAGTTCGGATGTCCGGCTTTTGCTGAAGGAAAGAATACTGATCAGTCTGAGGAGTTGCAGGCGCAGTACCACGCAGGCTCATGGGAGGATATCCAGAATAATATGGCATTTTCTTCCGGTGCAGGCACTGCTTTAGGGGGAGTGGTTTTTGAATGGCTTGATGAATGGTGGAAAGCGTATGAGCCGGCTATCCATGATTCCAAGGGATTATGGACCGGGCCATTTCCTGACGGGTATATGCATGAAGAATGGTTGGGTATGTCCGGGCAGGGCGATGGAAAACTAAGCCCGTTTTTAAGGCAATTGCGCAAGTCTTATTATATGTATCAGAAAAAATGGAAATAAAATTTAACAAGTAACAAGAATAGAAAGGGGAGGTGTACAGATGAGGAAATTATTAATAGTAATCTTGGCCTTGATCCTTGCGGCTCCGCTAGTTGCTATGGCTCAAGACAATGCTGCCAGCCCTAAGGAATTTGTGGTCTATCTGGATAAGAATGCCAAAGATAACCACTATATTCCTTCCGGTTGGATGGGTGATTACGGCGATATCAAAATGAATGACCAGGCAGCGGATAACCCGCACGCCGGCACTACCAGTATTCAGTTTGTTTATAGCGCCAAGAAATCACAGATCCAGGGGTGGGCCGGAGTTTATTGGCAGAATCCCGCTAACAACTGGGGAAATAAAAAAGGCGGATTTGACTTAACCGGAATGAATAAACTTACCTTCTGGGCCCGCGGGGCAAAAGGCGGGGAGGTAATCCAGAAAGTGGTTATCGGCGGTATTAAGGGGACATATCCTGATTCTGTTTCCGTTGAAATGGGCCCGATTGAATTAACTGATACCTGGAAACAGTATGCGGTTAATCTGGTAGGCAAGGATCTGTCTTATCTTAACGGCGCTTTTGGTTGGACTACTACCGCAGATTTGAATCCTGAAGGAGCTACGTTTTATATTGATGATATAAAGTTCGAAGCGGACCCTACTTTGAAGCCTGAAGGTAAAAAGCAGGAAGCTATGCCATTTTATGTTTATGCTGATCGTTCATCTCTAGCCAACCATTTTATTCCTTCCGGTTGGATGGGTGATTACGGCGATATAAAATACGATGGTTCTTCAAAAGAGGATGCTTATTTAGGGGATACCTGCGTTAAGATAGTCTATAGCGGCAAGGCCATGCAGGGAGCTCGCTGGGCTGGTATTTTCTGGCAGAATCCGGCGAACAACTGGGGTAATATTGATTCCGGTTTTGACCTATCTAAAGCTACCAAACTTACCTTCTGGGCCCGCGGGGCAAAAGGCGGCGAGCGTATTGAAGAGTTTAAAGTTGGTGGTATAATGGGAGAGTTCTCGGATTCGGATAGCGCGACTATCGGTCCGGTTATCTTGAATAAGGAATGGACGCAATATACCGTTGACTTAAAAGGCAAGGATATGTCATATATCCTCGGTGGTTTTGCCTGGTCAACTAATGTGGATAATAACCCGGAAGGCGCTACATTCTATCTGGATGAGATCAAGTTTGAATAATAAGAAACGTACAGTATTTACAGCTACAGGTTGCAGGCATTTTTTGCTTGCAGCCTGTAGCTTTTTGTTTTTATTTACTCTATCCGCCTGCCAGCCCAGGCAGGATGTCTATATACAAAAGTTAAGAAATCAACACTACCGCCTTATAGTTAAAGGTTCTCCGTATATTGTAAAAGGTGTTTGCTACAATCCCATTCCGACAGGGTATAACCATGAGTATATCTGGTGGAGCGACCCAGCTAAACCCTGGATCGAAGATGGAAAACTTATGAAGGCAATGGGGATTAATACTATCCGTCTTTATCAGGCAGGAGAAGATGCGCAACAAGTCAAACAGGTAATCGGTGATTTGTATAAACTGTATGGGATCCGCACAATTATGGGTGATTGGCTGGGGTTTTGGGAATACCCCTGCCCTTTTTATGCCGACGCGGGCTTCCAGGATAAAGTAAAGAAACAGGTCCTGGATATGGTGAATTTATATAAAGATGAGCCGGGCATACTTGCCTGGATCTTAGGCAACGAGAACAATTTCTCCTGTCTCGGGCACTTAAACCCCTGGTCAAGCGATGATATTGATAAAGAGCCAGACCCGCAGAAGCGCAAGGCGATGCGTTCAAAGGTTTATTATTCTTTTGTTAATGATATATCCAAAGAGATACATAAAATTGACCCGAACCATCCGGTAGGCCTGGGTAACGGAGAGTTAATAGGCCTGGAGTTTGCCAACCAATTCTGCCAGGATGTTGATTTTATCGCCTGTATAATTTACCGCGGGAAGACTTTTGGTAATCTTTTTAAGTCTGTAAGAATGACATTTGATAAGCCGGTGCTCCTGGCGGAATTCGGGGCTGATTGTTATGATGCTTACCTGAAAAAAGAAGACCAGGATATGCAGGCATTTTTCCTGCAGTCGCAGTGGGCCCAGATGTATGAGAATTTGGCTAATAATAAAATCGGCGCGGGTAATTGTATTGGGGGAGTTATTTTTGAATGGTCGGATGAATGGTGGAAACATACCCAGGATAATCCGGAAAGCTGGAAGGTGCACGATATAGAGGCCGGCTGGTCTAACGGCAGTTATTATTTTGATATTCGGGCCCAGGGCAATATGAATATGAATGAAGAATGGTTTGGTATTGTTGCCTTGTCCGAACAGATGGAAAATGGTTTAAATAAACGTATACCGCGCAAGGCATATTATGTTATCAGGGAGTTTTGGAAAAACCCGGTTTTGAAAAAAGCGCGCGGCAAGAAAACTCTTTAGGAGTTTAAGGAAGGAAATGGCTATGTTAAAAAGTTTGAGATTCGCGGCATTTGTTTTAATTACATTTCTTATCGCGCCGGTTCTTTCTAAAGCCGCAGTTGAAGACCCTGTTACCAAAGCCCCTTGTTGCGCTAACCTTGAACAGTTGCAGGCGGATTATTTTAAAGATAACCGTTACGGCGAGTTTGTTGATTTTTTGAGCAGTTATAAGGATAAAGAGAAGCTTTCCTCCGGCTGCATTAATTATTATAAGGCGCTTAG
>CAZQGT010000086.1:0-5971 GCA_964593005.1 uncultured Planctomycetales bacterium
GTAGTAAACAAATACACACAGGTAGCCAATACAAGTAAAGGCAGGCTGCCGCGAAACGGAATATGGAACCATAATATGCCCAGCGAGGTAATCAGGGCAGTCTGGATAAGCGCAATCACTCCAAACGGAAGAAGCTTGCCGAAGATAAGTTCCAGCGGACGCAAGGGGCTGACAATAAGCTGCTCCATAGTACCAATCTCTTTTTCCCGGACAATCGCCATAGCAGTCAATAAAAGCGACATTATCGTAACTATTGAAGCAATTACCCCCGGCAGGTAATAATTCCGGGAGATAAGATTTTCATTAAACCAGGCGCGGTCCCTCAAATCAACACTGGGAATACGGAATTGCATCCCTAAAGAACTCGCGTAACTTTCAAGCAGGTCATACTGGTAAGTACCCATAATTGTGCCGGCATAACCGGCAATAATCATCGCGGTATTTGAATCCGATCCGTCTAGCGCAAGCTGGATGCTAGCATCCTTACCCGCTTTGATATCGCGGCCGAACCCGCGGTCAATCCGCAATACAACATTTACCAACCCCTTATCCAGCATATGGTTTTCTTCAATTTCACTTTGGATATAATACTTGGGCACAAAATATTTAGAATAAGTAAACCTGTGTAAAAGTTCCCGGCTTTCTTTAGTATTATCCCGGTCATAGATTGCCGTGGGGATAAAATCAATATCTTTATTGGCGGCATAGCCAAAAAGAATTATCTGCAGGATAGGTGAAATCAAAATCACCGTTTTCATCCGCGGGTCGCGCAAGACCTGCTTAAACTCTTTTATCAGTATAGCCTTGATCCTCTCAAACATTAAAATACCTTCTTCCTGAATTTTATTATTGCCAGGCCGAACATAGAAAACGCGAACAACAACAAGAATACCGCCTCATCCCACATTACATCAATGCCGTTGCCCTTTAAAAACAACCCACGCAGAATAATAATATAATATCGCGCCGGAATTAAATAAGTTACTGCCTGGACTGCCTGCGGCATATTAAATATCGGATAGATAAAACCGGACAAAAGCATTGTCGGTATAAAAGTAGTCAAAGTCGCCAGCTGGCTTGCCAAAAGCTGTGTCCTGGCTACCGCAGAGATCAATATTCCCTGAGAGAGAGCACCGGTTAAAAACAAGGCGCTTAATAATACCAGTGTAAAATAACTTCCCTTAAAAGGTACACCAAATAAAAACCTGGCGATAATTACTCCTATGAAAAGATCAATAAACCCGATTACAAAATAAGGAATGAATTTACCGATAATCAATTCCGGTGCTTTTACCGGGGTAGAGATTAACTGTTCCATAGTCCCCCTCTCCCATTCCCTGGCTACACATATGGAGGTAAGCAGGGCCGCGATAATCATAATAATCATCGCGATTACACCCGGCACAATAAACCATCTACTGTTTAAGCCCATATTAAACCAAATCCTTGAACGCATTTCCACGTTCCTTGCCGGACTGAGGCCATGGCTGGAAAGCATATTGGTAAGCAGCTGCACGTTATATCTGCCGACAACTGAACGCACATACCCCATAGCGATAGTGGCAGTGTTAGAATCGCTTCCGTCAACCAGTAACTGTAAGGTGGAAACTTTACCCGCCTCAAGAAAATGAGAAAAGTCTTTGGGGATAATCAGGGCCATCATCACCTCTCCGCTGTCAATCATACGCTGAATATCCCGGTAATTATCTGTATATCTAACAATGCTGAAATACTTTGAATTCTTAAAATTAAGCAGGAAGTCGCGCGATACCTTGCTTGATGCGTCCTGATTCCAAACAGCTGTCTTTACCCTGTCAATATCCAGGGACAACCCATAACCGAATATTAAAAGCAAAAGGATAGGTATAAATATCGCCAAAGCCAGCGAACGCGGGTCGCGCCGGATCTGAATAAATTCTTTATTAGCTATGGCAAAGACTCTTTTAAAATTCATTTTTCTTTATGCTCCGCGTCGTAATCCTCAATCAGTGAAACAAACACATCCTCAAGGGAAGCCTTAATCTTATTAACAGAGTAGCCAGTCAACCCTTCCTTCTCAAAAAGCTTTTTTAACTCAAAAATAGCTTTCTCTGCATCATAAGCAACAGCATGGATATTCACCCCGAAAAGGGCAGTTTCCTTAATCGGCTCAAGCTTGGATATCTTATCAAGCCAGGTTTCCGCATGAGGCATAACAATCTCAAGAATCTCATGCTTCATAACTTTAGTTTTCATCTCTTCGGGAGAACCCATGGCAATCATCGTCCCGTGATAGATCATCACCAGGCGGTTGCAATTCTCCGCTTCATCCATATAATGCGTAGTTACAAATATAGTCCTGCCCTGTCCGGCCATTTCTTTAATCACACTCCAGAAATTCGCCCGGGTAATCGGGTCAACTCCGGATGTCGGCTCATCCAAAAAGATGATCTTCGGCTGATGGATTATCGCGCATCCCAAAGCCAGGCGCTGTTTCCACCCTCCGGAAAGAGTACTAGTCAGGCTTTTACGAAAATCTTCTATACCTGCTAATTGGATTGTCTCATCTTTACGTTTTTCTCTTTCTTTCGCCGGTATGTTATATATCCGGCTGTAAAAATCTATGTTCTCCTCAACGGTAAGGTCATCATAAAGGGAAAACTTCTGAGACATATATCCTATATGCTCTTTGATTTTAAACTGCTCTTTGATTATATCAAAACCTCCGACGCTGCCACTGCCTGAAGTAGGCGTATATATGCCGCAGAGCATCCTGATGGTGGTGGATTTTCCCGCCCCGTTTGGCCCCAGGAAACCAAAAATCTCCCCTTGCTTAACTTCGAAATTGATGTGGTTGACCGCGGTAAAATCTCCGAATCTTTTTTCAAGATCTTTGACTTTTACAGCCAACCCGCTATTTTGCGTGCTCGGATTCATAGTCATTGACGATTTTAATAAAAGCCTGCTCCAGGTTTTTTACGTTGATCTCTTTTTTAATATTATCAGGGGTATCACAACGCAGCAGCCGGCCTTTATGTATCAGGCCTACCCTCCGGCAGCGTTCTGCCTCATCAAGATAGGAAGTTGAATAAAGAATAGTGACTTTTTCCTTTAACAGGTCATAGAGTATTGACCAGAAATCCCTGCGCGAAACAGGATCAACTCCGTTAGTCGGCTCATCAAGGAATAAAACTTTCGGGGTGTGTATAAGCGCGCAGGAAAGCCCAAGCTTCTGTTTCATGCCTCCGGATAATTTACCGGCAAGCCGCTGCTTAAAAGGCAGAAGGCCGGAAAACCCGAGCAGCCTGTCAATTACCTCCTGGCGCTTGTTTTTGGGGACGCAAAAAACATTCGCGTAGAAATTTATATTCTCCAGAACGGTCAACTCTTCGTAAAGGCCGAAGCGCTGAGACATATAGGCGATATTTTCTTTAAGTTTTTCGGATTCTTTTACAATGTGGTTGCCGTAAACCCATCCCTCACCGCTGGTCGGATCCAGTATGCCGGTCAAAAGGCGCATAGTAGTGGTCTTACCAGCTCCGTCCGGGCCGACTAGGCCAAAAATCTCCCCTTCTTCTATTTCAAGGTTAAGGCCGTTAACCGCAATATTCTCCCCGAATTTCCTGGTAAGCGCTGATGCCTTTATAGTGGGCATATTATTCTATGATATAGGCGTCTGCAGGCATGCCGGGCTTAAGCTCAAGGCTGGAATTATCAACCCTCACCTTTATCCTGTAAACAAGCTTAACCCTTTCTTCCGTGGTTTGTATAGTCTTAGGCGTAAATTCCGCTTCACTAGAGATAAAAGATACCCAGCCTTTGTATTTTTTCCCGGGGTAAGTATCAGCAATAACATAAGCCTCCTGGTTAAGCTTTACCTTTCCAAGGTCCTTCTCATTGATATACGCGGTAACCCATATGCTATTCAAATCAATAACTGTAAAAACAGGCGCTCCTATCTGAACCACCTCTCCGGCCAAAGCGCTTTTAACAAGCACAAAACCATTAAGCGGAGAAACAAGTTCGGCAAAACCCAATCTTGTCTTAGCTAATTCAAATGACGCGTTCAAGGCTTCAATATTTGATTTATCCGCCTCTGCAAGCGTCTTAGCTGCGTCTCTTTGCTGCATAGGTATTGCCCCTGCTTTAAAAAGGTTCTCCGCGCGCTCATAATCAAGCTTATCCAACGCATACTGATGCTCTGCCGCTCTTAATGACCCCTCGGCATTATCGCGAATCTGGGTTAATTCATCCGTATTCAGGCGAGCCACCGGCTCACCCATCTTAACCACTCTTCCTTCATCAGTAAGCAGCTCGGTAATCTGCCCTTGCACGCGGAAAGAAAGGCGCACATCGTCCCCTTCGATATTTCCGGAAACCTTGATCTGTCCGTGATTGCGGTTATGCGTCTTCCAAAAGTACCCTGCGGCAAAACTGCAGGCAACCAAAATGATAACGATAAAAATTGCCGGTTTAACTTTTTTCTTCATTTGCTCCTCCTGATATAAAACTCTTGCCCAACGTCCTATCCAACTCTGCATGGGCCATAAGATAATCATAAATTCCTTGTGAAAGGTTTATCTCAATCTGACTTAGAGATACCTGGGCGTCAAGCACATCAAGGTTCTTAGCTTCTCCGTTATCGTAACTGATCTTGGCTATCTCTAACGCTTCTTTAGCCTGACCCACATTATCCTTTTGGGAATTAATCACCTGCTCTGCCTGTTTTAAATCCAGGCAGGCCTGGCGCACATCAACAGCAATCTGCTCAACCAGGTTTTCTTTGGTCAACACTGCCTGGCTGTAACGGGCCTTGGCGCTATCCACCTTGGCCTTAGTAGAAAAACCGTCAAATACCGCCAGGGAAAAAGTCAAACCTATATTCCAGTTATTATGCGATTTATTGATCATATTCCCCCAGTTATTAGAACGAAAATCATACCCCGCGCTGGCATTTACTTGCGGCCGCCACCCTGATTTTGCCATTTGTATTGACCATTTATTAATATCTATTCCTAAAGTTCTTAAGGCCATTTCCGGCTTATTAAGGTAAGCCTGTTTTAAGAAATCATCTTCCTTGACATCTACCAATGTATAGCTAAGCTGTTTGTCCGCTATATCCAGAGCCTGCTGCTGTTTAATACTAAGAAGTTTTTTCAACTCCGCCTTAATAAGATCAACCGCGTTTTTTGCCTTTACCAGCTCAGGCATAGTCAATGAAACCTGGACGCTTGATTGTAAAAGGTCAAACCTTGAAGATAGCCCCTGCTCATACCTGTTTCTTACATCCTCGTAATGATCCCTGGAATTATCCGTTAGCTCTTGGGCAATCCTCTCTGTCTCATAAGCAAGCAGCAAACCGTAATAGAGCCGTTTTGCTTCAAACTCAATATCCAGTTTCTTGGCCCGCAGAGTTTCTTCGGATGCCTTCAGATTAAGCCTTGCCTGGTTTAAATTAGCAGTGTTATAACCTCCATTGTAAACCACCTGGCTTAAACCAGCTCCCAAAGAATTGTCATTCTTATAACCAACAAATACACCCGCATCTTTTTTTCCGGAAACAGCAGGAGCTACCGCTCCATTGCGCGTATAACCGGCATTCAGGTCAAGCTGAGGAAGAAATCCGCTTTTTGCGCCCAGGATATCCGCGCGGGAAATTGTAAGCTCCTGCTCCTGTATTTGAATATCCTTATTGGTTTTAAAAGCAGTAAGTATGGTATCCCGCAGGGACAACGGGCTATCCTCGGCAAGAATTAAACCTATACAAGAGAAAAACAATATTATAAAAATGCAGGCAGTCTTAGAAACAATGCTTTTTAACTCATTATATATCGGGTTATGCGTGTTAATCCTGAAAAACCTGGCATTGGCCTTATATTCGCTCAAGAGCAGGCCGTCTTTATAAAGGTTGTTCAAAGCCCGCTGGAATACGCCTGGCTTCTTGCCTAATTTCCGGCCTATCTCCTGTATATAGAATTCACCAGCCGGATGG
>CAZQGT010000087.1:0-2717 GCA_964593005.1 uncultured Planctomycetales bacterium
GCTGCGCAGTCCTGGAGAAGTTATTTTGGTATGTATATTATCGGTACTGAAATCAGCGCAATTACTCATGGAGCTAATTATTTAACCAGGATTCCGGTGGTTGGCCCTGTCTTCCAGCCGTTAGACAATATTGCTCAGGGTTTTGAAGGTAACGGCGGTTTAATCGGCATCGGTAATGAATTTATCAGTGCAATTGAACAAAGCGTTGGACAGTTACAGGGGTTGGATGCTCCCCAGTCAATTGGAATGAGTTCAAACTATATCTATCGCACACTTGGAGGAGAGGGTGATTTCCGCGCCGCACAGTTAGGTGAAAATTACGGAGTGGATAATCAGTCCGCAGAGAAGATTTGGAAAATAGAGCAGCAGATGGCGCGTTTAGCAGAGAGAGCCGCTTCTTTGGATATGATTTCTCAAAAGGAAAATGAAGAAACTAAAAAGAAAGAGAACAATATTGAAGAGAAACGGGTAGGTTGGCTTATTGAGAGCGTTAAGAATGCCTTTGTGGTTGTGGCTGATGATAACCTTAGCAAAGAAGCAAGAGAAAAAGAATTAAGCGAGGTTAGGAAACAGGTCCAGGAATTGAATAATCAGAAAGAAGCTTTATTATCGCAGGCTAAGCTTTCAGCTTTGGAGAGCCGCAAGAATGAACTTAATGAGAATGAGCGCGTAGAAGCTTTGGTTAAGTTAGGTTATTTAAAGAATGAGCAGTTTAAGAACCAAAAAGAATTATTAAAAGCTTTAGCGCAGGCAGAAAAGATATTTAAAGAAATAAACGCTGAAGTAGTGAACGAGAAAGGTTTGAATAAGGCTATATTGGCTCAGTGGATTTCTCAGCTTAAGGCAGAGTTGGAGCTTGCGAATAAAGAACAGGAATTAAAAGATAAAACCGCGGATTACCAGAAATTATTAATTCAGGTATCTATGGTAGATGATCAGGCAGTTAAAGCTAAAGAAGCCCTGGATGATATTAAGCAGGCGATTGAGTCGTTAAGGACCACAGTTAATAGCGAATCTAGAAAATCAGCCATAGAGAGCAAAGCTACGGTTGCTGCTGTTCCAGAATTGGTTGAAGAGTTAAATAAATCTGATATATCAAATGATGCTTTAGGCAAAATATTAAGCCAAATCGGATTTAACGCTTATAGATATAATAATGTTATGACGACAGCTGAAATTACTAAAGAAGGCTTACAGGAAGCGTTAAAGGAATTCCAGGAGTTCTTTGGTATTAAGGAGCAGTCCGGTGATAAATATGCGGCAGGCGAGAAATCCCGCGCGGTTATGACAAAATTATTAGAAGCCAAGAAAGGAAATGAGTCTTTAGCCTTTGAGAAAATTAAACTTGAAACCAGGTTGTCTGGATTGACAACTGACGGGGAGAAGAAAATTACTCAGGCTCAGATAGATAAGATTAATCTGCAGATGAATAATGCAGATGGTAATGAAATCAAGGCAAAAGAAGCGCAGATTCAGGAGCTTTACGCGAAATATCATAAAGATGATATTTTTAAGAAGGCGCAGATGAATCGTGAATCAACTATTGATGCCTTAGAATCCGCCAGGGAAAATGGATTTGCCAGATGGATCAAGAAATTGTTAGGCATTGATAGTGTATCCAGGTTCTTACAAGATGGAAATTACGAAATAGATTTAGAAATGGCAGATTTTAATTTCGCCAGCCAGATTATTTCCCTGGCTATTAATTCTAAAGACAACAGTTTAATGCAGAAGGCTGCGGAATTAGTTTCTTCCAAAGAAGCTAAAGATTTATTGAAGTCAGGCGATAGCGTAAAATCCCAAGAGGCAGTTAAGGCCAAATTATTAGCATTATCCCAGCGCAAAAATAAATTAAACGGCATATCCGAATTAAATGATTTATATGCGGATTCCCAGATACAGGGGAACGCGAAAGCAGCACAGATCAGGGAAGAAATTGCCAGGATTAAGAAAGAAAAAGAAGAGGCATATAAACAGATTAATGCCAGCGCGGATATTGAGAAGATTTATGCCTTAGGCGCAAAAGAGCAGGAATTAGAAGCAGAGTTGACCAGGATTGCTTTAGATGTTCAGTTTACAGCGGTAGACAAGGATATGGCCATTGGCAATGATGATGAGACAGTGAGTAAACTGCGGGAGATACTAAGAGCTGATTTCACAATATCTATTGCTGAGAATTTATATGTGAACAGGAATTTATTCACTCGCGATGTAGAGACTGGAGTCAAGCAGTTGCAAGAGAAGCTTGGTTTATCCCAGACCGGTAAATGGGATGTTGAAACACGCAAGGCAGCAAGAGAAAATATAACAGCCAAGCTGGATGAGGAGTTAAAAATCAGGTCATTGGAAACCAGGCAGAGGGTTTTAGTTGATGCGATTGCCGCATTAACAATCCGCGTAAATGCCAAGGAAACTGCTAAAGAAGATAAAGAAAGGCTTGAGAAAGTAGTCTTAGAGTTTGAAATCTTAGCTGCTCAGGAGCGCGTTGCCGGCCTTGAGGCCCAGATAAATACAGCGGATAATGAACAGATTATCACAGAATTAAGGCGCGAGAAAGCAGTCTGGCTGAGAAAAATCGCTTTGCTCAAGAAATCGCATTTTGCTTCCTCGGAAGAAGAAAAAGCCGCGCTTGACCAGGAGCTTGCCAGGTTAAATAATGAAATGACCGGATATGACAGGTTACTCAGGATGTGGAGCCTTGAAAAAGAGATACCCGG
>CAZQGT010000087.1:2817-5867 GCA_964593005.1 uncultured Planctomycetales bacterium
GATATCCGCGCTATTGAAGGCACTCCGATAACCAGCACAGAAAAAGGCAAGGTTAGCTTTGCAGCAGATAACGGCAAGTACGGGTTAGTGGTTTATGTTGATCATAATGACGGAACCCAGACCCGCTACGCGCATTTAAGCGTAATAAAAGTTAAAGTAGGGGATGAAGTAGCAAGAGGCGATGTTTTAGGTTTGGCCGGCAGGACAGGGAACGCCGGGGATGCTAATGTAGCCCACCTCCACTTTGAGTATTTAGTTAAAGGCCAGCCAGTTGATCCCACCACTTATTTAAAAGACAGAAATCCTGTAACCGGTGAAACAGCTTTTGCCCAATTGATTAAAGAATTTATGCCGCAGGAAATGCAGCCGGTTTATCAGGAAATGGCGGAGTATTATAATAAAGGTAATGGCGAGTTGTATTACGATTTACTTTCTTATAGCAAGAGAATTATAGAAATTTCCAGAGAGTTGGAGCTGAATAAAAACAGGTTAGCCGGAATTAAGGATGGCGATGAGAAAACCAGGGTTAACGCGGCAATAACTGAGTTAACGAATATAAACGGGGAATTAAAGAACAAAATAGCCCTGCTAGAGAATATCCTGAAATTAAAAGCAACCGTTTCTATTGATGAACAATCTGAACTGTTGGCTCAGATTCGCAGCTTATACGCAAGTATATCCAATAAGAGAAATGACCTTAACTATAAAATTCAGCAGCTGGAGAGAGAGTTATACGCGCAGAACAATAACCAGGTTGCCTTAACTGACATAAAGAACGGCGAAGAGGCGGTTAGAAAGTTAGAAGTTAAGAAGGTGCAGGGAATTATTACCGAGCAGGAAAAAGAAGTCTTAAGGTTAATCCAGGAACTTTTTGCCCAGGTTAAGGCTTCCCAAAAACAGGTAACTTTAGCCGACATAGAGAAGATTACTTCAGTAGCAGGTTTACGTAATGAGTTGGTTAAGATTTTCACCAATGGCTGTGAGCCTCAATGGGTTGCCAGTTTAGTCAGCGTATTAAGGGAACGCGTTAAGGAAGAGCCCGCATTAGCCATCTTGGCTGACGGCAGGGCATTACGCATATGGCTGGATGATAAATTCCCGGTGGTACGCACAGGCACAGCTACTTTTGATAATAAAACTACTGCTGCATATCAAGAGGTAAGATCATTAGTAGAAGAATACCTGAATATTGGGCACATTGTTCCTTTGAAGGGGGAAACCAGCGTAACTTCCGCGCAGCTTAAGGATAAGTTAGATGAACAATTAAAGACTTTAGCGGGCAACAGCCGCATTTCTTATGACGCAACAAATAACCACGGCATATCTTTGAGCATATTCGGAGCCATGGACCAGGTAAATGATAACGTAAATACTACATTAGGTATTAGCGCTCGCGCTAACCTCGGTGAAGTGTTCAGAAGCAGAGGCGTCAGCTCCCAGGATTTCAATAAATTAAGCGATACTATTTACAATTTATATTTCCGTATGATTACCCAGATTACTCCTTTAATGGAGACTTACCAGTCATATAAGGATTTATTGAGCGAGACCGCCAGCTTAGAGAATTCTACCGTAGGCACAAAAGAGCACCGGGAATACCTGGTAAAATTGGCTGCTTTAAGAAGGGCCCAGTTAAGCTTAGGAAAATATCTCTACGCGGATGAAAACTTATTAGTTAACGTTACGGATAACCAGGCGTTAGAGACAATGTATAAAGACGCGGTTACTTCTATTGAAGCTGAATTTAATAACACTATCGCAAACCTTCCGATTATTAAGAAAATCAATGACCAGTATGATACTAGCTTTTTGTCCCGTTTCAGCTTGTATTTGAGCTTAGGGTATAATTTTATGGAGAATGCTGAAGATACCCTATTGGTTAAGTTTATGATAGATATTACTTTCTGGGATGGATCAAAAGACGCCAAAGAGAGAGTAAATTCCGCCTTAAGAGAGTTATATGCTTCCAGAAGGGAAGTAATCTTACAGAAGATAGAAAAAGATAAAGCCGATGCCTTAAAGTATAACGATCGCTGGACCTTGATGGTCCTGGATTGGTTAAAAACAAGGATAAACAGCCTGGAAGAAGATATCAAGGCTACTGATAGAGTGCAAGAGCCAAAATCCAAGAGTAAGCCAAAGAATAACAAGGGCGCTCAAGAGACAAATGGTAATGAGGTAATTCAGCCTAAGCCGGAGCAGGGTGGTTTAGAAGGATTAGGTAAAATAAACGAGTTGGCCAATATTATGGCTGAAGCAAGAGAGAGCTTGAATAATAATGCTGTACAGGAAGTAAACGCGAATATGAGCTTGCGCCAGATTATAGATAACGCAAATAGGCTGGCTTTCAATAACCAGGAAAATCAGGCAGATTTGGTTAATGCTATATTGAATAATAATGGCGTATATACGCGTGAATTATTTACCGAGGCATACGCCTTCTTGTTTGATTATGTGGATGTTTGGCCTCAAGATTATAACCGCCAGAGAGCATTAGAAGAAGTCAAAGCCAGGTTAGTTAAGGAAAATGTTAGTGATTCTGAAATTAAGGAGTTAACCGAAAGATTGATAATAATACGCGGCGCCCGGGTAACGGCTGTATTAGCAGATTTATGGAAGAAGATACAAATTATTGAAGAAGGCCTGGCAAATGATAAATTGATGCAGCAGGATAAGGAGTCTAGGACTCAGGAGTTGAATAAACTTAAGGCGAAATTAGCTCGCCTGGTGGAAACAGAGGGAATTGATTTGCCGCAGATAAGCGGTGAATTAAAAGAAAGGGCTCCATATCTTTATTCCGGAGATAAGAAATTCCCGAATCTGGATTTGGCAGTTATTTTAGAGGGCAAGATTGCAGAGGTGCCTGATTTAGCCAAGGTTGAAAGCTATGAAACAATGATGTTAGGGTTGAGCAAAGTTTATGCGTGGTATTTTGCCAATATCTTAAAGTCTTTTGCTGAACGCAAGATTACATTGAATGAAGCCAACAGCTTATTTGAGGAGTTGAAACAAGGAAAAGCAGCTTTTGAGAAGAGTGTTTCTGGAAAGCA
>CAZQGT010000088.1:0-5658 GCA_964593005.1 uncultured Planctomycetales bacterium
AGGCTAGCGAGGTGAAACGCGGTAATCTCTGCGTGGAGCAATGTAGAATAGGAGATGAGCGCTGATCCGGCGCGTTTCCCGCATGCGCGGGAGAAGAATCTCGGGTAAGCTGCTAAAGTCAGCGTGGTAACGCGCTGATTGAGAGGAATAGCCACTAATCGATGCGCAAATTCGCGTCAAGACAGAACCCGGCTTATTCTGCCTGCTTTAAATCGGCCGCGAGGTCGCACTGGCGTAATAGCAATTAGTGCCAGGTGCTACCGCGAGTCTACACTGGCGCAATAGCAATTGACGCCAGGTGTCAGGCGAGGGTGTAAGTAAACAGGATTTTTTAAACAAATCTAAAGGAGGAGTTATGTCAGGTCATTCTAAATGGAAGACGAATAAAGGCAAAAAAGGCGTAGCTGATGCCAAGAGGGGGGCAACTTTTACCAAAATTATTAAAGAGCTTACTGTAGTTGCAAGGGACGGAGGCGGAAATCCTGATAGCAACCCGCGTTTGCGCGCGATAATGCAGAAGGCTAAAGAAGCGAATATGCCTTCGGATAATGTAAAGATGGCAATTAAACGCGGGACAGGAGAACTGCCCGGGGTAGTTTATGAGGCTGTAATGTATGAAGCCTATGGCCCGGGAGGAGTAGCTATCCTAATCGATTCGCTTACTGATAACAAGAACCGTTCTACTGCCGAACTGCGTAACATTGTTTCAAAAAGAGGCGGAAATATGGCGGGTGCCGGTTCAGTGAGCTGGATGTTTACTCAAAAAGGGTATATTTCAGTTTCAAAAGATCTAATCAAAGAAGACGAGCTTATGAATATAGTTTTGGATGCTGGTGCGGAAGATATGAAGCATGAAGATAATATGTATGAAATTTATACTTCAATCCAGGATCTTGAGAAAGTTAAGCAGGCGCTGCAGGATAAAGGGATTAAGTGGGAGGACGCTGAATTAACCATGATTCCTTCTTCTACCGTAAAAGTTACAGGAGGCGAGGCTAAGCAGGTTTTAGCTTTGGTAGAAGCATTGGAGGATCACGATGATGTCCAGCAGGTATATGCAAATTTTGATATACCTGATGAGATTATGAATGAGGTTGCTTCTGAGGAATGATTATCCTGGGAATTGATCCTGCCTTAGCTATCACCGGTTATGGCGTTATCCAGGCTAAAAATGGCGTTTTGGCTTTAGCTGAGGCCGGTATAATCCAGACTCGGGCGAAAGAAGATACCTCGAGGCGGTTAGATAAAATATACCGCGGGGTTATTAAATTAATTGAAGATTTGCATCCGGATTGCCTGGTGCTTGAAAAGATATATTCACATTATCGGCACCCCACAACATCATATATTTTAGGCCAGGCAAGAGGAGTTATCTGCCTGGCAGCGGCCACTAAGAATATTCCTTTTTTTGAATATAGCGCTACTCGCATAAAAAAGGCTATAGTGGGAAAAGGCCTGGCTTCTAAAGCTCAGGTCCAGAGAATGGTTGCCGATACATTAGGTTTAAAAACTTTACCGCGGTATATGGATGTTACTGATGCTTTAGCCCTGGCTATTGCGCATAGTTATATTATAAAGTCAAGAATATGATTTCTAGGATTACCGGGAAGATTTCAGAAAAAGGGGATAATTATCTTGTCCTGGATTTAGCAGGGATAGGTTACGATGTTTTTATTCCTGCCTGTGTTATGCAGCGCATTGATGAGTCTTGCGGCCCGGACGGCAAGATTACCATGTTGACATATCATTATTATCAGGTCGAGCAATCTAAAAGCGTGCCGATACTGATTGGATTCTTAAACCAGGTAGAAAAGGACTTCTTTGAAATTTTTATTACTGTCTCCGGCATCGGCCCGCGAGCTGCGCTTAAGGCTTTAAATAAGCCTATTTCATTGATCGCCAGGGCTATTGATGAAGGCGATTTGATTTTTCTTAAGTCTCTCCCTGGCATAGGAGAACAGAGGGCAAGGGAAATTGTAGCTAAGCTGCAAAACAAAGTAGGAAAATTTGGTTTAATCCAAGACCGTGATTCGCAGGTGAAGGCTTCGGCAAAGGGCATATCTGAAGAGGCCTTAGACGTTTTGTTGCAACTGCAATATAAAAGAACAGAGGCCCTTTCTATGATTAAGAAGGTCTTAGAGTTGAATAAGCAGGTAAGCACGACAGAAGAATTATTGAATTTGGTCTATAAACAATCACGTTTAAAATAATATGGAAGAGAATAATTTAAAATCAGCCGTAGAGGCGTTAATTTTTGCTTCGGATAAACCGGCGACTATTGAACAGATAAAAAAGGTTTTGAACCTGCCGGACTCCGGAAGTGTGCGTAAGATCATAGAAGAGTTGAAGGCGGAATACGAGTCGCAAAATAGGGGCTTATGTATAATTGAAATTGCCGGCGGATTTCAAATGATAGCTTCAACTGTTTTTTCGCCTTTTTTAAAGAAGCTTTATAAATACCGTTTCAGCGATAAATTATCCAAACCTGCGTTGGAAAGCCTGGCGATTATTGCCTATAAGCAGCCTTTGACTAAGTCTGAGATTGAATCTTTGCGAAATGTGAATGTTGACGGTGTGATGAAGAGCCTTTTAGATAAAAATTTGATTCGTATATGCGGAAGAAAGAAAATTCCGGGCAGGCCTTTTGTTTTCGGGACTACCCGCCTATTCTTGGAACATTTTGGTTTAAAATCTTTGGACGATCTTCCTAAGATGGATGATTTTAGCGCTATGGCTAAAGAAGCGGAAGATAGGGTTGGAATAGAAGAAATACCCGAAACGAATTTGGAGGCTAAAAATGACATTGGAGAAAATGCGCAGGAAAATTGATCTACTTGACCGCAAACTGGTTAACTTATTGAATTTGCGCGCTAAGATTACTAAGGAAATTGGTAAAGAAAAGATTATTACCGGTAAATGTATTTATTCTCCTGAAAGGGAAATGCAGGTTTTGCGTAAAGCCGCCTGTTTAAATAAGGGCCCTTTAAAGAAAAGCGCCTTGGAAGCTATATACCGGGAAATTATGTCGGCTAGCCTTGCCTTGGAGAAACTTTTAAAAATTGCTTATTTAGGGCCAGAGGCGTCTTTTAGCAATCTGGCGGCTTTGAAAAGGTTCGGTTCACAGGTAAGTTTTGTTGCCTGCAGCAGCATTCCTGAGGTATTTCTTGAAGTTGAAAGAGGGGCTGCGGATTACGGGGTGGTCCCTGTTGAGAATTCTATAGAAGGGGCGGTGACTCACACCCTGGATATGCTTGTGGATTCGGAATTAAAGATTTGTTCGCAGGTTATCTTGAATGTATCGCATAATTTGCTGGCTAATTGCCCGAAGAACAAAATCCGCAAAATTTATTCTAACCCGCAGGTCTTTGGGCAATGCCGTATCTGGTTGCAGAAGAATTTGCCTAATATTGAGTTGGTGGATGTATCAAGTACTACCCGGGCTGCTGAATTGGCCAGGAAAGAAAAAAATAGCGCAGCTATAGCGTCTCTTTTGGCCTCTAAAGTATACGGATTAAAGGTCTTGGCAAGCGGTATTCAGGATTCCTTAAAAAATGCGACCCGTTTCCTGGTAGTCGGCAAAAACGTGGCTGCCCGTACCGGACATGATAAGACCTCATTGCTCTTTTCAATTAAGGACCGCGTAGGGGCTTTGTATGAGATGCTCCTGCCGTTTCGTAAATACGGGGTTAACCTCACAAAAATTGAGTCGCGGCCTTCAAAGAAAAAAGCCTGGGAGTATTATTTCTTTGTTGATATCCTGGGGCATCAGGATGATTATAAAATTAAAAAAGCGTTAAATGAATTAGAACGCAGGTGTACATATTTAAAAATATTGGGTTCTTATCCTATAGGAGGATAATAATAAAGTGAAAGAGTTGATACGCGAGAGTGTTTTAAATGTAAAGCCTTATGTAGCCGGAAAGCCTATTGAAGAAACTAAAAGGCAACTGGGGTTAAAAGAGGTAATCAAGCTGGCTTCCAATGAAAACCCTTTTGGCCCGTCACCGAAGGCCATTAGCGCCATAAAGAAATGCTTATCCGGCCTTAACCGTTATCCGGATTCCCAGGGGTTTTATCTCAAGAAGCGGCTGGCCAAGCACTTGTCCCTTGAGCCGGAGAACCTTGTCCTTGGCAATGGCTCTGATGAGCTTATTGATGTATTGATTAGGACTTTCGTGGAGCCTGACGAGAATATTGTTACTTCGGATACTACGTTTCTGGAATATGAAATTATCGCCCAGGTAAATGACCGCAAGATTAAGAAGGCGCCGCTGCGTTATTTCAAACATGATTTAGGGGCAATGCTTAAGCTGGTGGATAAGAAGACAAAACTGATTTTTATTGCCAATCCCAATAATCCGACAGGTACGTATGTAACTAAGTATGAGGTTGCGGATTTTATTAATGCCTTACCGGAATCGGTAGTGGTTGTTTTTGATGAAGCGTATGATAACTTTGTTGATGTTGACGATTATCCGGATTCCTTAAGCTACCTAAGGCGAAAAAAGAAGGTGGTTATTCTTAAGACTTTCTCCAAGAGTTATGGGTTGGCGGGCTTACGTTTAGGTTATGCTGTAGCTGAAAGCGAGTTTGTTTCTTATATGGAGAGGGTCAGGCAGCCGTTTAATGTTAACACATTGGCACAGGCGGCAGGAATAGCTGCTTTGGACGATAAAGATTTTCTTAAAAAAACCCGGCGACTGGTATTGGAAGGCAAAGATTTTATTTATAGAGAGCTTTCTAAACTGGGGTTAGGATTTTTGCCGTCGGTATCTAATTTTATTCTTATTGATACAGGCAAAGACTGTTTGGAAGTTTTTAAAGCTATGCTTAAGTTCGGGGTGATTGTTCGCGATATGAAACAGTATGGCCTGAAAGATTTTATCCGGGTAACTATTGGTACTCAAAAAGAAAATGAGAGGTTTATCCGTGTTTTAAGGAAAGTGCTTAAGGAGAAGCTTTAATGATTATTGTCTTAAAACCAGAGGCGACTGAAGCACAGGTCAACCATATTATAGAAAAAGTAAAAGTTCTAGGGCTGACGCCGCATGTTTCTAAAGGAGCTGAGAGGACGATTATAGGGGTTATCGGCCCGGAGGATGTTTTGCGGGTAACTCCGCTTGAAGTTTTCCCGGGAGTTGAAAAAGTTATCCCTGTGCTTTCGCCGTTTCGCCTGGTTTCCCGTGAATTTAAAAAAGAAGATTCTGTAATTGAGCTTGGCAAGGGTGTAAAGATCGGAGGCAAGGCCTTGGTCGTTATGGCGGGTCCTTGTTCAATTGAGAATATTGAGCGCCTGTATGAAATAGGCAAACAGGTAAAGAAAGCCGGAGCAACTGTTTTGCGCGGAGGGGCATTTAAGCCCAGGACATCCCCTTATAGTTTTCAAGGTTTAGGCAAAACGGGATTAGAAATGCTTAAGCAGGTAGGCGATGAGTTAGGGTTGGTTACGGTAAGCGAGGTAATGGATAGTCGCGACGTGGAACTGGTGGCTAAGTATGTAGATGTGTTGCAAATTGGCTGCCGTAATATGCAAAATTTTAACCTTTTAAAAGAAGTAGGCGCCACTAAAAAACCGGTGCTTTTAAAAAGGGGAATGGCTTCTACCGTAAAAGATATGCTGATGTCTGCTGAGTATATATTAAGCGGAGGGAATTTCTC
>CAZQGT010000089.1:0-5609 GCA_964593005.1 uncultured Planctomycetales bacterium
CCATATAAAACGTTCAGGCAAATCTAACCGGGAGCGTAAAAACCAGATTCTCAAAGAGATCGCGGAGCCATACGCCAGGATTAAAGAGCAGATGAAATTGATAAAATCCGCCCATCTAAAATTCAGCCGCACAAAGAAGAAGCTGGTGGAGGCTAACTTGCGCTTGGTTGTGAGTATCGCTAAAAAATACACTAACCGCGGATTATCATTTCTGGATTTGATCCAGGAGGGAAATATCGGCCTTATGCGGGCCGTAGAGAAATTTGAATACAAGCGGGGTTATAAATTTTCAACCTATGCTACATGGTGGATCCGCCAGGCAATTACCCGTTCAATCGCGGATCAGGCCAGGACTATCAGAATTCCCGTGCATATGACTGAGACGATAAATAAGATAATCCGTTTTTCCAGGGTCTTTGTGCAAAAGAACGGCCGTGAACCTACGCCCGAGGAGATCGCGCATAAAATGCGTTTTCCTCAAGGCAAGATAAAATCCATATTAAAAATTGCCCAGGAGCCTATATCCTTGCAGATGCCTATAGGTGATGAGGGGGATACGCATTTTGGGGATTTTATCCAGGATAAAAAAGCAGTATCTCCGGCAAACGAAACTGTGCGTTCAATGCTAAAAGATGAGATGAATTCCGCGTTAAGTACTTTAACAGAAAGAGAAAAAAAGATACTGATCTTGCGTTTTGGCATTAATGATGGATCTTCGCGCACCTTGGAAGAGGTGGGCAATGTTTTTAAGGTTACCCGCGAAAGGGTCAGGCAAATTGAAGCCAAGGCTTTGAAAAAACTCCGCCATCCTTCGCGTTCCCGTAGATTGCGTACTTTTATGGATATGACCTTGGCGCACCAGAGAGAGTATTAGTCATAACTGATTAAAAATGGAAAATCAAAAACAAAAAGACCGGGTTAAACCCGTCCAGGATGGGCCGCTTAAGATTAAGAATTTTAAAGATAGCTCTGAATTAACGATTATGAAGCTGCGCAATACCGAGCTTCAACAGAAGGCTATCTTGAATAATATTCCTGATATGGCTTGGCTCAAGGATACTGAGAGCAAGTTTATCGTGGTTAATGACGCTTTTGCTAAGGCTTGTGGTTTTAAAGCCGATGAAATTGTAGGCAAGACTGATTTTGAGCTTTGGCCGAGGGATCTGGCTGAAAGTTATCGTTCTGATGACCGCGAGGTCATGAACAACAAAAAGCGTAAATGTATTGAGGAAAGACTGGTTAATAAAGACGAGGGAGAGGTTTGGATTGAAACTGTTAAAACCCCGATTTTTGACGATCAAGGTAAAATAATTGGAACAACCGGTATTGCCAGGGATATTTCCCAGCGAAAGAAAGAAGAAGAAAGACAGAGAGATATACGCTCAGAGCTTGAAATCAGGGTTAAGGTGAGGACCGCGGAGTTAACCAGTCTTAATGAAAACCTGCGTAAAGAGATTAGGGACCGGGTAAAGATTGAGGAGGAGCTGCTCAATGCCAGCGGATTTTTAAATAGCGTCTTTACCAGTATTCAGGACGGGGTAAGTGTTTTGGATACTGATCTGAATGTTTTGCGCGTCAATCCCACCAAGGAAAAGTGGCATGCGCATAATATGCCTCTTGTGGGCAAGAAATGTTACCAAGCCTTTCATGGTAAAAACAAACCCTGTGAGGTTTGCCCGGTTAAAGAAACCCTGGAAACTTTAAAACCAGCGTCCAGGGTTGTTTCTTTCAAGGATAAAGACGAAAATATTGCCGGATACCTTGATCTGTATAGTTTTCCTATGTTTGATGAGAAAACAAAGAAAGTCATCGGAGTAATAGAATATGCCCGCGATATAACCCAGCGCAGGAAAGCTGAAGACGCCCTGCGGCAGAGCGAAGAGAGGTTTAGGACTATCGCTGATTTTACGTATGATTGGGAGTATTGGCAGGGTACGGATAACCGGATGATATATGTTTCTCCTTCCTGCGTGCGCATCACGGGATACACACAGGATGATTTTATGAAAGATCCTTCCCTGATTGATAATATTGTATATAAAGACGACATTGAAAAGCTGCGTAAGAAAGTAAACGAGGCTGTAAGCAATTGCGCAAAATTAGAGACTGATTTCCGCATAGTTAACCACAGCGGTAATATAGTATGGCTTAGCCATGCGTGCGTACCGATTTACGATAAAGAAGGTAAACTGCTTGGCCGCAGGGCGAGTAACCGCGATATTACTAAAAACAAGGAATATGAATCTGAGCTGCAGGTCTATCATGAAAAACTTGAGCTTTTAGTTGAACACCGCACAAAGGAGCTGGAATCCGAGGTAAAATCAAAAGAATTGGCGGAGTTACAGGCTAAGAAATTGCGCCAGCAGATTGAGTTTATTTTAGGGGCTACTAAGACCGGCCTGGATATTATTGATAAGGATTATTATATCCGCTACATTGATCCGGAGTGGGCAAAGATATACGGGCCATGGGAGGGCAAACGATGTTTTGATTATTTTATGGATCGCAAGACCCCTTGTGAGGATTGCGCAATAGAGAAGGCTTTTAAGACTAAAAAAATCATAGTCAGCCAGGAGGTTTTGCCTAAAGAAGGAAACCGGCCTATTTCAGTAACTACTATTCCTTTCCAGGATGAAAATGGCGAATGGCTGGTGGCCGAAGTTAATATTGATATAAGCGAAAGAAAAAAGATTGAGGAAGGTCTAAGGCGTTACCGTGAGCACCTTGAGGAGATTGTGGAGGAAAGGACATCTGATCTTCTGCAGGAGGTCTCTCTGCATAAAAAGGCGGAATTAGAAAAGAGTAAGCTTCATCAGGAGCTGCTTAAATCTTACGAAAAATTAAAAGGCATTTCGTTAGTTGATTCACAGACCGGGCTTTATAACCGGCGTTATTTGCAGGATGTGGTTGAGGTAGAGTTCCATCGGACCCGCAGGTTTGCGCATAGCCTGGCAATTATTATGCTGGATATAGATTATTTTAAATCCATAAACGACGTTTACGGCATCGCCTTCGGTGATTTAGTTTTAAAGCAGTTGTCCAGGCAGCTTAAACGAATGGTCCGCCGGTATGATACCTTAATCCGTTACGCCGGAGAAGAATTCCTGATTATCTCCCCGAGATTAAACAGGGATTTAGCTTTTAGTATGGCGCAGAGATTGCTGGAATCGTTAAACTTTATTAATTTTGGCAATAAGAAACATAATGTAAGGTTAAAATTGAGCCTGGCAGCGGTTTCTTTTCCTGAAGACAGGGCAAGGAACGGTACGGATTTAGTTAATTTAGCTAATACCGTGCTTAATAAAGCTAAGGAGCAGGGAGGTAACCGTGCCTATTCCACTTTAGATATGAATAACCTCTCTAAAAAAGGCAAGGTTGCTAAGTCTGGGGGAGTGAAAACTTTAAAGAAGACAATAGATAAGCTTACCATGAAATCAAAGCAGGGTTTAACAGAATCAATCTTTGCTTTTGCCAAGACTATTGAATTAAAGGATCACTATACCGGCGAGCATGTGGAAAACACGGTGCATTATGCTACAGAGATCGCTAAGAGCTTAAGTCTGCCCAGGGAGGATGTGGAGCTTATTAAACAGGCGGCTATGCTGCACGATTTAGGAAAGATCGGTATTAGCGAGAATATATTGCTTAAGAAAGGCAAGTTGAATAAAAAAGAGTTTGAAGAAATTAAGAAACATCCGCAGATTGGGGCAGACATAATCCGGCCTATCCAGTTTTTACATGCTTTAATTCCGTTTATTTTTTATCATCATGAAAGATGGGATGGCAAGGGCTACCCCAGTGGCATAAAGGGCGACGATATACCTATCGGCGCCAGGGTTATTGCTATTGCGGATGTTTATCAGGCTTTAATCAGCGACCGGCCTTACCACAAGGCCTTTCCTAAGGCTAAGGCATTGGATATGATTAAAAAGGCATCCGGAACACAGTTTGACCCCCGAATTGTAAATAACTTCCTCACTGTCATTAAGAAGGAAAAATAATTCCTTTTTAACTTGCTAAAATCAGCTAAAAATAGTATTATATAGTATTATTTTCAGGGCCCATAGCTCAGTCGGTTAGAGCAGTTGACTCATAATCAATTGGTCCGGGGTTCGAGTCCCTGTGGGCCCAGAATATATTGAGGGCGATTGGCTCAGTTGGTTAGAGCGCTACATTCACATTGTAGATGTCAGAGGTTCGAGTCCTCTATCGCCCAAATGAATTAATAGTCAGGAGGTAAATTGCCTACGGTAGACCTAAAAGCGCAAATTATCGGCTTAGTAAAGCTTCAGGAATTAGACAGCGAGATTTACGCTTTGAAGAATGAGAAAGAATCTAAGCCTCTAGAGATAAAGGTTATAGAAGAATCTTTTGAAGCCAAAAAGCAGAATTTAGTGCTGCTTGAAAAAAGCTCTTTAGAGCTGCAAAAACAGCGAAAAGAAAAGGAGCTGGAGCTTGCGGCTAACGCCGAAGCAGTAAAGAAACTTCAAGGACAGCTGTATTCTTTAAAGACAAATAAAGAATTTCAAACGATGCTGCAGCAGATTGCCGATACTAAGGCTGATGGTTCATTGATTGAAGAGAAGATCCTTATTTCTTTTGATGAATCGGATAAAATAAAAGCACAGGTTGAGCAGGAGAATCTTAAGCTGAAGCAGGAAGAAAAAGTTTTTCAGGATGAAAAAAAGAAAGTTGAGTTGCGTATAAAAGAAATAGACGACCGCCTGAATCAGCTGCAGGCTCAAAGACAGCAAATTACTCCGTCAATTGACTCTAAAATGCTGGTTGAGTATGAGCGTATACTTTCCAGCCGCGGCGGATTAGCGATTGTCACGGTGGTGGATAATTCTTGCGGCGGCTGCCATATGCTGGTGCCTCCCCAGGTAATTAACCTGATTAAGATGTACGAGCATATTGTTACCTGTGAAGTATGTAATCGCATCTTTTATATTGCGGAATGAGCTGTTTAGAGATTTATATTGACGGCGCGTCAAAGGGCAACCCGGGGCATAGCGGGGTAGGGGTGGTTATTTACCGCGACGGACAGGAATTAAAACAAATTTCAAATTATATCGGCAAGGCTACTAATAATATAGCCGAGTACACCGCGCTGATATATGCGCTGGAAGAGGCCCTGTTATTAAAAGCTAAAACATTAAAGATTAATACAGACAGCCAGCTTTTGGCCAGGCAGGTTAACAAGATTTATAAAGTCAAGCACGAAGGGCTGGTCTCTTTATATCAGCGTGCTTTGCGGCTTTTGAGCGGATTTGAGAAAGTTACGGTTAACCATATCCCGAGGGAAGAAAATACCTACGCGGATAAATTGGCAACAAAGGCAATTAAGGAAGCATTAAATAAATAAGCAGGCAGGGTGTGGCTGCCCTATGTGAGTAGGGAGGAAAGTCCGGGCTCCAGAGGATAACGCAGCGGGTAATTCCCGCCCTTGTTGAATAGACATGCGGATTAGAGCCACAGAGACGAGTAGCGGCCGTAAGGCTAGCGAGGTGAAACGCGGTAATCTCTGCGTGGAGCAATGTAGAATAGGAGGCGAGCGCTGATCCGGCGCGTTTTCCGCCTACGGCGGAAGAGAGTCTCGGGTAAGCTGC
>CAZQGT010000090.1:0-5500 GCA_964593005.1 uncultured Planctomycetales bacterium
TTAATGTAATAAGGATGTTTAATAATTAAGGGGTTACAATGCTAAATCATTGTTTTTAAAGAAGGTTTTTTTTAAAAGCCTTTAAATGCCCTTGATTTTTATTTTACATATGGCATGCTTGGGGTACTCTTTTTTGTTAACTGAAGTGGAGGATGCTGATAGCGAAAGCCATTGAGGATTATCCCCTCCAAAAAGGACCCTAAAAATAGGGCCCTTTTTGTTTATGGGGGGATTGTAAGCCTGAACGCTTATTTTAGATATGCCCGGATGATCTTTTGCTCAGTAATCGGACGGTCTTCTGCGTTAACCGGAGTATTTTCAATTTTCTGTACCACTTCTAAACCAGAAACTACTTCGCCGAATATAGTATGGCGCATATTCAGCCAGGGGGTTTTGGCACAAGTAATAAAAAACTGGCTGCCGTTTGTATTCGGTCCGGAATTAGCCATGGCTAAAATTCCCGGTCCGTCAAATTTCGCTACCGGGCTTACCTCATCTTCAAAAGGCCCGCCCCAGATTGACTCTCCTCCCATGCCTGTGCCTGTAGGATCTCCTCCCTGGATCATAAAACCCTTAATTACGCGGTGAAAAATCAAGCCATTATAATAACCTTTCTCGGCCAATTTAACAAAATTTTCACACGCCTTCGGCGCAACATCGGTTTTTAATTTAATTTCAATGTTGCCTTGATTCGTTTCCAGAACTACAGTCTTATCGTCCATAGCAAAAACTCCTCCATAGCAGTTAATCAAACACAGGGTTAATAAAACAACTATCAGCTTCTTCATAACCTATCCTCCTTTTATCTACCAAGATAACACCCGCGCAATTCCAATTAGCGCGGGGTGTCTTCTTTTTGTTTCTCTAGAATAATTTTCTGGGCAATTTCATTAGGGACCTGGGTATATTTATCAAACTCCATGGTAGCGTTTGCCCTCCCGCTGGAAAGCGAGCGGAAATTAGTGGCATAGCCAAACATCTCGGATAATGGGGCCTCGGCTGAAATAATCTTTTGATTGGCCTTAGCATCAATATTTAAAATTTTCCCGCGATGTGAGCATATAAAACCTACGCAGCCATTTACGTACTCCTCCGGAGTTACAACCTCAAGCTTCATACTAGGCTCAAGAAAAACGGGGCTGCCTTTCATAAAAGCTTCCTTAAATCCAAATATAGCTGCCATTTTAAAGGCAATTTCCGAAGAATCAACTTCATGATATGAGCCGTCAACTAATTCCACTTTGACATCCACAACCGGATAACCGCCATAAGCCCCCTTCTGCATTGCTTCAATTACACCCTTTTCAACCGCCGGGATAAATGAACGTGGGATTGCGCCTCCCTTAATCTTGTCAATAAACTCAAACCCTTCTCCGGCTTTATTGGGTAAAATGTCTAAAACTACATGCCCATACTGACCCCGGCCTCCGGATTGTTTAATATACTTATTCTCTGCGCTGGCCGGCTTAAGGATAGTCTCACGATAAGCAACCTTTGGCTGGCCTACGATTGCCTCAACCCCAAACTCCTCTTTCAGCCTATCCACAATAATCTCCAAATGCAACTCGCCCATCCCGGTAAGAATAACTTCCTTGGTCTCCTCGTCAGTTTCCACCTTAAAAGTGGGGTCTTCCTCTGTAAGTTTAGCCAGCCCTTTTCCCAGCTTGTCTTGGTCATCCCTGCTTTTAGGCACAATACTTAAAGAAATCACCGGCGTAGGAAATTTTATTGCTTCCAAGATTAAAGGATGATCCACATCAGAAAGTGTATCTCCGGTTACCGTGCTAGATAATCCCGGAATTGCTACAATATCTCCGGCAAAGGCATAATCAATGTTTTCGCGTTGATTAGCATGCATCTGCACAATACGGCCAATTCTCTCTTTTTTATTTTTCAGCGTATTCAGGATATATGTGCCGGTGGATAAAATCCCCGAATATACCCGCACATAAACGAGCTTGCCCATATGTTGATCTGCCTGCACCTTAAAAGCCAGACCGCAGAAAGGTTCCTTAATATCTGCTTTACGCTGCAATTTATTTTGCGGATCATTTAAATCATCGCCTTCAACCGGAGGCAAATCCAGCGGAGAAGGCAAAAAAGCAACTATGGTATCCAATAATTTCTGCACTCCCTTATTTTTAAAAGACGCACCACAGGTTACCGGAACCATCTTGTTGGCAATCGTTCCCTGGCGGATAGCTTGATATAGCTCAGCCTGGGTAATTGATTCTTCTGAATCCAAAAATTTCTTCATCAGACTATCATCCAGGCCGACTGCCCGCTCTACCATAATATGCCGGTATTTTACCGCCTGCTCCTTATATTCCTCCGGTATTTCACTAACTGTAAATTCTTTGCCCAAAGATGTATCATCATAGATATAAGCCTTCATCTCAATCAAGTCTATTACGCCGCGGAATTTATCTTCAGCCCCAATGGGAATCTCCAGGGGAATAGCATTAGCCACCAGGTCTTTCTCAATTCCGCTTAACACGCTAAAGAAGTCTGCCCCGGTCCGGTCCATTTTATTTATAAAAGCAATTTTTGGGACATGATATTTATCAGACTGTCTCCAGACTGTCTCTGACTGCGGCTCTACTCCGCCTACAGCGCAAAATACTGCTACCGCGCCGTCTAAAACTCTCAAAGAACGCTCTACCTCAACGGTAAAATCAACATGCCCCGGGGTATCTATAATATTAATCCGGTGGTCCTTCCAAAAACAGGTCGTAGCCGCGGAGGTAATAGTAATACCCCTCTCCTGCTCCTGTTTCATCCAATCCATAGTTGCCGCTCCGTCGTGAACCTCACCGATTTTATATGAACGGCCTGTATAAAAAAGTATTCTTTCGGTAGTGGTAGTCTTACCGGCATCAATATGCGCCATAATCCCGATGTTTCTTACCTTTTCCAGGCTTACACGCGGAGTCGCCTGCGGCTTTGTTTTAGGGGCTTCTTCCTTTTGACCTTGTTCTGCTATTTTGCTATCTGCCGCCGAAGGCTCATCTTTGGAAGCTTCAGCTTCCTTCTCTTCAGCAGCCTCAAGGGTTTCCTCTTTTAGCCTTTCATCTGCCTTTTGCCCGCCTGTTTCCGGGAGCTCTTCTTTTAATGGCTCTGCCGCTTTTTGCTCTAGAGCCTCTTCTTTAGGGGCTTCTTCCTCTTTTTGCACTGTTTCTGCAAGCGGTTCTTTTTGTTGTGGAGCTTCTTCTTTTTCCTGCTTAATCTCCTCTGTAGGTGGCGCTTTCTGATTTACCCCTTGGCGCAGATGGGCAATTTCTTCGGCAAAACTCTTTAATCTTTCCTGACTAGACTCCAAATCCTTTTCTAGTTGAGTATACTCCTCATTCAATTTGTTAAACTCTGTTTTAGGAATCCACTCACTAATTTTCTCCTTACGCTTAAACTCGGCGATAACAGCTAAGTGTTCATTAATATCCTTGAGCTGCTTTTCAATTTGGTGTTTTTGAATCTGCACCTGTTCTTCTTTGAGTTTGACTTCCGCGTCCCTGGCTTCTAGCAAAACTTTGATCTCGCGGATCTCCCGCGACAAATTTACGTTTTTGGCAAATTCCCCCTGCAGCTCATTTTCTTTGGCAATAAATTTATTCTTTAAATCCAGGTTCTCCGGTTTTATCTTGGCCAATTCTGCCTCAGCCCTGGCTACCCATTCCTCCCTGCGTTTTAGCTCGTCGGCAAACTTGGCCTCTCTTTCCCCGGCGGCCAAAAATTCGGATTTTTCTTTTTCATATCCAACCCTGGCCTGGTTTAATTCGCCCTCCAAAGCAGCTACTTGTTTTTGCAGCCGCTGTATCAACTGTTCTTTTCCGGCATCCTGAGGTAAATTTGGTTTATTATCACTTTTCCTTAACTGGGCGTCCCCTTTGGGCGTACTGAATAACCCAAAGACAGCATAAATAACCATTCCTATGCCTAAAACCATCAATATGGATATTCCCGATATCATTTCTGCAGTTTCTCCAGACGCTCTTTTATTTTAGCTTCATGGCCTATATTCGTAGGCTCATAGTAGCGCACTTTTTTACGCGTATATTTCTGTTTCACAAAATGGCCCGGATAATCATGGGCATATTTATAACCTATACCATGGCCTAATTTTTCCGCGCCGCTGTAATTGGTATCTTTCAGGTGGTCTGGCACCTCTTGCACCTTATTCTCCCTGATATCCCGGCTGGCCTTTTCAATCGCCAAATAGCTGGCATTTGATTTAGGGGCACAAGAAACATAAATTACCGCCTGGGCTAAGGGGATCCTCGCTTCGGGCATGCCTACGAACTCAGAGATCTGCAAAGCCGCATTGGCTAAAACCAGCGCTAAAGGATCGGCGTTTCCAACATCCTCGGAAGCTAAAATACATACCCTACGGGCAATAAAACGCGGGTCTTCTCCGGCATAAAGCATTTTTGCCATCCAGTATATCGCCGCATCAGGATCAGATCCGCGCATGGATTTAATAAATGCCGAAGCGGTATCATAATGGCCGTCTTCATCACGGTCGTAAATAACTGCTTTTTTCTGGATAGACTCCTGGGCAATCTCCAGGCTGAAATTGATCTGCCCGGATTTATCCGCTACGGTAGTCAATACCCCCAACTCTAAAGCTGCCAGCGCCCTTCGGGCATCCCCCTCGCAGCTCTTAGCTAAAAAAGTAAGCGCTTTTTTATCAACTTTAATTTTAAGGTGCCCTAGGCCTCTATCTTTATCCTTCAGGGCATTATTTATTATACCTAATAAATCTGTTATCTGAAGCGCTTTTAACTCACAAACAATTGAACGGGAAAGCAGGGCTGAGGTAAGCGAAAAATACGGATTGTGTACTGTTGCCCCGATTAAAACCAACATCCCCTGCTCGACATCGGGCAAAAGCACATCCTGCTGGGCTTTGTTAAAACGATGGATCTCGTCAATAAAAAGAATGGTTTTTGTTTTTCCTTCTCTTGCCCTTAATTTAGAGGAGACAATGACCTTCCTTAATTCTTCAACGTTTGAAGTAGTGGCGTTTATCGATACGTAATTTGCCCGGGTAACATTTGCGATGCACCAGGCAAGAGAGGTTTTCCCGCATCCGGGAGGGCCGAAAAGAATAAGCGAACTTAAACGGTCGGCTTCAATAGCCCGGCGCAATAATTTACCCTCACCCAGGATATGTTCCTGGCCGAACAATTCGTCAAGCCTGGCCGGGCGCATACGTACTGCTAAGGGCAGATTTTTGTCTTGAGTGTTTAAAGTTTCCCGGGTAAAGAGGTCCATTGATATCTATCGCAAGTTATCGAACGATTATCCCGCTCATAAACGCTTGAAAATTTCTATGAAATTTTCTTCGCATTCACGGGATTATTTCGGCCGAACAACTTACGTTCACTATCGTTCCGTAAGTTGTGGCCTCAATAAAAAATCCCCGCAGGAGTGCCGTTGGATAGATAGTTTGAACCGGTTTGGTTTCAAGTGGGAGCCTCTCTTTAAGCACTAATGCTTAAAA
>CAZQGT010000091.1:0-5316 GCA_964593005.1 uncultured Planctomycetales bacterium
GAGGCCGAGGTGGAGTTCTGCAGCCGCCGAAATGCGAAAGATCATTGGCGTTAAAAAATCGACCTGAACGAGAAATTTAGCAGGTTCATTAAATAGTGTAAGATTTTGCTGCTTTTATACGCTCGTCAATTGGGGGATGGTCAAAGAAGAAAAACTTGATCAGCGGGTGCGGGTTCCTGTCAGCTAGGTTTTGGCTGGCAAGTTTATCCATTAAAGAAATAAACGCCTCTTTGTTCTGCGTAGTTTTAAGTGCCAGGCTATCCGCCTCTCTTTCAAACCTTCGGCTCACATATGCCTCCAGAGGCTGCATAATAATCCCAAAAATCATAAAATAAAGAAAAACCATCGGCAGACTGGCTAACTGGGAAAGAGAACTTAGCTTAAATACTCCCAATAAATAAACGCTGGTCCTAAAAATCAGGTAAAACACGCCTAGGGTTAACAGGGAATTTATTGCAATCAGCTTAAAAATATGTTTACGTTGAAAATGGGCAAATTCATGCGCCAATATCGCTTCAACCTCATCATGGTTATATTTATCTTTTAAGGTATCGGCTAGAATCACCCGCTTAGTTTTACCCATCCCGGTAAAAGCCGCGTTTGCTTTAAGTGTTTTCTTGCTGAAATCTATTTCAAAGACATCCATCAGCTTAACCCGCATTTTTTTAGCCAGGTCAAATATCCTCTGGCGTAAAACTTCATCTTCCAGTTTTTTATATTTAAAAAATAACGGAATAATCAAAACCGGGGTCAACTTGGCTAATATCACGCTGAAAACTATCCAAAAGGCTGAGACGGCCAGCCACCATTGTTCAAATTTAGCTAAAATCCAGTAAAAACCTGAAATCAATATCAGAAAAATTATATACGCCAGTACGCCGGATTTTAACTGGTCAAGCCACCAGGAGCTTATTTTCTGTTTAGAAAGATTAAACTTATGCTCCAGGGCATAACCGGCATAGAAATTAAGCGGCAAATTAAATAAAAAATAAACAAACAGAATAATCAAAAGAAAAGCAGGGATTGATAAATACCCGGGCAGGCTGGAATTGGCTATAAAATCCTCTAAATACAAACAAAGCCCTGATCCTAAGAAAAATAGAACCAGGGCTATGCTATAAAACATATCAATGATACTTAATAAATATTTTTGCTGGGAATAGCTTTTGGCTGAATCAGCCATATTTATTTCTTAACTTCTTTTTTCGCCAAAGGCGCGACATTAACAAATGTGCGCAATTTACCATGGCTGGTCTTTTTGCGGGTAAAATAAACTTTTCCCGGATAAGCCGCGAATAAAGTGCCCAGGCCTCTGACACCTACTCCTGCTTTGTAGGTATCAATGCCGCGCACCAGTATTTCTCCGGTCTTAACCAGCTTTCCGCCGCTTGATTTAACTGCTTTATCTTTCTTGGGAGTTGAGAAACCACCTATCATTTTAAGTTACCTCCTATTTAATTTGAAAAGCTACTTTATCATAAAATACTTAATTAAGCAATACCTCTTCATCCTTATCCGGTATATGCACCTCTAGCCTTTTCTGGGCCAATAAACCAGAAAGCGCCAGCGATTGCTCAAGTTCCCCGTGCACCAGGAAAATACGTTTAAGCGGCCCGCCTAGCGGCGAGGCAGGCAGGCAGCCGGAAACAAAATCCAACAACTCTGTCTGGTCGGCATGCCCGGAAAAAGCGTTAATCACCACTACCTCGGCGTTAAGCTCATACTCAACTCCGAATATTTTTACAAAAGGAGTTTTCTCAACTATCCGCCTGCCTAAAGTATCCTGGGCCATATACCCAACCACCAGGATCATATTGCGTGAATCCTCAATATTATTCTGCAGATGATGCAGCATCCTGCCGGATTCACACATACCGCTTCCGGCAATAATAATCATCGGCCGTTTATCGGTATTTAAAGCCTTGGATTCTTTTTGCTCGCGGATAAAACGTAAATTTAATAATTCAAAGGGATTATCCCCCTTGCTGAATGCCTGGCGGGTTTTTTCATTTAAGAAATCAAGGTGATAATTAAAAAGGTCGGTAATATTCGTGGCTAACGGGCTATCCACATAAATAGGTACCGCGGGGATAAGCTTTTCCTTGAGCAGCTCATTTAAGAAATAGATTACCTCTTGAGTACGTTCCAGAGTAAAAGAAGGGATAAGTACCTTGCCTCCTCTTTTCACCGCGCGGGAGATCGCCTCTCTTAACCTTGACTGCGCCTCATCAATCGGGCGATGCAGCCTGCCGCCATAAGTAGACTCCATTATCAGATAGTCTAATCCTTTAGGGATCACCGGGTCGCCTAACAAGGGAAGATTCTTTCTCCCCAGGTCCACCGCATAGCCTAAACGCAAATTCCGCTGGCCGTCTTTGATATCCAGAACAACAATTCCGGAGCCCAAAATATGCCCGGCGTCAAGAATGGTGGCCGAAACATCCTTGGCAATACAAAACTTTTGGTTGTAAGAAATAGAACGGAAAATCCTGGTGGCCCTGGAGGCCTCTTTCGCAGTATATAAAGCCTTACGCAGCGGCAGGTTCATCCGCCGGTTAATCTTATTTACATAACGCACATCTTCTTCCTGGATTTTCCCTGAATCAATCAGCATCAGATCCGCCAAATCCTTGGTTGCCGAAGTAGTGTAAATCTTACAGCGCAGCCCCTGCTTAATCAAGTTCGGGATATTACCGCAATGGTCAATGTGCGCGTGCGATAAGACCATAGCGTTAATTGTACGCGGGTTATAATGGAAAGTGGTATTGATTGCGTAAAATGCGTCGCGGTGGCCTTGAAAGAGGCCGGCATCAAGAAGTATCTCCGTGCTGCCAGCCGTAATCAAATGGCTTGAGCCGGTAACAGTTTTTGCGCCTCCAAGGAACTTTATTTTAACTGACATAATTAATAATTACTCCTAAAGTATCGGTTATTAATTAATATAATATAGATGGGATTAAATAGCAATAGGGTTTTACGAAAAATAAGCTTTAGGTTACGAAAAGATTCCGGGAAGAGAACTTCCCGTCAGTGGTAAGATTTACTCCCAGCCGCTTTAGCCCGACCTCATCCCCGGGAGTAGGAATATGCGTCATATGCACCTCGCATCCTTTAAGCTCGCCTAATTTATTCATTGCCAGTTCCGCGGTATGATTTGTAGTCGCGCTTATAGCCAGGGCAATCAAACACTCCTCTAAATCCAGGCTCTCTGAATCCTGGCCTAAAATCCCTTCTTTTAATTTAGCGATCTGACTTATAATATGCGGGCTTAAGAGCAGTATCTCATCCGGAATACGCGCCAGGATTTTAACCGCGTTTAAAATTAAACTTGAGGCAGCATGCATAAGCTTGGAATTTTTGCCCGTAACAATCTGACCGTCGCTTAGCTCAATAGAAGCCCCGCAACATATGCCTTCATTGCCCTGCCCTTTCTTCTCCGCCTCTTCCGCTGTTTTTCTGGCTATCTCAACAACCAAACGATCGGTGACTTTTACCCCCAGCTCTTCCATAAGCAGAGTCACCCTGTCTACTGTTTCTTTCTTTTCAATACCCAGGGCATATTCGCTATTATACCTGAAATACCTGCGGATAAGCTCTTGTTTTGCCGCATCCTGCACGGCCTTATCATCAATAATCCCGAAACCGGCGCGGTTAACCCCCATATCAGTAGGAGAATTATACGTAGGAAGGTTATAATCCTTAGCGTATATCCTGCTTAAAATAAGCTTGAGTATCGGAAAACTTTCTACGTCGCGATTATAATTTATAGAAGTCTTGTTGTATTTATTCAAATGAAATGGGTCAACCAGGTTAAAATCCTGAATATCAGCCGTAGCTGCTTCATAGGCTACATTAACCGGATGTTTAAGCGGCAGGTTCCATATAGGGAAAGTTTCAAATTTAGCGTAGCCTGCGTTTATGCCGCGTTTATGCTCCTGGAATAGCTGGGAAAGGCAGGTAGCCAGTTTTCCGCTATTCGGGCCGGGGGCAGTAACCACAACAATAGGATTCTTAGTTTCAATATAATCATTCTTGCCAAACCCCTTGTCGCTGACGATGGCGTCAATATCTGCTGGATAACCTTCAATAGGATAATGCAGGTATACCTTTACCCCCCGGTGCTCCAGCTTATTCTTAAAGATAACCGCCGATGACTGATTAGCAAAACGGGTAATCACTACCGCCAGGATATCTAATCCCCATTTGCGTAAATCATCAATTAATTTCAACGTAGCCGCGTCATAAGTAATCCCGAAATCCCCGCGGACCCTGCCTTTTTCAATATCTCCGGCGTATATGGAAAGCACGATATCAATCTTGTCTTTCAAGTATTGCAGAAGCCTTATCTTTACATTAGGGTCATAACCCGGAAGGACGCGAGCGGCGTGGTAATCAAAACAAAGCTTTCCTCCGAACTCCAGGTAAAGTTTATTATCAAACTTCTTTACCCGGTCAAGGATAGCAGCGGTCTGGTCTTTAAGGTATTTTTCGTTATCAAATCCTGATTTTTTAATCATTTTTTGCCTAATTATTAGGCATATTATAATATAAGCTTTATCTTTTGTAAAGATAATTGGGTTATTTATCTACTTGTCATATGTGGAATAGAAATACGGTGTGTGTGCCATAAATTCCGCGGCACAAGTATCAACCAGTTTGAAATCCGGAAGGATATTCATGGATTTTCTCAAGGCATAAACTTCCGCTTCATCTATAGATAAAAGCCTGGACAGCTGTTTGTCGCTAAAGCCATACTCCTTGGACTTCCTAAGCAGCTCGCTGCCAAGGTTATTCTTATTCTCAAGCAATTCTCTTTCGCAATCAATGATCTCTTTAATATTATACAAAAACCAGCGGTCAATCCGGGTTAATTCATGGATTTTCTCAATATCCAGGTTAGCACGAAAAGCATCCCCGATATAAAAAATCCTCTCCGCGTTAGGCTGCCTTAATTTCTGGCAAATTCTATCTAAAACCCCATTTTCAATTTTGATATTATCCGGGCTGCCAAAAAGAATGCTTTCCAAACCGAATTTCTTAATCTCCAGCGAACGCAGTCCTTTCTGCAGGGCTTCCTTAAATGTACGGCCAATTGCCATAGCCTCCCCCACTGATTTCATGGAGATCCCCAGGGTGCTATCGGCCAAGGAAAATTTCTCAAAAGTAAAGCGCGGGACTTTCACCACGCAGTAATCAATAGCCGGCTCAAAACAAGCGGGGGTTAAACGCGTAATATCATTCGGTATCTCATCCAGGGTATAACCGACGGCAAGTTTAGCGGCGATCTTGGCAATAGGAAAACCTGTGGCTTTTGAT
>CAZQGT010000092.1:0-1551 GCA_964593005.1 uncultured Planctomycetales bacterium
GAAGAGTTAAAGTTGAAAGAAACTGATTTGGCGGTTATAGATAAAAAGAATTTCCTGATACAGAAGGATGAGATTACCAGGCAGCTTGAGGATTTAAAGAAAGAAGATTTAGTTTTAAGTGAGTCAGTGGCGGAACTTGAGGGAAGAATCGCAAACCGCCAGTCAGAATTAAAGGTGCTGGAAGAAAGTTTGATGGCTAACCGCAGCGAAATACTTAATCTGGAGAACAGCCTGGTGCGCAATAACGAGCATATCGCGTTTAATCAGCAGCGCATCGCTGAATTGATTGAGAATAGCCAGGTTTTGGAGGGCCAGATTGAGCAGTCTAAAGCCAAACTTCTGCAGGATGAGGAGAAATTAGAGAGGGTGCGCGTTGAATACGACAGCCTTAAGCAAAATATAGAAGATAAGCAGTTTGTCCTGGCTCAAAAGGAAGAGGAGATTGATAAGCTTAGTGTTTCGATTAAGAGTTCACTGGAGGCTATTTCCGAGAGCAAAAAAATTATCCTGGATTTAGAAACCCGGATTTCAAATACGCATAATGAAGTAAGCGAATTTAATTCCAAGCATCAGGTATTTCTGGCGCGTAAAAAGAGGCTGGAGATTGAAAAGGCTAAGGTTTATGAGGAAAAGGTAATTGCCGAAGAGGCTTTAAATAAGGTCGCCCTAGAGTTAGCCAGTACCCGGGAATTAGTGGATAGTTTCAGGCAGAAAATCGGCAGTGTTAAGGCTAGCCTTGAACAAGAGGGCCTGAATTTGAACGGGATCAACCAGGAGATTACCGCGCTAGAGAATGAAAAGCTTACTTTGGTTTCGCATAAAGAATTTCTTGAGAAATTAAAGAATAAATATGATGATATCGGCGAATCTCTTAACGCGGTGATTTATCTGGATAGGCTGCCTAAGGAGAATATTACAGGCCTGGTGGTAAAAGTTCAGAATCAGCCGGCTTTAAGCGATGAGAATCCCGCGGCACAGGCAACATTCAAGATAAGCGGGGAGGCAAAGCCTATTGAATTGGATACGCAGAATATCAGCGAAAAGATTTCCAGGATTGAAGAAACGTTGGGAGAATTAAGAAGCAGGAAGGTGCTCCGGCAGAGTTGTATTTCAGAATTAACTAAAATGAGCGAGGACTTGGAGCTGGAGTTGCGTAACCATGAGATTACCCTGGCGAATAAGGAATCCAATCATTCTACGATTTTAGAGCAGTTCAATAAAATTAAAGAGGAAGAGGATGTAATTGTTATGGAGTTAGGCGATGTAGCCCGCGAAATATCCGCGATAGAGCAGAATTTAGCTAACGCCCAGGAACGGCTCTTGAGTTTAAATAATGAAGAGAGAACAAGGCAGGATATGATTGTGCAGGAGGAGGATAGTATTTCCTTAAACAGCAAGGCCAGAGAAGAAGTGTTGGTCCTGATTACTCAAACTAAGACGGAGATCGAGGCTTTAAATAAACGTTTTAGTTCTGACGCGGCGACCTTAAAGATTCTTGATGAAACTTATGCCCAAGATAAAGCCAGCCTTGAGAATATTGAAAGGCAGATA
>CAZQGT010000092.1:1651-5263 GCA_964593005.1 uncultured Planctomycetales bacterium
TGATGAAACTTATGCCCAAGATAAAGCCAGCCTTGAGAATATTGAAAGGCAGATAGCTGAAGCAAAAGAGCGCCAGCAGGGTTTAAGGCTCGAGATCATTGATTGCCAAAATAAGATTAGTGAAGCGGATGCGCAGATCAAAGAAAAGAAAGAAGGGCTGCTTAAGGTTGAGCTTAAATATAATGAGGTATCCAGCGGTACGGTGGGAGTGGTCAAGCAGATTGAGACAGGCCGTAAGCACCTGGAGCAGGTGAAAAATCAATTGCATGAGCTGGAAATGCAGGGTAAGGATCTGGATTACCGTTATTCCGCGGTAAAAGAAAGGATGATCTCCGCCTATAAAATTGACCTGGATACGCTGGAGGATTTAAGTAAGGAATTAGATCAGCCAACCCTGGCAAATGAGATAAATGAGCTAAAGCGTAAGCTGGATTCCTATGGCACGGTTAATCTTGTAGCGATTGAGGAGTATGATGAGTTAAAACAGCGCTATGATTTTCTCATCCAGCAGCAGACAGACCTTTTAACCGCCAAAGAATCCCTGCACCAGGCGATTTTAAAGATTAACCGAACGACAAAGCAGATGTTTATTGAGACCTTTGAAAAGGTGAAGGTGGAGTTTAAGAATTATTTCCGCCTGCTTTTTAACGGCGGTGACGCGCAGTTATTCCTGGTTGACGAGAATGACCCGCTGGAGTCGGGGATTGAGATTATCTGCCGGCCTCCGGGAAAGAAGTTGCAGAATGTGCTCTTGTTGAGCGGCGGGGAAAAGAGTATGTCGGCGATCGCGTTAATCTTTGCTATTTTCAAAATCAAGCCTTCTCCGTTCTGTATCCTGGATGAAATTGACGCGGCGCTTGATGAGGCTAATGTGGACAGGTTCTCCAGGGTTTTGCAGGAGTTTTCTAAGACTTCACAGTTCATCGTGATTACGCATAATAAGAAGACTATTGTAAATGCCAGTATTATGTATGGTATTACTATGCAGCAATCCGGTGTTTCAAAGATAGTTTCGGTGAAATTATCGCAGAATAAAGAAAAACAGGAAGTGCAGCAGCCGATTGCGGCTTAAACTAGAGGCGCGCAGCAGGTGATATTTTTGCCCTGGTTTTTGGCTTTGTAGAGGGATTGATCTGAAGAGGTAATCAAGTCCGCGGGAAGCTGGCCGTTTTCGGGGAAGGTGGCAATCCCCAGGCTGACGGTCAATGTTTTATTAGGAAAAATTTCTTCGTTTAAGAATGGGTATTTTTGAATATCCACTCGCAGCCGTTCAGAGATCATATAGGCTTCTTTTTGGTCTGTCTGGGGAAGGATTATAGTAAATTCTTCGCCTCCGTAACGGCAGACATGGTCCATTTTACGCGATTGATTGCGTAAGAGACGGGCTAAATCTTTTAATATCTTGTCTCCTGCCTGATGCCCCAGGGTATCGTTATAAACCTTAAAATTATCTATATCTACCGTGACTAAGCTCAGCTTGGCTTTAGTGGCTTTGGCTTTTTCCATTTCTGTTTGCAGGAGGTACTGAAAATATCCGTGGTTCCAGAGATTGGTCAGGTAGTCCGAGTGGGCGCGTTCAGCGGTTAATTCAAAAAGCTGGGAGTTTTCAATTGCCAGGCCTGCCTGGTTAGCCAGCATAGTAAGCATACGGATATCATCTTTAGTGATTGGGTCGTTGGTAATAAAATTGTCCGCGATAATAATCCCGTTTACTTTGTCTTTTGCTTTCAAAGGAATAAGTAAAAGTTCTTTGCTACCTAGTATTCTGATTACCGGAGAATTTTGATATTTCTTGATAGTTTGGCTGGTTAAGTGCAGGGGCATCCCTTCCAGGACTGCTAAAGAAAGGGGGTTTTCATCTTTGTCGTGCATAGAAACCTTGAGGTTTCGGACCTGGCGGTTAAAGCCGGATTCTAAGACTGAACTGGAGTTTTTAAAGGCGTTAATCAGGTCTTCAAGATCCATTTTTTCTTCTTCAATTTTAGTCCAGGCAATATTAGCTTCTTCGCCGTTTTCCGGGCCGATACCCATTTTTCCTTCAATGATCTTTTCCTTTTCGTTTACCAGGAAGAGCATAGCGCGGTTAAATCCCAGGCCGGTATGCGCAGTTACCCCGGTAAGGATGATATAGAGGATTTCGTCCAGTTTTAAAGTGGTGCGCATGGCGTTGGAGATCTCGTAGAGTATTCCCAACTCATTTTTAGTGCGCTCAAGTTCAATTTTTAGTTTATTCAGCTCTTCCATAATGTTTTAAGCATATCATATTTCCTGTTAAAGTCAAGGAAAGGGTAAATAGGGACAGCGACCATTATTGTTGGATAATGGTCGCTGTCCCTATTTACCAGAAATGATTGACATTGGAAGGGTATTCTTATACAATTAAAAGAATATCAAAAGGAGGTAACAATGGGAAGATTATTTAAATATGCCTTATTGTCTTTTTTTGTTTCAGTTTTTTTTGCTCCGGTTGTTTTTGCCGAAGATATTACTATTACCACTTATTATCCATCTCCGTATGGTAGTTATGGTTCTCTTTTTACGGATAAGCTTGGGGTGGGGGATAATAATAATGACGGTAGTTTTACTTCAGCTGATGTGCCTACTATTACCGGATATGCCTGGATCAAGGGTAATGTCAGTATCGGTACGACAACCTCGACCTATAAACTTACTTTAAACGGCCAACCTGGAGCTAATGGTTATACCAATTGGACAAATTATTCTGATCAAAGGCTAAAGGAAGATATTAAGGGGCTGGAAAACGGAATAATTGACAGGGTAATGAAGTTGAAGCCTTCTACATTTAAATATAATGATAAGTATTATGAAATTACAGGCTATTCTAAAGAAGACAAGAAGCTGTGTGGTTTCGTAGCCCAAGAACTCCAGGGGGTATTTCCTGAGATGGTGACGGAGCGCCAGATAGGAAAAGAAAGTTACTTGGATACAAATTTGACAAACTTACAGATTTATCTTGTTAAGGCTATTCAGGAACAGCAGGATATTATTAAGGCTCAGCAGCTTGAGGTTGATGAATTAAAGGTTAGGTTAGATAAGTTGGAAGGAAAACAGGCTCAAGCTGAGAAATAAATATAAAAGCCAGCGTTAACAAGCTGTTTGGGGACAGCGAACATTATTGTATTCTTGGATAATGGTCGCTGTCCCTATTTACATTTAAGTTAGATTTGGCTCCTTTATGCGTCTATTAAAGCAGAAAGGAGGGTTTTTATTGTTTGACAGTGTAGTTGGGGCGGGTTATAATATTGACTTAAATTTATATACTGGAGGTTAAAATGGCGGTGGAAAAGAAAAAAGAAGAGATAAGGGAAACATCTGACAGGCATAAGGCGCTGGAGCTGGCATTAGCGCAGATAGAAAAACAGTTTGGCAAGGGTTCAATTATGAAACTGGGCGCGCATACAAAGGCCGATGTTGAGGTTATTTCAACAGGCGCGCTTACTTTAGACCTTGCTTTGGGTGTTGGCGGTTTGCCTCGGGGGAGGGTAGTTGAGATATTCGGGCCGGAGGCCTCCGGAAAAACCACCCTGACATTAACGGCGATCAGGGAGATCCAGAAAAAAGGCGGGGTGGCGGCATTTATTGACGCTGAGC
>CAZQGT010000093.1:0-4541 GCA_964593005.1 uncultured Planctomycetales bacterium
AAGCACGGTTGTGCGGATGGCTATACAAGTATCTAAATTATGCGAAAAACTAAAATAACCGATTGATCCTGCGTATAAGCCCCGCCTTAAATTTTCCAACTCATCAATAATCTCCATCGCCCGAATCTTGGGCGCGCCGCTTACTGTTCCTGCGGGAAAAGCTGCTTTCAACACATCATAGATATCAAACCTTTTTTTGTCAAGTACCGTACTTACCCCGCTGACCAAATGCATTACATGAGAATATTTTTCCACGCGCATAAAATCATCAACCTTGACCTTGCCCAGCTTGCTTATCCTGCCCAAATCATTCCTGCCCAGGTCCACCAGCATCAGATGCTCCGCTTTCTCCTTTTCATCAGCCAAAAGCTCTTTTTCCAAACGGGCGTCTTCCCGGGGATTCCTGCCGCGCCTGCGCGTTCCGGCAATCGGCCGGGTCTCAACCAGGCCATTCTCACAACGCACGAGCATCTCGGGGCTTGAACCGACAATAGAAAAATCTTTTAATTTCAAATAATACATATAGGGAGAAGGATTAAGGCTGCGCAGTGACCGGTATATCTCAAAAGGATCCTTCTGAGTTCTAACCTTGAACCTCTGAGATAAAACAACCTGGATAATATCACCCTTCTTTATATATTCTTTTCCCTTTTTAACCATAGCTATAAATTCCTGCCTGCTAAAATTACTGGTAACGGATGATTCCTTAGAATTTCTTACAGGCTTAGGCTGAATAACAAAACGGTTAAAATCACTATGAATAGACTCTATCTTCTTAATTGCCTGCTGATAAAGCTCCCTTTTCTTCAAATTCCCCGCATTTTTTGGCAGGATCACATTACTTACAATCTTTAAAGTATGATTAAGCCGGTCAAAAATTAAAATTGTATCAGTGAGGATAAAAATTGAATCAGGAATTTTCAAGGTATCTTTATTCTTATCGGGGATCTTCTCAAAAAACCTTATCATATCATAACCCATATAACCTACTAACCCGCCGTAAAAAAGCGGCAAGCCGGCAAGCTCTACGCTTCGGAAATCCCGCATTATCTTTTTTATCTCATAAAGAGGGGTTTCTTTGGTAACAAATCTCCTGCTTTTATTCTTAGCAGTATCAATAATCTCAATCTGCCTGCCCTTGCTTTTAAAAATCAGGCTGGGATTAGTCCCTAAAAAAGAATATCGCGCAATCTTTTCCTGGCCCTCCACTGATTCCAGGAGAAAAGAATAATCTCCCTGTTTAATTTTCAGGAAAGCAGAAACAGGAGTATCCAGGTCCGCATTAACCTCCATATAGACAGGAATCACATTGCCCTTATTGCTTAGTTTTATAAATTCTTTTAAATCCGGTTTAATCATTCAATCCTTCTATAAAAACAACTCCTATTGCCTGTGTGACAAGCCTTACCCACCTGGCGCACCTTGATTAAAAGCGCGTCCATATCACAATCATAGTCAATAGACTTAACAAATTGGAAATGCCCGCTGGTTAAACCTTTAACCCAATATTCTTTTCTTGAACGCGACCAAAAGCAAGTTTTACCTAATTTCAAAGTCCTGCGCAGAGACTCCTTATTCATATAAGCAATCATCAACACCTGATTATTCTTATAATCCTGGATTATCGCCGGAATCAAGCCGTTCTTATCAAACTTTAAACTTCCCAATTTAAATTTCGCCTTTTTCATAACCTCACACTTATTCCTCTCTTATCTAAATATTCCTTTACCTCTCTTACGGATAATTTACCATAATGAAAAAGCGAAGCGGCTAAAGCGGCATCCGCGCCGGCCTGCACAAAAACATTATAGAAATCCTCTAGTTTCCCCGCCCCTCCGGAGGCAATTACCGGTATGCCTACCTTAGATGTAATTTCCCTGGTCAGCTTAAGGTCGTAACCGTCTTTTGTCCCGTCAAAATCCATACTGGTCAAAAGAATTTCACCTGCCCCGAGCCTGGCGGCTTTTTCCGCCCAGATCACAGCATCAATTCCCGTAGGAGTCCTTCCGCCGTTGATAAATACCTCCCAGAAATCACCATGCTTCTTCGCGTCAATTGCCACTACAATACACTGGCTGCCGAATCTTTTCGCTGCGCTGCTGATTAATTCCGGGAATTTCACCGCCTGGGTGTTAAGAGAAACCTTCTCCGCCCCGGCGTTTAAAATATTACGGATATCATCAATCTCGCTTATACCGCCGCCTACCGTAAACGGCATAAAAATATTACTGGCGATCTTTTCTACCAGGGCTACCAAGGTCTTTCTGTTTTCAACGCTGGCAGTAATATCCAGAAAAACCAATTCATCCGCGCCCTGGGCATCATATGCCTTGGCCACACTAACCGGGTCTCCGGCATCGCGAAGCCCAAGGAATTTTACTCCTTTTACCACGCGTCCGTCTTTAATATCCAAACAAGGAATAATACGTTTACTCAGCATACTATTCTTTAATTTACTTTACTTTTTTCTGTAAATACTCTTTCAATGCTGCCCAGGTCTTTTTGCCCACCTTCCCATCAACTGAAAGATTATTGGCCTTCTGGAAATCCCTTATTGCCTGACGGCTCTGCCTGCCGATCTTGCCGTCAATAACCCCTTGATAATACCCAGCGTTCTTTAAAGCCGCCTGGATCTGCCTTGGGCTAGGTCCATCTTTGATATCCCTGATTTTATCTGAATCCTCAACTTCTACAACAATCTGCTCGCCAAGGGCCTCTTCTGTTTTAGCGGGTGCTTGTGATTCTAAAGCAGTAACCTGGTTTCTTAAACCCTGGATTTCTAAATCTTTATTCCTGCTGCTGGCGCATCCATTTAAAGAAATAATAAATGCCGCCACCAAACCCAACAACAATACTTTCCTTCCCATATCTTCCTCCCTCTAAATAGGGACAGCGACCTTTTATCCCGGCCATCCATCGGCCAAAAAGACAGCTCTCCCTTACAGTTTTAAGGCCTCAGCCAAAGTAAATTTACCTTCGTATAAAGCCTTACCCACAATCACACCTGATACGCCTTTCTTCTGCAGACCTTTAAGCTTAATTAAATCCTTTAAATCTGATACCCCTCCGGAAGCGATAACATTCAAACCGGTTTTACGGATTAACTCTTTAATCCCGAGGATATTTGGACCGGACAAAGCCCCGTCCCTGGAAATATCCGTATAGATTACCTGCTTAAAACCTATGCCCTTTAGCTCTCCGGCGAAATCCAGCACTTCTCTAGAAGTTGAATTCTTCCATCCCTGCGTTAACACCTTATCTGCCTTGGCGTCTATGCTAACGATGATTTTATCTGTGAATTTTTTAAAAGCTTTTTTCAGAAATTGCTCGTCATTAGCCGCCCGTGTTCCCAAAATCACCCTTTGGACTCCCAGGCCAAGCAGGGCCGAAATAGTTTCCATACTCCTTACTCCTCCGCCAAATTCAAGAGGAATGCCTACCTGGGCTATAATTTTCTTCAAGGCATCCAGATTCTTAGGGCTTCCGCCCGAGGCTCCGTCTAAATCCACAATATGCAGGAATTTTGCCCCCTGCTTAGCCCAATGCTTTGCCGCCTTAACCGGATCGCTTGAATAAATCTTCTCCCGGTCAAACCTGCCCTGAAAAAGCCTGACTACTTTACCTGCCCTTAAATCTATCGCCGGTATGATTAACATAATTCTACAAAGTTTTTAATTATTTTAAGCCCCGCGGCCTGGCTTTTCTCCGGATGAAACTGCACACCGTAAATATTATTACTGGCCAAAGCGCAGGCAAACTTTACTCCATAATTACAGGTAGCCGCAACAACACCGCTATCTAAAGGCTCGGGATAATACGAATGGCAAAAATAAACCTGCTCATTAGCGCCTACCCCTTTTAATAAAGGGCAACTGCCGGAAAGTCCATCCAGGTTATTCCATCCCATATGCGGAATTTTTTGGCCGAGTTTAGGGCTGAATTTAATTACCCCGCCTTTTAATATCCCTAAGCCTTCTTTACTCTTTGCCTCCTGGCTTTTCTCAAATAAAAGCTGCATACCTAAACAAATTCCCAAAAAAGGTTTCTTGTTTTTAATCTGCTCTTTAATAACCGGAATCAACCCCAGTTTCTCCAGTTCTGCTACGGCATCATCAAACGCGCCTACTCCCGGCAATATAATCTTTTTGCAAGAGCTCAAATGTATTTTTTTATTGGTTACAACCGGCTTGCCTCCGCAAAGCTCAATTGCCTTGGACACGCTATGAATATTGCCCATACCGTAATCAATAATCGCTATCTTCATTAATCAATAACACCTTTAGTAGAAGGGATGCCTTTTCTGCGCGGGTCAATTTGCGTGGCTTGATCCAAAGCAATACCCAGGGCTTTAAATACAGGTTCTAAAGTAGTATGCAAATCCGGATTTATAGGATCGATCTTTATATTAAGATTCATTCCCAGATGTTTGGCCAATGCCTCAAGAAAATGGCTGGCATAAGTCAGGTCATACTCTTCCTGCTTGCCGGAACCGCCTTTAATCAACTCCGGAAATCCCGGCTGTTTAGTATTATAATCTATAT
>CAZQGT010000094.1:0-4393 GCA_964593005.1 uncultured Planctomycetales bacterium
TGCTGCAAATTCCCCAATTGCCAGGAAATTGCCCTGTTAAAAATCTTGTAAAATCCGGATAATATGGTACAATTTTACGACTATGGACATCGGGGACAGTCCCGAAAGACGGGACAGTCCCCTCTAATTAGGAGGAAAGATGGATTATTTGTTGACTGATGAACAGAAAATGATTAAAGATTTGGCGCATAAGATTGCCGAAGATAAGATCCGGCCGGCTGCCGCAAAATATGATATCAGCGAAGAATACCCCTGGGATGTTTTGAAAGTTATGGCTGAGTCGGATATGTTCGGCTTATTTATACCTGAAGAGTACGGCGGGTTTGCCAACAGTGTTATGAATTTGTGCCTTGCTACTGAAGAGTTTTCCCGCGCCTGCGGCGGTATCGCGGTTTGCTACGCTGCCAGCGCATTAGGGACATTCCCGATTGTTTTATTCGGAAATGACGAACAGAAGAAAAAATACCTTCCGGATTTAGCAAAAGGCAAGAAGGTGGCCGCGTTTGCGATTACCGAGCCTGAGGCTGGTTCTGACGCGTCAGGTATTAAGACCACTGCTAAAAAAGAAGGGGATTATTATATTTTAAACGGATTGAAGCATTTTATTACTAATGGCGGAGACGCGGAAACTTATGTCGTAATTGCCATGACTAATAAAGAAAAAGGCGCCCGCGGGGCTTCCGCGTTTATCGTAGAAAAGGGGACTCCGGGTTTTACCTTTGGCAAGAAAGAGGATAAGTTTGGAATCCGGGCATCCAGTACCCGTGAATTGATTTTTACGGATTGCAAAATTCCGGCAAAAAACCTTCTTGCGAAAGAAGGTATGGGCTTCATTGTAACTATGAGGACTTTTGATATGTCGCGGCCGGGAGTAGCAGCACAGGCTTTAGGTATTGCCCAGGGGGCTTTGGAATTGGCGGTAAAATATGTTAAAGAGAGGGTGCAGTTCGGTAAGTCCATATCAAGTTTCCAGGGTATTCAGTGGATGATCGCGGATATGGCAACTGAGGTTGAAGCAGCCCGCGGCCTGGTATATTCAACTGCCAGAATGGTGGATGCCGGATGCAAAGATGTATCAAAGGAATCCGCTATGGCCAAGATGTATGCTTCTGATGTAGCGATGAAAGTTACCGTAGATGCCTTGCAGTTGTTCGGCGGATATGGTTATATGAAAGATTATCCAATTGAGAAATATGTGCGTGACGCAAAGATCACCCAGATTTATGAGGGTACAAATCAGGTGCAGCGTAGTATTATCGCTCTGCAGATAATTAAGGAGCTGGCTAAGTAAGATAGAGTAAATATAAGTAATAGTAAGTAAGTTTAAGTAAGCTAGAATAGGGGAAAATAATGAATATTGTGGTATGTATAAAACAGGTTCCTGAAACCACTGAAGTAAGGATTAATCCCGAAACTAACACGCTTATGCGCGAAGGGGTAAAATCAATTATTAATCCTTTTGATATGTACGCGATTGAAGAAGCGGTGCGGCTTAAGGAGAGGTTCGGGGGTAAGGTCTCTGTTGTTACAATGGGCCCTCCGCAGGCAGACGCAGCTTTACGCGAAGCGATCTCTATGGGTGCTGATGAGGGTTTTCTGGTTTGCGACCGGGCTTTTGCCGGAAGCGATACCTGGGCGACCAGCTATACTTTGGCCGGCGCGATTAAGAAAATCGGCGTCTTTGATTTGATTATTTGCGGCAAGCAGGCGTCAGACGGAGATACGGCGCAGGTCGGGCCCGGGATATCCACGCATTTAAATATTCCGCAGGTAACTTATGTTAAAAAAATAGAAGAGGCTACTGATAAATTAATGAAGGTTGAAAGAATGTTGGAGGAGGGTTTTGAAATTATTGAGACTCCGCTTCCTGCGCTTTTGACCGTAGTTAAAGAAATTAATGAGCCAAGGATCCCTTCGTTAAGAGGGTTGATGAAAGCAAAATCAGCTAAAGTTACTACGCTTACCCAGAAAGAGCTGCAGCTTGACCCGCAGCAGATTGGCTTGTGCGGTTCTCCCACACAGGTGGTGAAGATTTTTACTCCTACTCCGAGGGTGGGGGGGCAGATGCTTACGGGTGAGATTCCTGATATTGCTAAACAGTTGGTGGATTTAGTTAAAGACGAGGTTAATTAAGATGTCAATTGCGATTATTATTGAGAAATGCACGGGTTGCACCCTTTGTGTAAAGGCTTGTCCGTTTGATGCTATACGCATAATGGATAAGAAGGCGTCCATTGATTTACTTAAGTGTACTCTTTGCGGCGCTTGTCGCGATGCCTGTAAATTTAAGGCGGTTTTGTTGGAGAAGACTCCTGCTAAATGCGATCTGCCGGATATAAAGGATTATAAAGGGATTTGGGTTTTTATTGAGCAGAAGAATGGCAGGGTGCAGTCGGTTTCATATGAATTATTAGGCAAGGCCCAGGAGCTGGCGAAGAAATTAAATTGCCAAGTGAGCGGGGTTTTGATTGGGAATAAATTAGAGGATCAGCTGGATGAGCTGGCTTTTTGCGGGGCGGACAATATATATTTAGTTGAAGCTCCGGAGCTGGCGAATTTTCAGGATGAGCCGTATACGAATATCATTGTTGAGCTGATAAAGAAATATAAGCCGGAGATTTTTTTATGCGGCGCGACGAATATCGGCAGGTCTTTGATTTCGCGCGTAGCGATAAATATTAAAGCCGGTTTAACCGCGGATTGCACGGGTTTAGATATTGAACCTGACAAAAAAATACTATTGCAGACCCGCCCGGCATTTGGCGGGAATATTATGGCGACGATTATTTCTCCTAATTACCGGCCGCAGATGGCGACGGTGCGGCATAAGGTATTTGCGCCTATGGCCGCGGATAAGAAACGCAAGGGCAAGATTATAAGGGAGAGTTTTGATAGTTCGCTTTATGTTTCGCGTACTAAGCTTTTAGATATTATTGAAGAGATTGAATCAACTGTGAATTTATCCGAAGCCGATATCATTGTCTCCGGCGGCCGCGGTTTGGGTGCAGCTGAAAATTTTAAATTGCTGGAAGAGTTAGCGCATGTCCTGGGAGCAGCAGTCGGCTCAAGCCGCGCGGCAGTGGATAGCGGTTGGATACCTTATTCGCATCAGGTCGGGCAAACCGGAAGGACCGTGGGGCCGAAGATTTATATTGCCTGTGGGATAAGCGGCCAGATACAACACCTCGTAGGAATGCAATCCTCAAAGATTATTATCGCCATCAACAAAGACCCTGAAGCTCCGATTTTTAAGGTAGCTACTTATGGAATTGTCGGGGATTTGTTTCAGGTTGTTCCTGCTTTAACTCAAGCCTTTAAAACCGCACTTCGTAAATAATAATAGGGACAGCGACCATTATCTTTTTGCTAAAACAAGGATAATGGTCGCTGTCCCTATTATTGTAAGTTTATGCTATGTAGATGGTTACGGAGACTGTCTACTTTGCAGTGTTCTGCAGTAGTCTGCCTTATATCATACCTAATCTCATCCATATGTTAAAGAATGTAAAGATTCTCCTTGACAAGTTCGCGTAAATTAATTATAATCTAACATAGATTGATACATCCGTTAGGGCGGACTAGCAGCGACGAGAAAAAGATAATGGTCGCTGTCCCTATTTAGAAAAGATAATGGTCGCTGTCCCTATTTAAATATGGTGAATGGTAATTTGATGACTATTGAAGACCTGGCGGATTACTTAAAAGTAACCCGCAGGACTATTTATGACTGGTTAAAACATAACAAGATTCCGGCGCTAAAGCTGGTCGGGCAATGGCGCTTTAAAAAGGATAAGATTGATGACTGGCTTGAAGGCCAGCAGTCACAATTACATTAGGGACACCTGGCGCTAATTGGAATTGCGCCAGTGTTCTCCAGCTGGAGGAATAAATATGTACTTTAAAAGATTAGAGCTTTTAGGTTTTAAATCATTTTGCGATAAGACCGTGCTTAATTTTGAACCGGGGATAACGGCTGTAGTCGGGCCTAACGGCTGCGGAAAAAGCAATATCTTTGATTCAATACGCTGGGTATTGGGGGAGCAGTCGGCAAAGAGCTTGCGCGGCTCAGAGATGTTGGATGTTATTTTTAACGGCGCGGATAATAAGGAGCCGTTAAGTATGGCAGAGGTAAGCCTTACTTTTGATAATACTACCCGTTTTTTCAATGTTGACCATCCGGAGGTAATGATTACGCGCAGGCTTTTTAGAAGCGGCGAGAGTGAATATCTTTTGAATAAAGCCACGGTGCGGCTTAAGGATATCCTGGATTTGTTATTAGGCACGGGTATCGGCGCGGAGAGTTATTCAATTATCGCCCAGGGAAAGATTGATTTGGTTTTAAGCTCCCGGCCCGAAGACAGGCGTATGGTTTTTGATGAGGCAAGCGGGATAA
>CAZQGT010000095.1:0-4270 GCA_964593005.1 uncultured Planctomycetales bacterium
ATTACAGATGCCAGCCGGACAAGCACGACTGATGTTTCCAATAATTATTTTATTATTGCGGTGCCGACACTTGCCATTACCTCGCCTAATGGTGGCGAATTCTGGGCAGTAGGAGATTCTGCGCCGGTTACCTGGATTAGCGTAGGCAGCGTGAGCAATGATTTGGTTTTTTATTATTCTGTGGATGCCGGCTCAACCTGGACCACGATTGCCACCAATGAGGCCAATGATGGCGCTTATACCTGGATTGTGCCGAATGAGCCTTCTTCTCAGGCCAGGTTTAAGATTGTGGATGGGGCGCGGCCGGCGAGCTATGATATCTCAGATATTAATTTTAACATTATTTCTGTGCCCACCCTGACCATTACCGCGCCTAATGGCGGGGAGACCTATGTCTTAGGGGAGACAATGAATATTACCTGGACTTCAAAAGGCCTGTCTATCGGCTTGTTAAAGATTGAATACTCAGCAGATAATTTTGCTACCAGCCGTACTATTGCACAGGATGTTTCCAATACAGGCAGTTATGCCTGGACCATACCTGAGATTGCGCTGAGCGGCGCAACCATTAAAGTACGTATTACTGACCAGAGCCGGCCAGCGATTACAGATACTTCAAATGCTAATTTCAGGATCAGGGGCGGATTTACGATTACCGCGCCTAAGGGCAATGAAAGCTGGGGAGCAAAATCATCCCAGGCAATCTCCTGGACCACCAAGGGCACTATTGCCAATGTGAAATTAGAATATTCTTTAGATAGTGGCTCAACCTGGAGCATGATTACCTCTTCAACTACTAATACTAACAGCTATGCCTGGATCTTGCCGGATGTACAAAAAACCACTTGCCGGGTGAGGGTTTCAGATGCAAGTGATTCTACGGTTAATGCGGTTTCAGCGCAGGATTTTAGCATTGTCTATTATACGATTACCTGGAAGGTGCTGGATTATGATGATTATAGTGATTTACGCAACCTTAATGTTAATTGCAGCTCGGGTTGGACAGTATCCGATGCCTCTTTAACCTCACCAGCTACGCATACTTATCCTCATGGTAATTATACCACTTTCTGGTCAAGGGATGGGTATATTGAGCGTTCAACTGCCTGGACCGCAGATAGCGACAAATCCGTTACCCTGTATTTAGAGAATAGTATCTCTGCACAGATTGAGTGGCACGTGCTTTTGAGCAGCACTTATACTGCAGAGACTGATACTTTAAAGACGAATTCCTGGCTGGAAAGAAGAGGGAAGATGGTGGGTCTTACTACTGTTGAGCTGGGGGATCTTTCAAGGGCTATTTTACAAATTTTTGATGGCAATACTTTAGTTAAAGAAATGAGTTCTGTTACGCCGGATAACCAGGGCGTGTTTTCTTTCAGCTGGGTGAGCACCGGATTAGAAACAGGAAAGACCTATTTTATTAAAGCGCAGATTAAATATCGGGAGGCAACTTATACTTCCGGCGGAAGTATTGACGTAACTTCTGAAAAGAAGCTGAATGAACAAAAGGTACAATTGCAGGCCTTGCAGGCGTCTTTAGAGGCCAAGACCGCTGAGATAAAGACGTCTGTAGAAACCCAGGCTACAAAGACACAGGAAAAGGTTGCTGAGGTAAAAACTGAAACCGCCAAGATTTTGACTGCTACTGTGATAACTATACCTGCGGAGATAGCTGCTGCGCGAGAGGCGATATCTGCTACGCTTACTACTGAGATTGCGCCGCATATTAAATCAAGTATCCTTAATACCGAAAACCTGGTGAGGACAGGAGAAACCTTGACTATCAGGTATCGTACTTTTTCCGGCCTAAGTCCTACCATTGATGTTTATAATGCGGATAATAAGCTGAAGATAAGCAAGGGGGAAATGAAGGAAATCGGTGACACTGGAATATATGAATATGATGTAACCTTCTCGCAAAACTGGGGCAAAGGCGATTTTACTATTATTTGTTCTGAGTCCACCAAGGGAGTTACCGACGCCTTAACAATCACCGTAACCACAACAGACATAGGGCAGATTTATAACCAGGTAACTATGATCTTAGGTTCAACCGCAGAAATAAGTAATTTAAAGCAAGTAGCAGACGCGATGAACAGTCAATTCTCCGTTATTAAGACTGCGCTGGCTAACATAGATAACAATTTATTGATGAAAGGAGTAAAGAATGATGCGGCTGGTTCAGCTACGGCCTTAAAACCCATATTTATCCAATTATCTGGTTTAACCAAGCAGGTAAAGCAATTTTCCGAAAAAATCGGGGTCAGCTTAGAGAAAATTTGGGAGGTTTCCGCGGATAAGAAAAACGATATTATGTATATAAAGAATAAGTCGCAGGAATTAAAAGCGGTTATGGAATTGACTAAGAAGATGGTTGATAATATCGCCAATAAACCGGTTGTCCAGACATGGTATGAGTTTAAAGAGATAAAATCGTAATATTTGGCGGAAAGGAAGAGATGGATAGGTGGAAGCTTTTTGTATTATTTTTACTTTTTTCTATATTATTTGCATGCGAGGCAAGAGCAAATATTGTGCTTAAGGTCATCGCGGTTAATCCTTCTAAGGAACAGGTTCAGGGAGTGACGGTGAAGACGGCCTTACCCAAGGAAGTAAGGCCCGAAGATGTCATGGATAAGGGCGGCCTGGAGATCGTTTATGATGCGCAGGAGAGTTGTTATGTTGCTTACGGCAGGTTTGAACTTAAGCCCGGGGAGATCCTGGAAAAGGGCATCGAAATACGCAATATATGGATTATTTTGAACAGCGAGATCGAAGGTGTAGAGAAAGATTTAGCCAAACTTTCGGATTTGTTGACCAATACTCGTTTCTCCGACAGGCTGGCATTCTTGAAAAACAGTATCGAATCAAAGCTGAACCAGATTATTGAAAGCCAGAAGGATTTGCCTCTTAACCCCGAGCAGCTCATTTCAAATTATCGCGAGAATTTGAATATCCTGGAATCAGCTAAAGCGGATTTAGTCTTGATTCGCAGTTTCTTGACGCAATTAAGGATATTTCCGGCAACAACTATCTGGGGTATTATTATTTTTATTATTATATTTTTGGGCCTTTTGGGCACCGGATTTTGCCTTAGCTGGCAGAAGAAAATCAAAAATACTGAACAGCATGATGCCTTTTCTGTCTTTGGTAAAGAAGAAGACTCTGTTGGCAATCTCAATCCGGAGAGCCATGAAGCAAAAGAGGAAAAGGGGCTCCGCGCTAAAGATATCAATAAAATTTCAGGAGAAGAAAAGGAATTAAAATAAAAGCCTGGCGCAAACTTCTAAAATTTTATAAGGGGTTCGGTATATGACTTCAAAGTTCAACGTTGAACTGGTTGATCATCACCTTTCCAGGGCGGATTGGCAAATTAAGGATAGATAACTGATAGTTGCTTCGCTAGGGAGGCGAATTATTCGGCTCATCGCCACTCACCGGCTCAATCGGGGTAGCACCATCAATATGCCGCGGCTGGGATTCCTTTCCGATAATGAATACGATTTCCTTGAGAAGCTTGGCAAGATTATGAATCTAGCCAAGGAAATCCTGGAAATCAAGAGAAAAACCTTGGAATCTTTTACTAAGTAGAATCTTTATCCTTATATAAGGTTTTATCTATGATAGTAATCCTGAAGTCCTGAAAGAAGTATTTCCTTATATTGATTATGTTGTTATGGATATCAAGGCCCCATTCGGCGATACGTATGTGTGCACCTGCGGTGTCGCCGTGCATGATTATGAAATCCGGCGCAGCATGCTTTTAATTAGGAGAGGCAGGTCTGCCGTATGAACTTAGAACCATAATTCATCCGCAATTTATGCCGATTGAGGAGATAGAGAGAATGCAAAAAATACTTATCAGGCAGAAAGTGCATATTACCTAAAGCGCCAAAGGTTAATCTTTTGTTTTTTTGTTTTCGTACAAGGTTGATAGCTGAGATTTACCCTGAATAATCTTTGCATAGCTGAACAAGGAATAGGCAAAAAAACAAGAAGAAAACAAGACGAATATGAAATGAGGAAAGGAGGGGAGAAATATGCTAATGAATTTTAATTTTCCTTGGTCGCAGGGAAACCGATGCCAACATTCGATCGTTTAGAAGAAACAAAATGCTACCATTGAAGCAATAAATTTGTTTGAGAGAAAATATATTTATATGAGATAAAGCAATTTAGTAAAAAATAGGGCTTAACAGCCCTTAGTGGTTCCTAGAACCCATATTGGGCGGTTCCTTTTTAGGAAGCGTATACCGATATGGGTTTT
>CAZQGT010000096.1:0-4185 GCA_964593005.1 uncultured Planctomycetales bacterium
CTGAGCCACGCCCCGTATATCATCTTGCGGGACTACTACGCCCCGCGATACCAATTATAAACTCTATTCTTCTTTACTTTTTCTCGTCATTAAATCTCTTACTACTTGACGAGGCGATTTATTTAAATAAAGCAGTCGGTACACTTCTTTGGTTATCGGCATATCTACTTTATATTTTAAACTTAAAGCATAGGCGGATTTTGCGGTTGCAACTCCTTCGGCAACCATTTGCATATTTCCGCAAATTTGCTTCAATGTTTTTCCCTTGCCTATTTGTTCTCCTACGAAACGGTTGCGGCTTTGATTGCTTATACAGGTTGTAACCAGATCCCCTAAACCGCTGATGCCGCTGAAAGTTGCTAACTTTGCTCCCATTGCTTTTCCCAGCCTTGATATTTCAGCAAGCCCTCTGGCAAGGATAGCGGCTTTAGTATTAGTACCGAAACCTAACCCGTCAGATACGCCGCAGGCAATGGCAATAACGTTTTTCAGACTTCCGCCAAGTTCCACTCCTATAACATCCGGATTAGTATATACCCTAAACCTCTCGGTGTTAAATACGTCCTGAATTGTTTTGCGTATTTTCTTATCATGAGAAGCAGCTACAATCGTAGTAGGAATCCCCTTAGCCACTTCCTGGGCAATAGTCGGCCCGGATAATACTGCAAGCTTTACAGGACCGAGAGTTGCATGGATAATTTCAGATATTCTCTTGGAAGAACGTATTTCTATTCCTTTTGTAACGCTCAAAAAAATAGTTCTTTTATCAAAATTCCCCCGGATCTGGTTTAATATCCCCCTGGTATATTGAGAAGGGACAGCCAGGACTATTATATCTTTATCAGAGGCCGCGGATTTAATATCGTTAGTTATAAAAATATCTTTAGGTATCTTTACCCCCGGAAGGAATTTAGGATTAAACCGGGTTTTAGACATTAACTTTGTATAACTGTCAAAAACACCCCAGAGTGTAACCGGGTAGCCTTTAGCAGAAAGCAGTACCGCTAAAGTTGTGCCCCATCCTCCGTCTCCTAATACAGCTATGCGCAACTTATTCATTTTGGCCCCTGAAATTCTTTTCAAAGAAATATGTCTGCGGATAGATATTGCCTGAATTTTTCTCCTCCCGGGTTATAAACTTTACCCCTATGCAATATGTCCCGAGTTCATCCGCCTCAACCCTTGTAACATTTCCGATTATTCCGTTCTGATAAATAAGCACGCGTTTTTCTAAATCCCTGCAAAAATCCAGCGTAGCCCGGTCAAAAGAAAGCCACAATATATCGTCAGGGTTTACCTTTTCGCGTATATTACAGGATATCCCCGATTGGCTGATATTTACGGAATACCCTGCGCAGAGCTTGGAGATAGTTTCTTTGTTGCATATCTTAAATCCCAATGGGACTGAATATTCCGATCTCACAAAAGAACGCCGTTCATCTTGGGGATAACTATCACTCATTTCTTATTTGTCCTTAATTTTGCCAGGTCCCAGGCATAATCATAAAGATGTAAACCCTTGCTCACCGCTATAATCTCTCCGTCTTCAGCTCCGATCTCTTCCGCCATATATTGTTTAACCAGTTGCAGGCCTCCTAAATTTGAAGGAAATCCGCCCCAGAGGTCCCAGGAGCGAAAATAGAGAATAAAATGCAGCCTGCCGTAACGCAGCCGCGTATCAATTAGCCTTAAACAAGGAGGATCAACTAATTTTATATCAGAAGGCATGCCTATTTCCATAACTGCCTGATTAGTCCCTGGCCCCTTCTCTTTATACATCTTGATTACTTCCTCTATTTGATTCACATTCAACGGCATATCGCAGATTAAGTCTCTGCCGTTCAAATTCTGTTTAATTCTGACTTTTGGGTCAACCAGTCTTTCCCCATAGGTATAATCTTCAGTTTCGGTTTTTGCCCCGGTAAGCAAATAACTCAAGTATCCTTGTATGTAGTCCATATCTGTCGGAGCCGGGATACTCATCCCCTCCGGGATAATCGGGATTATCTGATGGGAAGGTTTACGTACCCTTACTGTGACAAAATCAAATTCCAGGCGTTTTTGCCCTTCGTAGCTGCCCCGCGTGATTGTATATGTGTGTCCTTTGTCCAGTATTGATGATAAACATTGAAACCACGCATCGTCTAAATCAAAGGCGTCTATATGCACAGGCGTTAAGAATTCTTCGCTCATTGAGCTGGTTTTTCCCCGTTTTTAGCGTTTTTGGCAAACTGTTTAAAGGTGGTTATAATCTGTGCCACAGGCATATTTTTTCCAATATAACCGGAACATCCGAATTCCTTTGATTTACATATCAAATCTTCGTTGTAACCAAACCCGGTGATCATAATTACCGGAAGTGATTTATCAGTATCCCTTATATTTTTGAGTACTTCTAGGCCGCTTATTCCGGGAAGCTTGATATCTAAAAGCACCACATCAAAAACATCCTTTTTAAGCATTTCCAGGGCATCTTCACCCGAACCGCAAATAGTTACCTTGCAATCTTCTCTTCTTAACAGGTCATTTAAAAGGTCCCTTACCGGAGCTTCATCATCAACCACCAATACCTTATAAAGCATATGCACTCCTTTTTAAATAAAGGGTAACTTAATAATGAAGGCCGAACCTCGGCCCATCTGGCTTTCTAATTCTATTGAACCGTTATGGTTTTTAATAATATTGTGGCAAATTGATAACCCCAGTCCCTTGCCATCGCTTTTTGTTGAGTAGAATGGCATAAATACATCTTTTAGGTGCTCCGCAGGAATTCCTAAACCGGTATCTTTAATCTGGATAAACGCAAAAAGGTCATTAAAATTGCTTGTGGTAATCTTAATAACGCCGCCTTTGGGCATAGATTGATAGGCATTTATTATCAAATTAAGGAATACTTCCTGAAGCTGATGCAAGTCGCCTTTAACCGGCCGCATATCTTTTGCGAATTCTTTCTCAATCTCTATCTTAATATTCGGCAGATTGCTGTATTGAGCAAATGGCAGAATAAATTCTATGGCCTCATTCACATCCACAGGCCCGAAAGCAGGTTTAGTTTTCTGGGAGAATTTTAAAATCCTATCCACCATTTTCTGAATGCGTTCTGCCTGGGAATTAATTAGCTCAAGATCATTTTTTATTTTCTGGCCCAGTTTTTCCTGCATCAATAAGGCTGAACGTCCGGAAATAACCAAAAGAGGATTATTGATTTCATGGGCTATGCCCGCCGAAAGAAGCCCGAGGGCGGCCAGTTTTTCAGCCTGAAAAGCCTGATATTCAAGTTTCTTTCTTTCAGTTATGTCTTTGGCGATAAAAATATACCCTGAATGTTTACCATTTGAATCCAAAAACTTATTTGCGGTCAGGATAACAGCGACAGACTCTCCTGCCTTGGTAACCAATGCCGTCTCTTTTTCAAATTTCCCAAAAAGCTTAACCTGTTCTAAAATAGATCTAAGGTTGTTCTCGGAGTCTTCTTTATCATGTAAGATATCTGCATGTTTGAAAATAATATCTTTTCTGTTCCAGCCAAGCATAATCTCTGAACCCATTCCAAAATAAGTTATGTTGCCTTCAAGGTTAATAACGTATAAAGCGTATTCCTTAAGGCTGGAGAGGATATTCTTGAGTGTTTGGTCAATACTCTTGGCAGAATTACCAGCTTCCCTGATTTTAGTAATATCATGGCCGATTAATATGCTGCCGGCGACCTGCTCGTTTTCAACCATAACAGGAGTAAAATTCCAGGAAATCAACCGCTCGTTTTTATCGCTATCCAATATCATCCCTTCAAAATCCTTTTCTCTTTTATGCCTGATGCATTCATCTAAAACTGCTTTGAACATATCCTGCTTAATAATATTGTTATTCCCGCGGTATAGAATTTGCAGCCAATTAGAGCCGATAATATCCTCATGTTTCAGCCCGGTTATTCTTTCGGTTTTTTTGTTACAAAAAATGATCTTTCCGTCAACATCTAGATAAATAACCGTTACCCCTGCATTATCCAGAAGTTCGTGTAATATTTCCTTAGTTTCTTTAATGGCTGGGCACATAAATTAAGTTTTAAGCGGGAGAGGGGAATCGAACCCCCATATATAGCTTGGAAGGCTATTGTTCTACCACTGAACTACTCCCGCGGTATAAATTTTTACTTCCCCTTCGCGGGAGTATCCCGCGGTATAAATT
>CAZQGT010000097.1:0-4125 GCA_964593005.1 uncultured Planctomycetales bacterium
CAAGCCCAAAAGGAACAAGGAACAGCGGCATTTATTGACGCTGAGCATGCTTTTGACCCTACTTACGCCAAGATAATCGGTTTGAATTTAGACGATCTTTTGATATCGCAGCCGGATACCGGCGAGCAGGCTTTGGAGATTACCGAAACCCTGGTGCGTTCTAATGCCGTGGATTTGGTGGTGGTTGATTCAGTGGCGGCGCTTACTCCGCGGGCTGAAATTGAAGGAGAGATGGGTGATTCACATATGGGTTTGCAGGCGCGTTTAATGTCGCAGGCCTTGCGTAAGTTGACCGGCTCAATCAGTAAATCGCGTACCACGGTAATTTTTATTAATCAGTTAAGAGAAAAAATCGGTGTAATGTTTGGTTCTCCAGAAACTACTCCCGGAGGACGCGCGCTTAAGTTTTATTCGTCAGTAAGGCTGGATGTGCGCAGGATCGCTTACTTAAAAGAAGGGGATAAGGTTATTGGTAACCATGTCAGGGTAAGGGTGGTTAAAAATAAAGTCGCCCCGCCGTTTCGTGAGGCGGAGTTTGATATTATGCATAATGAGGGGATTGCCAAGACCGGCGCGGTAATTGACGCTTCAGTAAGTTTAGGGGTAATTGTTAAATCCGGGACGTGGCTTTCTTTTGAAGATAAGAAATTAGGCCAGGGAAGGGATGCGGCAATAAAATTCTTAAAAGAAAATCCTAAAATACAGGAAGATATTGAAAAGGAATCGCGTAAGAAGTTCAGCCTCACCTAAGAGCCCGGAGAAAGCCAGGGAATATGCTTTTCTGCTGCTTAAATTTCGCCTGCGCAGCGAAAAAGAGTTGTTACAAAGGTTAAAGCAGAAGGGTTTTTCGGAAGAGTTATCCCAGGAAACAGTAAATTTCTTAAAAGATAAAGAGTTTATTGATGACCGCGTTTTTGCCAAGGGCTGGGTTTCCAGCCGGCTTAAGCGGCCATTTGGCTTAAGAAGGATAGAGCAGGAGTTAGTTCAAAAGGGTTTAGATAAAGAAGTTATTGAAGATGCTCTTAGGCAATATCGGGGACAGTCCCGAAAAACGGGACAGTCCCCTCTGGAAGAGGATTATGACGAAGGTAGTGTTATCAGGGATTTGGCTGAGAAAAGATTTTCTAAATTAAAAGGTATAGAATCGCTTAAGGCAAGGCAGAGGGTATACGCGTATTTGATACGCAGGGGGTTTTCGCCGGATTTGGTTGGAGAAGCGTGTAAAAAATTATGACAGCGGATAGTTTAAGAGAAAAATTCCTAAGTTTTTTTAAGGACAAGAATCATAAAATTGTTGAGAGTGATTCTTTGGTTCCCAAAGATGACCCTACGGTATTGTTTACTCCCGCCGGGATGAACCAGTTCAAAAAAGAGTTTATGGGTTTTGATTGCGGATTTAAACGCGCGGCAACCGCTCAACGCTGCCTGCGCACGGATGATCTGGATAAAGTCGGCAAAACCAGCGCTCATCATACCTTTTTTGAGATGTTGGGAAATTTTTCTTTTGGGGATTATTTTAAGAATGACGCGATTGCCTGGGCATGGAAGTTTTTGACTGAAGAATTAAAAATAGACCAGGATAAGCTTTGGGTTTCGGTTTATCAGGATGATGACGAGGCGTACAATATATGGAAAGATGAAATCGGCATTCCCGCGGACAAGATTGTAAGGCTTGGAGATAAAGATAATTTTTGGCCTGCCGAAGCTAAGGCAAAAGGGCCAAACGGCCCGTGCGGCCCGTGCTCTGAGATATTTTATGATTTTGGTGTTGATGTTGGATGCGGTGAGAAAATTTGCGATCCATCTTGCAGCTGCGGAAGGTTTGTAGAGATATGGAATTTGGTTTTTACCCAGTTTAACCGAAAAGAAGATGGTTCATTAGAGCCGCTGCCGAATAAGAATATTGATACGGGGATGGGTTTAGAGAGGCTGGCCGCGGTTATGCAGGGCAAACAGAATAATTTTGAAACAGAATTATTCCAGCCGATAATTAAAGAGATAATCCTTAATATCGGGGACAGTCCCGAAAATCGGGACGGTCCCCTCTATCGCAACGGGCTGCTTTATGCTATTGCGGATCATTTAAGGGCAGTGGTTTTTTCGATATATGACGGGATAACTCCGTCTAATGAAGGCCGTGGATATATAGTTAGAAAGATTATTCGTAAGAGTGTCTTACATTTAAGAAACCTGGGTATAGATAAACCATTCTTAAATAAATTAGTCGGCCAGCTTGCTCAGGTTATGCATAAGGCTTATCCGGATTTAAAGGAGAGGCAGGAGGATATTGCCCAGGTTATTTTGAACGAAGAGGAGAATTTTATTAATATACTTGAGTCAAGCGAGGCTTTAACTAAGGAGAGTTTTTCCGAGGTTTCTTTAGATGATCCAGTAAAAATAGGAGAGACTATCTTCAGGCTTTATGATACAAATGGCATACCCCCGGAGATAACCCAGGAAAACCTTAAAAAGCTGGGGTTTAAAAATTTAGATGCAAGCGTTCAAGTTGCAATGAATAGAAAACTTGAAGAACAGAAGGCGCGCTCGAGACAACAAAGCTCGATGAAGGGTGATGTTTTTGACGCTAAAGGATTAGGTTTAAAACTGGATGAGACAAAGTTTCTTGGTTATAAAGAGAGCTCTTCGGAGGCAAGAATTCTGGTTATTTTAAAAGAGGGCAGGGAAATAAATGAAGCCCAGGCAGGCGAAAGCCTGGAGATTGTTTTAGACCAGACCCCGTTTTACGCGGAATCCGGCGGACAGGTCGGGGATACCGGAAAATTAATAAACGGAAAGAATGTTTTTGAGGTAATAAACACGCAAAAGATTGATAATGTTTTCTTGCATACCGGTAAAGTTAGTTCCGGGGTATTTAAAAAAGGGGATAAACTAAGCGCGCAGATAAATATTGAACGCAGGGCCAATATTGCCAGAAATCATACGGCTACGCATATATTACAGGCAGCCTTGCGTGAAGTTTTAGGAAATCATGTCCAGCAGCAGGGGTCAATGGTGGCTGAAGACAGGTTCCGTTTTGATTTCACGCATTTCAAGGGGTTATCCAAAGAGGAGATTGCCAGGGTTGAAGAGGTGGCCAATGGTTATATCGCTAAAAAGCAGGCAGTAAATTGCAATGAGATGGCTTTTAAGGAGGCGAAGAAGTCCGGCGCGCTGGCTTTTTTTGAGGAGAAATACGGAGAAAATGTGCGTGTGGTTGCTATAGGTGATATTTCAAAAGAGTTATGCGGGGGCACACATCTTGATAATATCGGTAAAGTCGGGCTTATAAAGATAACCGGCGAAAGTTCAGTAGCCAGCGGCATAAGAAGGATTGAAGGGGTTACCGCGGGTTTTGCCGAGAAGTTTATGCAAGAAGAAAAACTGAAAGCTGACGAAGAATCTAAAAAGAAGAGTAAGTTAAAAGAGTTAAAAGAGCAGGAGAAGAAGCATTCGCTGGAGGTAAATAACCGCCTGCAGGATATTGTCCCGGATCTTATCGGCAAAGCAACGCAAATAAATGGGGTAAATGTGGTTATTTCTTTCCAGCCGGATTTGGATATGAATGGCTTAAGGCTTCTGGCGGACAAAGTAAAAGAAAAATTAGAGAGGGGTATGGTTGCTTTGGGCTCTCAGGATAGCCAGCAGGAAAAGGCATTTCTGGTTATTGGGGTTACCCAGGATTTATCATCCAGGGGACTGGACGCGGGGGCATTGGTTCGCCAGGTTTCCCCGGTTATAGGAGGCTCCGGGGGAGGAAGGCAGGATTTTGCCCAGGCCGGGGGGAGTAAGCCGGGAAATTTTACATTGGCATTTGAAGAATTAAGAGCTATAATTAAAGACCTGCCTGTTGAGGGAAGGTAGTTTTATATAGCGGGCAGATAGAATTAAGTAAAAGCGAAAAGTAGAAGCGGAGAAGGCAAGGATAGATGAAGATAATTAAGGCAACGAGCAAAAAATTAGATAAGATTTATAATCGGGGTTTGGCCAGGCAGGCCCGTGTTGAAGAAAAGGTGAAGAAAATCATTGACGATGTACGCCTTTTCGGGGATGAGGCGCTGCTTAAATATACCAAGAAGTTTGATGGGGTAAAATTGATGTCCAGGCAGTTAAAGGTTTCGGAGATTG
>CAZQGT010000098.1:0-3922 GCA_964593005.1 uncultured Planctomycetales bacterium
AGCTTAGCCAGCGGGTCAAAATTACTCTCCATAATCCGGTTGATCCTGCCCGGCTTTGAGAAGAACTCACGCATACACCAAGAACCTAACCTGCCCAGGTCTTCCGTAGTTAAATGATCCGTAGGAATTACCGGATGCAGGAAGTCCCAGGTGCTGAAATCAACTTTATTCGGATCCACCCAGTTCTTCTTTAAGGCAATCCTCCACATCGGTGAATTTGGGGCCGGAGTAACATAGCCCACCCAGAGCACATCCGGGTCCACCTGATCGGTAAACTCAAAACGCTGCTTAATAATCTCTTCGGTATCGTAATCAAAGCCCATCATAATGTCGGCGACAATCGCGATATCGTTTTTGCGGAACATAGCTATAGTTTTCTGGATCTGATCAATGGTAATGCCTTTGGCGATTTTCTTAAGCTCTGACTGAGTGGTAACTTCAATACCAAAAACACCCATAAATAAACCATTCTCCTTCATCATGGGCAAAATAGATTCACAATTAACCCAATCAATCGCCCGGCCTAAAGACACCCATTTAATCGGGTTATTAGAGGCTTTTTTGAGTTCGCAAAACTTCTGCACCCTCTTAGGGTCAACATTAAAATTATCATCCTGGATAACCACAACTTTAACCCCGTATTTCTTATGCAAGAGGTTAAGCTCCTCCATTACCCTTTCCGGAGACTTGGCCCGCCATTTTAAGAAATCCGACGGAGAACGGGGATCAAACTGGTCCCATTCATAACAGAATGTGCAGGCTGAAGGGCAGCCGCGGCTAGTCACCATATCCACAAACGGCTTCCAGTAAGTATGCCCCACATATTTATCCATAGGAAACAAGTCATATGCAGGTAAAGGCAGCTGATCCAAATCCTGCATAAGCGGCTTATGCGGCCCCATAACAATCTCGCCGTTAAGACGGCTGGTAACTCCTCCGACATCCTTAAACGGCTTATTTTTATCTATCGCTTCAACTAAATCCCCGAAAGATTCCTCTTCTCCCATAACCACGAAATCAACTGCTGGGTTTTGCTCTAATGTATGTACGGGCATCGCCGAATACCACAAACCGCCGAAAATTATTTTTGTTTTTGGCAGGGCCTTCTTTATGCCCACGGCTGCGTCTTTGAAATGGCGCAAAATGCCATAACCGCCGTAGCCATGTAATTGCTCCCCCATAACCACAATATCGGGATTTTTGGATTTAACCTGCTCAACCAGTTGCTCCATAGGTATCTGATCGGCTTTTCCGTCAATAACCGCTACATCTTCATATCCTCTTTCGCGCACATAGGCAGCCCAATGCGCATACAACTGATTCGGAGACCTGTGTATTCCGTGAGTTGCCCAGGCGCCGACTTTCGGCATAACAAATAATATTTTCATTTCTTCTCCTTTTTAACTGCTCAACGATTTTAATTTACCCGCATATTACATACTGCCTTTTTCAACTACTAGGGCCGAATTGATCCCGCCTCGGCCGCGCGAAATAATTAAAGCTTTATTTATCTTATATTCCTTTGCCTGCTTAGCCACATAATTTATGTTTTTTAAAACCGGAGTATCCAGATTCAATGTCGGCGCAACCAGATTATGCTCCATAGACAAAAGCGCGATAATCATATCCAGCGCGCCGCTTGCCCCCAGCAGGTTTCCAAACATAGACTTCGGACAGCTCACCGGGATATTCTTTAAGGCATCCGCGAAAACTATTTCCAGGGCCTTGATTTCAGAGTTATCCCAAAGCTCAACCGCCAGGCCGTCCAGGCTGATGTAGCCGATGTCCTTAGGTTCAACCTTTGCATCATCAAGCGCCATTCTTATGGCCCGGGCCAATTCTTTTCCGTCGACAGCAGGATTAATCCTATCAAGGCCATCGCAGGTTGTACCGTATCCGCTGATATAACCAAGAATATTGGCGCCTCTTTTCTTCGCCCTTTCTACCCCCTCCATCACCACAATCCCTGAACCCTCGCCAATCACAAAACCGCTGCGGCCTGTATCAAACGGCCTGTACGCAGCCTGGGGCTCATTGTTCCGGGTAGAGAGCGCCCCATATGTATTGCAGCATAATAATGCATAGGGCGTAACCGGCGCCTCCATCCCTCCGGCTAAAATCATATTCAATTTGTTTTTATATAAAACTTTCCTGGCATAGCCTAATGCCATAAGCGAACTAGCCCGGTCGCTGACTACGGTTTTGCTGAACCCCTTTATGCCGTAATATATAGAGACCTGCCCCTGAGGAGCAGCAGGGAACCAGGCGCTGGCCATATAAGGGGAAACACCTTCCCTGCCCTCTAAATATAAATCTCTTAATTCCGTTTCGGCATAAAGCCAGCCACCGATGGCATTACCTAAAAATATACCAACAAGGTTTGGGTCTTCATTTTTAATATCAATACCGGCATCCTGTAAAGCCAGCTCCGAAGCAACCAGGGCCATATGCGAAAAAGCGTCAATTTTCTTGAGCAGCCTTTCGGAGATGTGGCTGTATTTTTCCAGATCGTCAATTTGCCCGGCTATATGCGCCGGGTATTTTGAGGCATCAAAACGGGTAATCTCTTTAATAAAAGAGCGGCCGCTTTTGATGTTGGCCCAAAACTGCCGCTTTCCGATTCCCGACGGGCTAACTACCCCTATTCCTGTAATTGCTATTTTTTCCATTTATCCACCGAACCTTTTTAAAATAAGCGAAGAGTGTATCCCGGAAAAACCGCTGCTGGTTTTAAGAATCATATTTACTTTTTTGGAGATTGCCTGGTTTGGAATATAATACAGGTCACATTGAGGGTCCTTTTCCTCCTGGTTTATCGTAGGAGGAAGGATGTTTTTTTCAAAGATCATACTCGCTACAGTCATCTCAATAGCATTTGCCGCGGCCAAAGGATGGCCGATCATAGATTTAAAAGAGCTGATCGGCAATTTATAGGCATATTCGCCGAAAATAGCCTTGTACGCACTGGTCTCAAATATATCATTCATCCGCGTGCTTGAGCCATGGGCATTAATATAATCAATATCCGCCGGCTTGACATTGGCGTCTTTTAATGCCAGGGCAATGCAGGTCTCCATCGCCGCCCCGTCAGAAGGAAGATCAGTCATATGAAAGGCGTTGCAGCTGGTGCCAAAACCCAAAACTTCGCAATAAATCGGGGCATTCCGCTTTAAAGCATGGTTTAACTCTTCAAGCACTAAAATCCCCGCCCCCTCCCCCAAGACAAAACCATCCCGCTTATTATCAAACGGCCGGGATGCCTTCTGCGGCTCATCATTGTGCACGGATAAAACATTCACTACATCAAAAGCACCGAAGGTAATCGGGGTAAGCGGCGCCTCCGCCGCTCCACAGATCATCACGTCCTGTTCGCCATCCTGAATAGTCTCTAAACCAAAACCCAAAGAATCTGTCCCAGCGGTGCACCCCGTGGAAATCGTATTGCAGACCCCCTTTAAACCAAAACGCGCGGAAAGTTCTATAGACGGAGTATTAAACATTGCCGCGTCATAAAGATCAGGCCGCACAAGCGCCGGATCAATCGGTTTCTTGCCGTCTTCGGTAACTAAAGCAAACTCCTCTTCCATATACTTAGTTCCGCAGATAGCATTAGCCAGGCATACGCCAATCCGCTCAGGGTCTTCTTTGGAGAAATCCAACTTGCTATCTTCGACCGCCATTTTTCCCGCGGCTACCCCGAACTGCACATAACGGTCCATGCGTATGGCTTCCTGGTGGCTTAAGCCCAATTTAAAAGGGTCAAAATCAATAACCTGCGAAGCAATCTTAGTGTTAAAAACCGAAACATCAAAACCCTCAACCAGGCGCACCCCGGATTTACCTTGCGAAAAACCATCCCAGGCATTCTTTTTGCCTATGCCGTTTGGAGAGATCACCCCAATACCAGTAATAACTACTCTGC
>CAZQGT010000099.1:0-3794 GCA_964593005.1 uncultured Planctomycetales bacterium
CTTCCCCAGTGACTTTAGGAACTACCGGGAGCATTACTTATACTGTTACCACCGGCGGCATACTTACTCCTTTATAAATTAGGGTCAGCGACTATTTTCTGTAGAGACGCAAAATTTTGCGTCTCTACAAAAGCATGCAAAAAATAGTCGCTGTCCCTAATTATTATTAATTTCATTAATCTGCACTAAATTATGCCTAATTTCATCTATATGTTAAAGAATGTAAATATTTTCCTTGACAAAAAATAGCCTTTTGTTTATAATACAGAGCATGATAAGCAGTAATTTGATGACTATTGAAGATCTGTCGGATTACCTAAAAGTAACCCGTCGGACTATTTACGACTGGTTAAAACACAACAAGATTCCTGCGTTAAAGCTTGTCGGGCAATGGCGTTTTAAGAAAGACAAAATTGATGACTGGCTCGAAGGCCAGTCACAACCACATTAGAGTTTTGCCTAAGCTGACTGCGGTTATGCGGCGTCAGGTTAGGCAGGCGGCAGCAAGATAAGGAGAAGATATGTATTTTAAAAGATTAGAGCTGGTTGGTTTTAAATCATTCTGCGATAAAACGGTTCTTAATTTCGAGCAGGGAATTACAACTGTAGTCGGCCCAAACGGCTGCGGCAAATCCAACATTTTTGATTCTATCCGCTGGGTACTCGGTGAGCAGTCTGCAAAATCCCTGCGCGGCTCTGAAATGCTCGATGTTATCTTTAATGGCACGGATAATAAAGAGCCATTAGGCATGGCAGAGGTAAGCTTAACCTTTGATAATACCAGCCGTTTTTTTAATATTGATACTCCGGAGGTATTAATTACCCGCAGGCTTTTTAGATCCGGTGAAAGCGAATATATGCTTAATAAAGCCACAGTCAGGCTTAAGGATATCCTGGATTTATTATTAGGTACAGGTATAGGGGCTGAAAGTTACTCTATCATTGCCCAGGGTAAAATTGATTTGTTATTAAGCTCGCGCCCTGAAGACCGCAGAGTTGTTTTTGATGAGGCAAGCGGGATAAGTAAATATAAGGCCCAGAAAAGAGAGGCGGCGCGTAAGTTAGAGGAGACCGAGCAGAATCTTTTACGTGTAAATGATATTGTTATTGAGGTTAAGCGTCAGATTGGCTCTCTTGAGCGTCAAGCAAACAAAGCCCGGCGTTATAAAGAAATTTTTGAGGAGCTAAAGATAAAAGAAGCTGATTTAGCTTCTATTGATAAAAAGAACCTGCTCGAAGAGAAAGCAGAGGTAAGCCGGCAGTTAGCAGATTTAGGAAAAGATGAATCAACATTAATCGGACTTATTGCTAGCCAAGAGGAAAAAATTGCCAATCGCCAGTCAGAATTAAAGAATTTAGAAGAATCTATGATGGCCCAACGCGGGGAAATACTTGAGCTAGAAAACAGCCTGGTACGCAATAACGAACACATTAATTTTAATCAGCAGCGGACTAGCGAATTAACCCAGAACACAAAAGTTTTAGAGGGCCAGATTGATCAGGCGAGGATTAAGATTGCGCAGGAAGAGGAGAAATTAAAGCAGGTGCGCGATGAATATGCAAATCTCAAACAGAACTTGGAAGGCAAGCAGTCTGTCCTGGCGCAAAAAGAAAATGAAATTAATAAACTCTCCTCTTGTATAAAAAATTCACTTGAGATCATTGCAGAAAGCAAAAAAACAATCCTGCAGTTAGAAACTGAAATTTCTAGGACCAATAATGAAATCGGAGATTTTAACTCCAGGCTCCAGGTATATCTGGCGCGGAAGAAGAGGCTGGAGATAGAAAAGGCAAAAGTTTATGAGGAAAAGGCGATCACAGAAGATGCCTTAGGGAAAATTACGCAGGAGTTAGCTGACAACCGCGCGCTTGTCGATGAATTTAAGCAGAAGATTTCTAGCGTCAAAGCAAGCCTTGAGCAGGAAGGCATGAATTTAGATGCAATTAATAAAGAGATTGTTGATTTAGAAAACGAAAAGCTGACATTGGTTTCACATAAAGAATTTCTTGAAAAATTAAAGAATAAATATGATGATATCGGCGAATCGTTGAATGCGGTGATTTATTTGGATAAAATGCCGAAAGAAAGTTTAACAGGGCTAGTCGTAAAAATAGAGAATCAAGAACCGGCAAAAGACGCAGCTTTTAAAATAACCGGGGAGGCCAAGCCAATAGAATTAAATACTCAAAAGATTGATGAAAAGATCTTAAAACTTCAAGAAGGCATTGGAGAATCAAGAAATAAACTAGTATTGCGCCAGGTAGCTATCGCGGAATTAAATAAAATGTCTATGGAATTGGGCCTACAGCTGCGCAATCATGAAATTTCTTTAGCTAACAAAGAGTCCAGCCACGGAGCAATAAGCGAGCAGTTTAATAAAATCAAAGAGGAAGAGGATGTGATTGTAATGGAGCTTTCTGATGTGGAGCGCGAGATCTCTGCGATCGGCCAAAATTTAACCAATGTTCAAAATCAGCTTTCCAGCCTTAAGGCCCAAGAGAGGCAAAGGCAGGATTTAATCGGCCAAGAAGAGGACGGTATCTTGCATAATAGCAAAGCGCGCGAAGAGGTTTTAGTTTTAATCACCCAAACTAAGACTGAAATTGAGGCTTTAAACAGGCGCTTTAGCTCTGACGCGCAGACTCTAAAGATCTTAGAACAGACTTATGCGCAGGATAAGGACAGTTTAGAAAATATCAACAGGCAGATTAAGGAGTCAAAAGAACGCCAGGGCCAGCTGAAAGTTGAAATTATTGAGGCTCAAAATAAAATTAAGGAAACAGAATTTCAGGTTACGCAGAAAAAAGGGACCCTTGCGGATGTCCAGCTTAAATATGATGAAGCATCGAGCGGGACAATCGGGGTAGTAAAAAAAATTGAAGCTGAGCGAAAGCAGTTGGATTCTATTAAAAAACGCCTGCATGATTTAGCGATGCTTGATAAGGATTTAGATTACCGTTATACGACAATTAGGGAGAGGATGGCCTCTGCTTATAAAATAGATTTAGACCTTTTGCTTGAGCCGAACAAAGAATTAGACCACCAGGCAGTATCTTCTGAAATAACCGAGTATAAGAGAAAGCTGGATTCTTATGGAACGGTGAACTTAGTTGCTATCGAAGAGTATGATGAATTAAAAAAACGTTATGATTTCCTTATCCAGCAGCAGAATGATTTAGCTGGCGCTAAGGAATCTCTGCATCAGGCTATTCTAAAGATTAATCGTACCACAAAGCAGATGTTTGTGGATACATTTGAGAAAGTAAAGATAGAATTTAAAAATTATTTCCGCCTGCTCTTTAACGGAGGAGATGCTCAGCTTTTTCTTCTTGATGAGAATGATCCTCTTGAGTCAGGGATTGAAATTATCTGCCGTCCTCCGGGAAAGAAATTGCAGAATGTGCTCCTCTTAAGCGGCGGCGAAAAAACTATGTCGGCAATCGCGTTAATTTTTGCAATTTTTAAAGTTAAGCCTTCACCGTTCTGTATTTTGGATGAAATTGATGCTGCCCTTGACGAAGCTAATGTAGACAGGTTTGCCAGGGTGCTGCAGGAATTTGCCAAGACTTCGCAGTTTATAGTGATTACTCACAATAAAAAAACTATTGTTAATGCCAATATCATGTACGGCATTACCATGGAGCAGTCAGGAGTTTCTAAAATTGTTTCGGTAAAATTGTCGCAGGATAATAAGGAAGTTCAAAAACAAGAAATTTCGGTTGCGGCTTAAATTATATTAATAACCCGCAGCAGGTATTATTTTTACCTTTATTTTTGGCTTGATAGAGTGATT
>CAZQGT010000100.1:0-3762 GCA_964593005.1 uncultured Planctomycetales bacterium
CCCGGTCTTGCCCATACCACTGACTACCACCCTGCCCTTATTTTTAAGGATTATCTCAACTGCCCTGACAAACCCTTTATCCAGACGGCTTTTTAGCAGCTTTACTGCCTGCGCTTCAATATCCAAGACTTCCTTCGCCCTTTTGATTACGTTTATTTTCATATCGCACGCTCAATCTTTTTTATCTGTTTTAGAAGATTATCCAATTCTTTAAAATTAATCATATTCGCTCCATCACAAGGCGCTGATTTAGGGTCGGCATGCACCTCTAAAAATAAACCGTCGCATCCGAAAGCCACAGCCGCCCTGGAAAGCCCGGGAACAAATTCACTCTGGCCGCCGGAACATGCGCCTTTGCCTCCGGGAAGCTGCACGCTGTGAGTAGCATCATAAATTACCGGATAACCAAACCCGCGCATAATTGAAAGGGCCCGGAAATCCGTAACCAGGTTATTATAACCAAAACTAACCCCCCGTTCAGTAATCAGGATATTTTTATTGCCGGCATTTTCAGCTTTTTTTATTACCGGCAGGATATCCCAGGGCGCAAGAAACTGCCCTTTTTTAATGTTTACTACTTTACCGGTTCTTGCCGCGGCCAATACTATATCAGTCTGGCGGCACAAAAATGCCGGAATCTGGATAATATCCAGGACCTTGGCCGCCTCAGCCATATCTTTCGCGCAATGCACATCGCTTAAAATAGGAATCTTCAGCTGCTGTTTTACCTTTTTTAAAATAGCCAGCCCTTTGCTTAATCCCGGCCCGCGGTAAGAATCCACGGAAAGCCGGTTAGCCTTATCAAAACTTGACTTAAATATAAAAGGCACCCCGCAGGAAGACGCGATGGCCTTAATCTTTTTGGCAGCTTCAAGGCAGGAGCTTTCCGACTCAATAACACAGGGCCCGGCAATAAGTACGAGCGGATTTTTATCACCAAACTTTATATTCCCCACATTAACCTGGCGCATTTAGCTTATCCCCTTTTGTAATAAAGCCTTGAGCCTCTCTAAATCCTCAGGAGTGTCCACGCTTATAGTATCAAATTTAGTTTCAATTACTTTTATTTTAAATCCCTCGGCTAAAACACGCAATTGCTCCAATTTCTCCGTCTTCTCAAGGGCAGAAGCCGGAAGGTTTTTATAAGTAAAAAGAAAATCTTTTGTATAACCGTAAAGTCCGATATGCTTGTAATAAGTTGCCTCTTTGATTTCGGAGTTAGGCGCTAGATACGGAATAGGCGCACGGGAAAAATACAGGGCAAGGTCGTTCTTGCCTGTTACCACCTTTACCACGTTCGGGTCAGTTATCTCCGACGGGTCTTCTATCTTCTTCTTAATCGTCGCCATACTTAATGAACTATCCTGTAATAATGCCCGGGCTACGCTTTCAATCATCAGGGGATGAACCAGCGGCTCATCTCCCTGTATATTAATAACTACCTTTACATCCAAAGGATTAACTACCTCGCTGATCCTGTCGGTTCCGCAGGTATGTTCCTTAGAGGTCATTACTGTTTTGGCCCCGAATTTAACCGCCGCCTTCTGGATTATCTCATCGTCACAGGCAATAATTAAATCATCCAATATGCGGCTTGCCTTAGCCCTTTCCCAGACATGCTGCAACATAGGCTTGCCCATAATATCCGCCAGGAGCTTACCCTTAAACCTTGTAGATGAATACCTGGCAGGAATAACCCCGATTACATCCATTTTATTTAATCCTCTCCAGAAGTTCCTTGCAATTTGTTACCGCTGTGCCCAATTTACCTACGACAATACCGGCGGCGAAATTAGCGATATGCGCCGCCTCCAGTTTTGAAGCGCCCGCGCAAAGAGCCAGGGTAAAACTGCTGATTACCGTATCCCCTGCGCCTGATACATCAAAAACCTCCTGGGCTTGCGTAGGGATACGTTTATTATTGCCTTTTTCAAAAAGCCACATTCCGCCTTCGCCCAGCGTAATCAAAAGGCTCTCCAGATGTAAATACTCCAATATCTTCTCTCCCGCATTCTGAATGTCGCCATCCGTAAACAGGGTCTCCTTGTAAATCTTAAATAAATTCCCCTTATCGTTCATTTTAAGGTACCTGATGGCGTTTTGGGCTTCCTTACGGTTAGGAGTAATGCAGGTGGCATACTTGTAACAATCGAAATTATTTTCTTTCGGGTCAACAGTTACGATCTTTTTAAAACACCTGGCATTCTTAATAATATCCGCCGTTAATTCACGGTCAAGAAGCCCCTTGCCATAATCTTCTATAATAATAGCGTCAAAATTTTTTATATTATTCCCCAGATATTTGAAAATTCCCCTTTTTATATTTTGGGATATATTATGCACATCTTCCCAATCAACCCTAACCACCTGCTGGTGGCCCGCGATGATCCTTGTCTTTAAGGTTGTTTTCCGCCCCTCTTCAAAAAATACGCCTTTAGTATCAATTCCCAGTTTTCTAGCCTTGGATTGAAACATCTCTGTAGCCGGGTCTTTGCCGTCGCCCAATACCCCGCACAAGCTGACTTTTGCGCCTAAGGCGCTGATATTATTGGCAACATTAGCTGCGCCTCCGGGGACATAATTTCTTTTATTCGCGCAAACTACCGGAACAGGCGCTTCAGGAGAAATCCTCTCAACAGACCCCCAGATATACTGGTCAAGGATCAGGTCGCCGACAACCAATACCTTTGCCTTATTAAATTTCCCGATTATTTTTCTTAAATTCTTCATATCTTTTCAATTACCGCCTGGGCTAAAAGCGGCAGCATTATCTCATGGTGGCCTACGATATAATACCCCCTGCCCCCTGAATTCGTCGGGCGAGCCACTATATTCTGCGCCGGCCGGTATTGATAAATCATATCAAAATTAGCAGTAGTAAAATCCTTGACCTTATTGCCAAGGTTGCGGGCCAAATTAAGCGCCTTTAAAAATACCTCGGGTAAAAGCACGGCTGAACCGAAATTTAAAACAACTCCTCCCCGGTTTAATAAAGCGATGTTCTCAACAAGGGTATGGAAATCGCGCAATGAGCCTTCGGCAGTCAGGCCCGCGTCAAATGAAGGGTGCTGATGTATTATATCCGTGCCGATTCCCACAAAAACACATACCGGGATATTATATTTATAGGCGTTATAAAGCAGGCTTAAATTCCTATTTGGTAATTTTTCATCGGAAATCATTTTACCCACTGCGCTTCCTAAACCCAGGCCCTCTCCCACTCCGTCCTTAACCGCCTGGTTGATAAAATCAGCGGTCTCCTTACCCATACCGAAGCTTCCGTCTTTAAGGTTTTCAGCTACGTCTTCGGAGGTTTTTCCCTGGAAGGCAATCTCAAAATCATGAATGATCCCGGCGCCATTAAGACAGATACAGCTGATCACTTTCCTTTTAATCAGTTCAATCAGTATCGGGTTAAGCCCGCATTTTATTACATGCGCGCCGGCCATAAAGATTACCCCTTTTTTCTTTTTACGGGCCGCGGCAATACTTGAAGCAACCTGCCTCAAATCCTTGGCCTTCAGAATATCCGGAAGAGAACTTAAAAAGCTGTTGAAGCTCCTAAGCTTGGCAGGGGCAAGCGCAAAATCCCCCTTATTTACCTTGCTAAAGCGGGTTTTAATAGAATACCTTTTTACCTTCGCTAAGTTAATCATAGGCAATAATTTTATCACAATTCAACGCTAATTCAAATAGATATTTATCCAATATTAGCGGGTCTGCCGAGCCTTGTTCTCGCAGCACCGCTTGCTCGCCCCAGCG
>CAZQGT010000101.1:0-3549 GCA_964593005.1 uncultured Planctomycetales bacterium
TAAACCGAAGCACACGGCGAAAATCTTCGTGCCGAAGCGAAAGACGGAAAGCTTAAAAATAAAATTTAGAATTATATTACGATATTGACCAGCTTCTGGGGGACGATAATAAACTTCTTCGGGGTCTTGCCTTCTAACCAGGGGATTAACTTTTCATCTTTAAATACTAATTCTTTAAGCTCGCTTTCAGGGATATTCCGGGGCGCCTGGATCTTGCTGCGCATCTTCCCGTTAACCTGAATCACCAGCTCCACATTCTCCTCAATCAATAACTTGGGGTCGTATTTCGGCCAGGCGGTTTTAAAGATACTCTCTTTATTCCCCAGGTCCTGCCAAAGCTCCTCGCAAAAATGCGGGGCAATCGGGCTAAGCATAATAACCAGCTGGGAAAAGATTTCTTTATCAGCACCCATCTGATAGGCCGCATTGGTCAACTCCATAAGGCTGGCAATTGCGGTATTGAATTTAAACTCATTAAAATCTTCACTCACCTTTTTTATTGTCTTATGCGCAATTTTTACTAAAGCATCATCCGCCCTATCTTTAAGATTTTCCTGAATACGCCAGACGCGGTTTAGAAATTTAAAAGCTCCTTCCAGCCCTCTCTTATCCCACTCCAGTTCTGTCTCCGGGGGAGCGGCAAAAAGAATAAATAAACGCAGGGCATCCGCGCCATAGTCTTTAATCATTGAATCCGGGTCTACAATGTTGCCTTTGGATTTTGACATAACTTCGCCGTCTTTTAAAACCATCCCCTGAGTGAGCAACTTTTCAAACGGTTCGCCGAAATCCACCATCTTAAGGTCCTGGAAAAATTTAGTAAAGAAACGCGAGTATAATAAATGCAGGATAGCATGCTCAATCCCGCCGATATACTGGTCAACGCGCATCCAGTATTTCGCATCCTGCGTATCAAATGCAGCGCTATCGCATTTAGGAGAACAAAACCTTAAAAAATACCAGGAGGAATCAAAAAATGTAGCCATGGTATCAGTTTCCCTGCTGGCAGGGCCAGAACACTTGGGGCACTTCACCTGGACAAATTCTTTTACCTTTCCCAGCGGGTTTCCGCCGTCTCCGGTAAAAGGCGCCTCAACAGGCAGCTCCACCGGCAAATCTTTATACGGCACAGGAACAATCCCGCACTTAGAACAATAAATCATCGGAATCGGCGTGCCCCAATAACGCTGCCTGGAAATCAACCAATCACGCAGACGCCAATGGGTTTGTATCTTGCCAATACCTTTTTCCTCCATCCAGCCGGCGATCTTTTCTTTTGCCTCAATGTTTTTTAAACCGTTGAATTCCCCGGAATTAACCTGAACCCCCTCTCCTTCATAGGCCTCAGTTAGGTCTTCTATTTTTATATCACGGCCTTTCGGGGTAATCACCAGGCGCATAGGCAGTTTATGCTCTTTGGCAAAAAGAAAATCCCTCTGGTCGTGCGTAGGCACAGCCATAATCGCTCCTGTGCCATATTCCATTAATACATAATCCGCTACCCAGACCGGAACCTCTTCATTGTTTACCGGATTTACCGCAAAGGCCCCTGTAAAAACACCCTCCTTCTTAACGTCAGAAGACGTGCGCACAAGCTTGCTTTCTTTAGAAACCTTATCAATAAAACGCAAAACTTCTTTTTCTTCCGGCTTTCCTTTAATTAATTCTTTTACCAAAGGATGCTCCGGAGCCAGGACAATATAAGTAGCCCCGAATATAGTATCTACCCGGGTAGTAAACACCGGGATGATTTTATCGCTGTTTTTAAGGCGGAAATAAATATCCACACCGCTGCTTTTACCAATCCAGTTATTCTGCATTGCTAAAACCCGCTCCGGCCACTGCTTTAACTGCCCCAGGTCTTCCAGCAATCTTTCCTTGTATTGCGTAATCTTTAGATACCATTGCTCTAAATCTTTCTGCTCTACTTTTGTATGACATCTCCAGCAGCAGCCGTCGATTACCTCTTCATTGGCTAATGTAGTCTGGCAGCTGGAACACCAGTTAACCGCAGATGCCTTTTTATACGCCAGGCCGGCTTCAAACATCTTCAGGAATATCCACTGGTTCCATTTATAATAACTACTGTCGCATGTTGAAACCTCCCTGTCCCAATCATAGGAAAAACCCATCTTCTTTAATTCGGTCTCCATCTCTTTAATGCATTTATGGGTCCAGGTATCTGGCTTGGTTTTATTTTTTATCGCGGCATTTTCCGCCGGCTGGCCAAAGGCGTCAAAACCCATCGGATGCATTACATTATACCCCTCTAAAAGCTTAAAACGGCTGGCAACATCACCAATAGTATAATTACGTACATGTCCCATATGGATTTTACCCGACGGGTAAGGAAACATTTCCAGAAGATAGTATTTCTTGCGCTTAGGATCAACCTTTGCCCGGAAGGCATAGTTATCCTGCCAAATCTTCTGCCATTTTTCTTCTATTTTCTTAAAATCATAAAACATCTTATTTACGGCTCAACTTTCTTACTAATGCCAGATTTTCTTTATCACTGTCTTCGGTGCTTTTGGGCGTCTCCAAAATCATAGGGATGTTTTTTAATTTAGGGTGGTTGATAATCCTCTTCATCCCGGCAAGGCCGATATGCCCGCGGCCTATATGGTCATGCCGGTCATGATGACAGCCCAATTCTCCGGCTGCGTCATTAAGATGGATCAGCTTGATTAACTTTAAGCCTGCCATTTTATCAATTTCATCGAGCATCTGCTCTAAGCCCTGCTTAGCCGTAAGGTCATAACCGGCTAAATAAGCGTGGGCTGTATCCAAACATAAACCTACGCGGGACTTATCTTTTAACCCTTTTAATATTTTGTGCTGATGATAAAATTTATACCCCAGCCAGGAGCCGGCCCCTGACGTATTCTCTAATAGTATCCCCACCTTTGAACCTTTGGTTTTCTCTATTATTTTATTCAGCGCGTCAACCAGCCTTTTGATCCCCGCGTCTTCAGAAGTCTCTTTATGGCTTCCCATATGCGTAACAATAAAATCAGCGCCTAATTCATCCGCCTCCTGGATATCTTCTATATAGGCCTGAATAGAGCCATTATACAGCCGGGGATCAGGAGATGCCAGATTGATCAGGTAAGAAATATGAATAAAGACCGGATTGATTTTACATTTTTTGCGCCTGAGTCTGAACTCCGTGATATCTTCGCTCTTAAGATGGGCACCATTACGCCAATTCTGCGGGGAGCGGCTGAATATCTGCATAGTATCGCAGCCTAAACCCCTGGCGACATCCAACGCCTGATAGATCTTACCCGCTCCTGAAACATGCACGCCCAGTATCATAATCTTTAAATTATACTCCTGCCCTAAACCAGCGTCAATAACTTATAAAATTGAGCCCCTATAATAAAATCAAGGCAAAATACTTGAGAGGCCATTACCCATACTTGTATTTTTCTTAATGATAAATATGCTGGCCGCGAAAGTAGAAAGGGCGGATATTCTCCGCCCTTTCTAAGATTTGGTGGAGCTGAGGAGGATTGAACTCCTGACCCCTTGCATGCCATGCAAGTG
>CAZQGT010000102.1:0-3491 GCA_964593005.1 uncultured Planctomycetales bacterium
AAGGGGTCCTTACGCTATCTAATGCTACTGTGCCTAAAACAAGTATGCTCATTTTATAAATAGTAGTGTCGCTACCGCCATAAAAATACAATAATACCCGAAGTAATAAAATTTTGCTTTCTTTATTAATGCCTTCAGAAATAAAAGCGCCAATAGCCCGGTAAAGAAACTAAAGATAAACCCCGCGGCCAGATTTCTTATATCAGCGCTTGGCACTACTTCCAGTTTCCTTGCTTCTAAAACCGCGGCTCCCAATATAACCGGTATAGAAACCAGGAATGAAAAAGTAAAAGCAAGCTTGCGGTCAATTTTCCTATAAAATAATGAAGATATGGTTATACCGGAACGGGAAATACCCGGAATAATCGCCAGGCTTTGAGCTAGCCCCAGGGCAAGCGCGTCCTTTAATTTAAGTTCATGGCGACCGGGCTGCGTAAACCTTTTTGTAGATATCAAAATTAAACCTGTAAATAACCAGGCTACCCCAACTGCTTTAGCAGAGCTGAATAATCCTTCAAAAAAATCTTTAGCCGATACGCCAATTATCCCGGTAATTAATGTAACAATAAACACTAAACCGAGAAGCCTTGGCTTTTTAAACAAATCTAAAATATCTTTACGGAAGAAGATAATTACCGCCAGCAACGTGCCGAGGTGCAGGATAACAGATATGGCTATCTGGTTTGACTGAATACCCAGGAGTTTCTGCAGAATAACTAGATGCCCGGAAGAACTTACCGGCAAGAACTCAGTCAATCCCTGTACTATGCCTAAGAATATATACCTAATCATGGGCGGATAAAAAATCCTGAAGGTCCTGCGCTAATTCAATGCTAATTTTCAAATCTTTACCGGTTAACGGATGTTTAAAATGCAGCTCCTTAGCCTCTAAACAAACCCGTTTAAAACGCAAGGCAAAATCTTTACGGAAAACAAATTTATCTTCTCCTACCAGAGGATGCTGTATGCCCTTAAAATGAATACGGATCTGGTTAGTCCTGCCGGTTACCGGAGAAACCTCCACTACGCTATAATTACTTTTCTCCTGGAGCAATTTATATTTTGTAAGCGCGCTTTTTCCCTCAATCGCAAAATCAATCTTGCCTTCAGGATGAGCTAATTTACCGTGCACAAAGGCAATATATTTTTTTGCTACCCGCCTGTCACGAAAGGCATCGGCCATTTTCTTTTCAACGCTTTTACCTTTGGCATAGATAATAAGCCCGCTTGTTTCCCGGTCCAGGCGATGGCAAGGATGCAGGCTGTATTTTGCCCCTTTTTCCAGGGCATCCTGATTTAAAATACTTGTCAAAGTGCGGGATTCTTTCCTGGGAGTCGCGACACTTAATAATCCGGCAGGCTTATCAACAATTAATAACCAATCATCCTCATAGACGATCGGGATATTCATTTAAACAATAGCCAGCATGCGCTCTATAGCCAGGCGGGCTTTTTCCCTTATCTCATCGGAAACCCTGACCTCATCCTTAAGTTCCTCAAGGGCCCAAAGGACTTTTTCCTGGGTAGTCCGTTTCATATTCGGGCATACCGCGCGTTCACTGGCAGGATAAAATTCTTTACCCGGGTTATCCTGCTTCAAACGATAAACCAGCCCGGATTCTGTACCCACAATGAATTCTTTAGCCGGGTTCTCCTTGGCATACTTACCCATCTGGCTGGTAGAAAGCACAACATCAGCCAGGGCAACTACACTGGACAGGCACTCAGGATGCACCATGACTTTCGCCTTAGGATGGAATTTCTTCTCTTTCTTCAGGTCTTCCGGGAGTATTTTTACATGCGTGGGGCAAAAACCATGCCAGCTAATCAGTTTCCTTCCTGTTTTCTTAGATACATAATCAGCCAGGTATTTATCTGGGACAAATATAACCTCTTTTTTATCCTTAAGCGCATTAACTACAGCCGCAGCATTAGTAGAGGTGCAACAATAATCCAGTTCTGCCTTAACTTCAGCCGACGTATTCACATACCCCACAGCTACTGCCTGGGGGTGGGCGGCTTTAAGCTTTCTCAAATCTTCGGCATTCATCATATTAGCCATAGGACAGCCGGCTGAAATATCCGGCATAATCACCTTTTTATCGGGAGAGAGTATAGAAGCGGTTTCAGCCATAAAATACACTCCGCAAAACACAATCACCTCAGCATCGGTCTTGGCGGCTATCCGCGAAAGCTCCAAAGAATCCCCGCGGAAATCCGCGAGATCCTGCACCTCAGGAAGTTGATAGTTATGCGCCAGGATTATAGCGTTGCGTTTCTTTTTTAACTCTTTAATCTTCTTAATCAGTTCCTTATCTTCCTTAATCATTTTAACCTGACACTTTCTCAATTATCCCCCCGCCTAAAACAATATCTTTTTGATAAAAGACGGCGGATTGTCCGGGGGTTATGGCAAACTGCGGCTGTTTAAAAGAAATTCTCAAACCATGTTTAACCGGATAAGCTACAGCAGGAGATTCTTTATGATTATAGCGTATCTTCACATTAATCTCAACCTTCTTTTTAAAAGGCTTGCTTAAAAAATGTACCTCTTTAACCAGGAATTCATTTTTACATGCGTCATCACGGCTGCCTAAGGTAATTTGATTATTCCTGGAGTTAATCTGCGTTACATACAAAGGATACCCCCTGGCAATACCCAACCCCTGGCGCTGGCCTATGGTATAAAAAGGGATACCTTTATGTTGACCGGCAAGGCTGCCATTTTTATCAACCAGCTCACCCGACTTAATGCCGCCTGGCGCCCGGGAGCGGATTAAATCACCATATTCTCCATCAGGAAGAAAGCAGATCTCCTGGCTATCCTGTTTATCCGCCACATTCAGCTTAAAATCACCAGCCATACTTCTTACCTGCAACTTAGTATAATTACCCAAGGGAAAAATTATTTGCTTAAGCTGATTACGGCTTAGGCGGTATAAAAAATAAGATTGATCTTTCTTGAGGTCTTTTGCTTTCCTGAGTAAATACCCTTGAGCTGATTTTACAATCCTGGCGTAATGGCCGGTAGCTAAGAATTGCCCCCCCAGATTAACCGCTTTCTGGAATAAAATACCGAATTTTATAAACTGGTTGCACCTTATACAGGGATTAGGGGTCCTGCCGGAAATATATTCCCGGCAGAAATTATCAATTACCTTGCTGGAAAAATATTTACTTAGATTTATAACATAATGCCGTATATCAAGCTTCTGAGCTACCCGGCGGGCATCTTCAATCCCGCTCAATCCGCAACAGGAAGGTTTCTTAGTTTCTATTTCCAATGGGTTCCCGCCGAAGGCGGGTCCGCCTGCGGCGGAAAAACACATAGTTAAGCCGACTACCTCATAACCCTGTTTTTTTAAAAGAGCGGCTGCTACGGAAGAATCTACCCCTCCGCTCATTGCCACAAATACGCGTTTTCTTTTCATTTTCTTATTATAACATACTAACGAACATAAACAAATATTGCCTCGGGGTCCCTGCGGGAA
>CAZQGT010000103.1:0-3428 GCA_964593005.1 uncultured Planctomycetales bacterium
CTCTTTATTAAGCCAGACTCTTTTAAGGATATACCGGTTATCTTCGGGGGGCACACCAAGTTTATCTTTAGAGTTAACAAATTTCCTATCTAAATTACCGCCGCCATGGGCAATCCAAGTCCCACCGCAGGCAGAAAGTATAGGATGGATCGCAGTAACCACCCCGCTTGCCGGCCTTATGCAAACCGCCTTAGTCAGGTTATCATCTAAAACATGCATATATGGTTCCCTGTTGGAAACCACAAATAAGGCATTGTCCCCAAGTTTTGCGTGAATAAGATCTTTAAGCTTGGCTTCGGTCCAAATCTCCTCTTTTTGCAAACGCACATGCGCTTCATCAGACATGGTCCGGCGAGCCACTCTTATACTTAAAGCAACCTGCTCCACCTCGCTGATCAGCTTACCAAATTCCCCTTTTTCTTCAAACGGCTGTAATTTATCGGTTTCCCCTCTTTGAAAATGGGTAAACCACTGGGTCAGCCTGCGTACAGGCATAATGAAAATCTGCCTCTGGATCAACAGGGCAACTATTACTATCAGTAAAATAAGCACTATAGAGCTGACGCTTATTTTTCTCCATAATTCAACCAAGGTTGTAAACATATATGAAGTATCATAGATTACCTCCACCATCCCCAACACGCTATTATCATCATTTAAAACAGGTATAATATAGCTATATACGGAATACTCTTTAAACACCTCTAATGCCCCACGGGGATTCTTTGAAACCAGGATTTCCTTAAGGTAGGGCCTGTCCCTTTCTTTAAAATCCGAAAATCTCTCCGTGATCGCTAATATCTGCCCTTCTTTATCATAGATAACGCAACCCTGCAGCCTTTCTCTCTTCTGGAAGCTATCCACTAAACGGTTGGCTTGCTTTAAATCATTATTCACAAGGATATACCTGGCGGCCAGCTCCAGCCCCTCATCCACAGACCTGGCTTTTCTCTTCAAGTCATCCATAAGCCTTTCTTCCGTGAAGCGCGCCTGCATAATCCCGGAAACAGTAAAGCCAAGCCCGACCAGAATTAGTATCGGTAAAATAAAAATAAGGACTCTCTTCATTTAAAACAACCTCCTAAATCAAACAAATACCGCCACCCTGTATCCTATGCAAGATGGCGGCCCGACCATCTAAAATCCTCCAGGCATATTCGCATATCCCGGACCACTTATAGATTGTTTATATTATACTACTTATAATTAATACCTCAAGAGGTATCTCTATAAGTTATTTCTGCTTTAACAGGATAATCCCGCTTGAAACCGAGAATACCAGGGTTACGTAATTATAGATTCTCCAGAAGACGCCATTGCCTAAAGCCATACCAACAATTGTATACGCTGCAAAAACCAGCAGTAATACCCCTATTCCTTTATTTATTTTCATGCCCACCTCCATTTTATTTTCTCAAAAAGATATCATCGCCAAAGTTTCCAGACTATTATTCACCCCGGCTCCCATCGCCGACATAATTTCCTCCGGGGGTTAATAATGGATTGCCTTGCACATAAGAGCCATCAGGGGCAACTTGAAACTGGGCCCCGTAATCCCTATTGAAAACCAACGGCGGTTGATCCGTAACAAACGAATTATTAAAACCTAAATCAGATTCTTCGCCAAAACGCCGGCCATCCGGGAACATCTGAGGCCCTTCATCTCCGATATACGTTCCGATAGGAAGCGAATTCACGTCGTCAGCATAAAGCATGGTAGTAATACTTCCAAAAATAAGCAAGGCACATAACATTAATTTCTTCATTTTGTTCCCCTATCTTATATCCGGCCGGACAAATAAACGGATTGCTGCAAAATCAATTCCTGCCCGGAGTAGACCACCGGTCAAGGGCATTGTTAAGTTCCCGCTGGCTTTCTTTCAACTGCCTGCGCCAACCCTCCTTCTCCCTGTCAACCTGTTGCTTTTTCAGGCCATTATCAATATTCACAGGCTTTTGTTTCAGCTGATCCGGATTAGCGGCTAACGAAACCCCGGAGTAAAAAGAAACAACAAGAATAATAACTGAAAAAATAATCCGCCTTTTCATATCACTCTTCTTGTTAACTCTCTGTAAACTTCTCCGGCCTTTTAAATAAAAAAACAACCCCCTGTCCAGAGAGTTGCCTTAAAATTTACTATTTTAAGCCGATTACTGCTCTTTTATACATATAGGTAAATGATACCTCTACGCTATAAAAAAGTCAACCCAGAAAATACAAATAGAAAGGCTGGGATGCTTTGGCCCCAGCCTTTTTATGGGAAGCTTGACAACGGCATTTACTCTTGACAATCCCGTTATTTCAAGTATACTTAATAAACTTAAATAAAAACCTTCCCTTACTCGTTTTACTCGTAAGGATTTCGCCAAATTTTAAATTAAGGTACTCAAAAAGGAGTTCTAAAATGCTTAAAAAATGCGTAATCTGTAAAAAAGGCTCACTTAACGGAAAACAAATAGCCAGAAAAGGTCAGTATAAAGCCAAAGGCGGAACCGGTTCCAAGATCGCCCGCTGGTCAAAGCGCAAATTTCTTCCCAATCTTCAGAAAATGCGCATATTGATTAAAGGTGTGCCTCAGAGCGTTTTTATCTGCGCCAAATGCATCAAAAAAGGCGACTTCAAGAAAGCCGTTCCCAGAGTTAAACCCTCTATTTAAAGAATATATCTTTAGCCTGCAGGATCAAAGATTCATCCTGCCGCCAGCTGTCTATCTTCGGGGTATACACCAGGTCAAATGTCTCTGCCTGCATAAGGCTATTCAGCAGGCCGGCCATACCAAAACCAATAACCTGACAAGTAGTTTTACCGTCAGTTGCCCAGAATTTCAGCGTCTCCCTGCTTAAACTCTGAACCTGGCCTTTCAGTTTCAATCCGCGGGAATAAAATAAAGGTTCCGGATTCCCCATACCAAACGGTTCCAAAATCTCCATTTCTCTTACCATAGCCTCATTCAAATCTCCTAAAACAAGCTCCGCGTCAATATCTATACTGGGAAGCAAATCCTCTAAATTCAAGCGGTCATGTGCCAGTTTATTAATGCTCTTCCTGAACTCGTCAATATTATCTTTAGTAATTAACAACCCTGCGGCATGGGCATGGCCGCCAAAACTATTCAAGAGCTCTTTACAATCAACCAACGCGTCAAAAAGATGAAAGTTTTTAATTGAACGCGCGGATCCTTTGCATAGATCCTCTTTCAGCGAAATAACTATCGCCGGCCGGTAAAACCTATCCGCGATTTTTGAGGCAACAATCCCCAGGACGCCCTGATGCCAATCATCTTTAGCAATTACAATCACCTTTTGCTCTTTAAAATTTACCTGCTGGTTAATCATTTCTTCCGCTTCTTCTAGAATCCTGGCCTCTACTTTTTGGCGCTGGCGGTTATTCTGCTCTAGCTCCTTAGCCCATTTTTGAGCTTCATCAT
>CAZQGT010000104.1:0-3422 GCA_964593005.1 uncultured Planctomycetales bacterium
CAACTTCTAACCTGTCATTCAATTTAACCTCATAGAAATTCCTATCCTGCACTCTCGTTTGGAGGCCCAGGGCCTTTATAAAAGAACTTTCTTCATAAACTTCTGCCTCAGTCTCCCATCCTTCATCAACCTTGGTCACCTTAACAACCTTTACATCTTTCACATTAAGTGTCTGTTTTAAGAATTCGCTTACTGCTTTCCCGACTTGCTCTATATTAGCCATATTCATACCCCCTCTTTCGCCTTCCTAATAGCTTCCAATCTCTCCAAAAGTTCCTTTTCCTGCCGATTACATTCCTCTTCGTTTATTTCATCCATTTCAAAGCGAAGTTGTAATTGCATAAGTTTTTCTTTTATCAGCCCTTCGTCAGAAAACTCTTTTTCTGCTACATCGTCAATCTTCTTGCCTAACCAAATTACAAGTTTTATCGGCGAAAGCAATATATCATCAATCAAAAGCATTTTAGTATTTACCTGCGTCAATTACCAGATTAACAAAATTAAACGGCGGCAGCGTGCCTACATATTTAAATTTAACTTTATCCTCATATTTTGCGCCTAGTTCTTGAATTTTTTGATCAAACTCTCCTTCTCTATTCTTTTCCACCAAAAAAGCAACATTAATAATCATTCTTTCGCCATAGGTATTATTAGCCTTGGTTTCTAATGCCAAGGGTGATAGATTGTTTAAAATATCCTCTTTAAGATTCGCTTTTTCCTTTTCTAAAGCAGTTTCCACCATCTTTCCTATTTCCATACGTTGATAATAACTCTTTTCAAGAGGCAGTGTTACGAGCTTTTCTTTTAATGTCCTTATCTCTTCGTATTCCTTAAGGATATAATTATAAATATCTTCTTTAAATATTGCTTTCAGCCCCAGCTCAATTTTACCTTTCATTTTTTCCAATAAATCTAAAATCTTGTCGTAGTCTTTTTCTAATATCGTTTTTACCTTTTTTTCATCTTCGGCGATAGTGGCAAACCTTACCGGCAAGACTGTATAAGCCTTCATCACTTCTTCAATAGCGCGTTCATGTGGGATGAGGTACTCTCTAGCAACAGAGTATTTCTTAATTGGTGAATTACTTACTACCGCGGCGATTGTCTTATAGGAAATTGTATATAGCTCATCGCCTCTTCCTCCAATTCCTAGCGGGCCAAAGTTTAAGAACTCGCAATTATCTATCGCTATAATACAATAAATATATTTACCCTCGCCAGGAATTGTTTCTCTTAAATTTTGGGCTTCTGTTTCTGATAGCATTAATTATTTCTCTCCCATTCTTCAGGATAGATGACAATATTGATAAAATTATATACGGGTAAAGGCCCTACATACATAAATTTAACCCTGTTTTTGTATTCCTCGCTTAAGTCATCCATAATATTATCGAATTCTTTTTCCCTGCCTTTATCTACCAAAAAGGCTGCATTGATGAACATATCATCACCTATGTTTTTGTTAAGCTTATAATTAACGGCTGTTCTTCTCAAGGCGTCTACAATTATTGCCGCCTCTTTCTCTTTTTTCTTTTCCATTGCCCGCGCAACCATCTTACCTATTTCCATTTTTGCCTGGATGTTCTTTTTGCTCTTATCGTTTTGAAGCTTAACTTTTAACTTCTTAATATCTTGATTTTCTTCTACAATCTCTTTAAAAACTACCTCCATATTTTTCCATATCCCCTTGACACCCAATTCTATTTTATGATCCATATCTCTTAATGCAATTTTGAATTCGCTGCATCTTCTATCAAGAAGATTCCTTATCTCATCGGCGCCTGATGCAATCGTGCCAAACCTCACAGGAAGCACGCTATCAAATTCTTTCATCACTTCTTCGATTACCTTTTCGTGAACTAACAAATTCTGCCGGCTAACTTCCAACTTACCCATCTGACAGTTACTTACCACCATGCTTAAATCATCGTAACTAATAGTTAATACCTCATCGCTCTTGCCGCCTATCCCAATAGGCCCAAAATTTCTTTCCTGTTTGGCGCCGATAACGCAATAGATATATTTTCCTTCTTTTTCCACGTTATTCTCTCACCTTAACTAATACTGCGTTCTTCCTAAATTCATCCTCATTAAATATAAGGCATACCTCTCCAACCTGTTCGCAAGCTCGAGCATAATCAAGAAGTATATTATAAGACCTCATTATTTCATCATATTCCTTTTCTATCCCTGGTTTATCTGGGTTCTTATCAGGATGAGAAATGAATACTTGTCTATGAAACGCTTTCTTAATATCGTCTTTAGAGCTGCGATCTTCTAAAATTCCCAGCCTTTTCCTTGCCAAATTTACGTCGTTAAACTGCATCTTTTTTATCTCGATAGTAAAAAAACTATAGGCTGGAAGAGGGCCAACGCATCTAAAATTTAGTAATTCCTTAAATTCAATATTCAGTTCTTCAACCTTCGCATAAAATTCTTTTTCTCTGTTTTTATCTACTAAAAGGGCAATATTTGCCACCATTTTATCATCCATAAGTTCATGCTGTTTATAGTTTATACCAACCGTCTTTAAGGCATCTTGTATCTTAAGGGCGTATTTCTCTCTTTTTTCGTCCAATGCCTTCTTAAGCATAAACCCTATTTTCATCTGATCATCAACAGTAATACCTTTAGAGCTTCTAAGAAGTTCTTCTTTAAATTCTTTAATCTCCTTTACCTCTCCTGCATCCTTAATAGTGGCGGTAAAATCACTCCAAGTAGCCACTAGATCAATTTCTATTTTATCGCTTATCTTTGGAATTATCTCTTTTATAAGGCCGTAGCCTTTACTTAAAATATCTTTAACCTCTGCCTCATCTATCGCAAATGTTCCTAATCTCATAGGGATAATTGCATATTGCGGCATTATGCCTTCAATTATCATCTGATGTTTAACTAATTGTTTAGCCAAAATATCTTTGCGCAGATGAGTATAATCAACTACTTCTGAATCGCTAATAATTGCCGCGATATCCCGATAAGCAATAACGCAAATCCTTTCATTAGCCATAATCCAGCAACGGTCAAAGGAATTTTCAGAATTAGATGCTATAATGCCGTAAATATATTTTCCTTGCTTTTCCATAATATTCCACTCGTGTCTAAATTAAATGAACAATCGTGGTGTTTTTTTATAAAATAGTGGCGGAGGGAAGGCTGCCATTACCGGTTCTGCCGGTGTATGGATACACCCTCTGCGTCAGTTTGATTGGCGATGTATTCCACACTGTGAAATATTAACATCGTCTTAGTGACAAACTCCGCCATAAATTTAGCCGATATAAACCCCAACGGGTCAACTATTTCTGTTCCGGCGGTTTCGCCTTTTTCTTGAAGATGCCGCTAAAAAACTTCTTAATGCTATCCGCTAAACCCTTAATTAATTTTGCCATATTTAAGTCCCCTTTCTTTTTTGCTCTGTT
>CAZQGT010000105.1:0-3232 GCA_964593005.1 uncultured Planctomycetales bacterium
AAAATTCCTTGAATTTTGAGTCATTCGAAGGTAATCTATTAGAATATCCGCAATACAGCCGGCCGGCTAAATTCAGAAAGTGGCTGGTCCCGGAAGTTTTGGTTTCCGGAGCCCATGATAAGATCAGCGCCTGGCGCAAGTCTGAGGCGTTAAAGCGGACAAAGCAGAGAAGGCCGGATTTATTTAAGAAATAGGGAAGAGTACAGAGTTAATAATATCGGAGATAAACAAAGATCCTTCGCCTAATCACTCGAAAATTCCAGGGAATTTTCTCGTAGGCTCAGGATTTCGCTAAACAAGAGCATAAGGTGCTCAAATTCGCGCATTGACTTACTCATACTGGCGTATTCGTAAGTCAAGCGCTCATTTAAAGGAGGCAGTAACAATGGACATCAAGACAATTGAAGCAGGTTTCACGAAGAAAGAGATGCCGAAGTTTAACGTCGGGGACACGGTGAAAGTTTTTACCAGGATACCCGAAGCCGACGGTAAATTCCGCCTGCACCCGTTTGAGGGCGTGGTAATCGCAAAAAGCAACTCCGGGATCAAGCTTAATTTCACGGTAAGAAAAGTCTCGTTTGGTGAGGGGATTGAACGCGTATTCCCGCTGTATTCACCGAGTATTGAGCGCATTGATATTCTTCGTTCAGGAAAAGTTAAGCGCTCCAAGCTTTATTACTTAAGAAACAAGATCGGCAAGCACGCCACGAAGATAGAGAGCAAAGAAGCAAAAGCGAATTAGTGCTGCGATACGAACGAAAACTAAAAAAACTCGGGTTTGATTTAGTTATAGGGGTAGACGAGGCAGGCAGGGGGCCGTTAGCCGGCCCGGTAGTAGCTGCCGCGGTATTATTAAAGGATTACGAGTTTTTTAACCGCGTTGACGATTCAAAGAAATTAAGCCCGGAAAGAAGAAAAAAGGCGTTCTTTGAAATTAAGAAAAAATCTTTATACGCGGTTGCTTCGGTAAGCCATCGCCGGATTGACCGGATAAATATCCTGCAGGCTACTATTTTAGCTATGCAAAAAGCGGTCTTTGGATTAACCAGCCAATTAAGCCCCGCGGAGCTGAAACGCGCATTCATAATTATTGACGGCAATATGCGGATGAGCTTGAGCCTTCCTTATAAGAGTATAGTCAGGGGGGATGCGAAGTCCTTAAGCATTGCCGCCTCTTCCATATTGGCTAAGGTGAGCAGAGACGCGCTTATGGAAAAATACCATAAACTTTACCCTGAGTATGGTTTTGATAAACACAAGGGCTATCCTACAGCCGGACACCGGAATATTTTAAGAAGAATAGGCCCTTCGGCAATCCACCGGAAAACTTTTTTAAAGTGCCTGGAAAAAATATAGAATTCGGCAAACAATCTGAAAGCGCAGCGGTAAAATTCTTAGAAGGCCGCGGTTATAAGGTTATCAAGCGTAATTATAAAACCAGGTTTGCTGAAATAGATATAATCGCAGAGGATAATGGGGTTATCTGTTTTGTTGAAGTAAAGTCCCGGCATTCAAATTCATTTGGCGAACCGGCAGAAGCGGTTTGCCCCGTAAAACAAAGGCAGATCTCTAAGGCGGCTATCTGTTATTTAAAAGAGAATAACGCGCTGGATCGTCCGGCCCGTTTTGATGTCGTATCGGTTTTAGATCAGATGAGGCGTGTGGAAATAGATTTAATTACAGACGCGTTTGAATTAAGTTCCACTTTTACCATTTAAAACTATGGAATATAAAAATCAGAGTTTAATTAAATACCTGGATGACCTTTCCGCTAAGCTTGCCGCTCCCGGAGGGGGCTCTGCCGCGGCTTTGAACGCGGCGATGGGCGCAAGTTTAATCAGCATGATGGTTAATTTTACTTTGGGTAAACCCAAGCATAAGGCCTTTGAACCGGAGTTAAAACAAATATTAGCTAAATCCGAGAAATTAAGAAATGATTTCCTGGAGCTGGTGGATTTAGACGTAGTTGCCTATCAAAGCAAAGATATGCGCAAGGCTTTGGATGTGCCTCTTATGCTGGCGAGGCTCTGTTCTGAGGCCGCGAAATTATGCCCGCCGTTAGTTAAAAAAGGGAACCCTAATTTAATAACCGATGTGGCGATAGCCGCGGTATTCTTTGAATCGGCTTTTGTCTCCGCCTGCTTTAACGTGGAGATTAATTTAAAGAGCCTGGGACAGAAGAAATTGGCGCAGGGGATTAAAAAAGAGTTGAGCCAGAAAATCAAAATTATACAGAAGATTCGTAAAGATACGGAGGCCGGCGTTGGCAAAGTTATTAGAGGGTAAACCTATCGCCTTAAAGATCCAGGAAGAGATAAGGCGGAAAGTGCATACTTTAGGTTTTACTCCGGTGCTCTCCAGTATTATGGTCGGGGAGAATCCGGCATCCGAGACTTATGTTGAATCACAGAAGAAAATCGCCGGGAATCTGGGCATAGATTATCAATTCCACAAATTGAAAGCGGATACTTCCGAGGATGAGTTAATCGCATTTATCGAAAAGTTGAATTCAGATAAGTCAGTTAACGGGATAATTATCCTGATGCCTTTGCCGGCCCAGCTGGATTGTAAAAAGATTATCCGGCATATTTCTCCGGATAAAGATGTTGAAGGCATACACCCATTTAATATCGGTAAGCTCTTGCTCGGCAAGACGCGTATTATTCCCTGCACGGCCGGGGCGGTAATGGAATTATTAGATTCTACCGGCGTAGACCTCTATGAAAAAGAAGCGGTAGTTGTCGGCTGGAGCGAAGCCGTCGGCAAGCCGATTGCGATGCTTTTACTGGAAAAAATAGCCACGGTTAATATTTGCCATAAGATTGGCTCGCGGGATGCCGGGAATCTGGAGAAACATGTGCGTCAGGCAGAAGTGCTTGTTTCAGCCGCGGGCAAAGCCGGTTTAATTAAAGGCGAGTGGATTAAAGAAGGGACAATTGTCGTGGATGTGGGTATAAATTGCTTTAAGGATAAGATATTCGGAGATGTAGAGTTTGAGAAGGCCAAAAATCGCGCCGGTTATATCACTCCTGTGCCGGGAGGGGTAGGGCCGTTGACTGTCGCGATTTTAATGCGCAACCTGGTTGAGGCAGCCAAGCTTCAGCAGTAATTATCTTTTGATATTTTGTTCTTCGGGATATTGTTTGCGTGCGAAAATTTTCTAATGCACGCTACACAATATCCCTTGAGCAAAATATCTCTAATATTAGCGTATGGCTTGGCTTGTTTCTAA
>CAZQGT010000106.1:0-3094 GCA_964593005.1 uncultured Planctomycetales bacterium
GAATCTTTGCGGTTCATATAAAAAAACTCCGTGCGGTAAAGCCCGATCCCTTCGCTACCATGCAGTTTTACTGATGAAACCTCATCAGGAAATTCAATGTTGGCATTAATCGAAATCGCCCGCCCGTCAACTGTAACCGCGGGAAGTTCTTTAACCGACAAAAACCTTTCGGCTATATTCTTTAACTTTATCAGTTCCAGTTTATAATTCTTAAGAGTTTCTTCATCGGGATTGATAATCACTACGCCGGTGTTTCCATCAACAATAAGAATATCACCCGGATTAACCCTGGATGTAATCCCCTCCAACCCGACTACAGCGGGAATCTCCAGGGATTTAGCCATGATCGCGGTATGCGAAGTCTTGCCTCCCATATCGGTAACAAAGGCGGCAACATTCCTGGTATGCATTGCCGCGGTATCCGAAGGAGAAAGGTCATGCGAGACAATAATCGCCTTTTCCTTGAGGTCTTCCAAACCCCTTTTTTCTTTACCCAGAAGATTCCTTAATATCCTCTTCCCGACGTCATTAATATCGGCAATGCGCTCTTTGAGGTATTCATCTTCAATTTTCAAGAATACGCTGATATATTTCTTCAGCACTTCTGAAAATATATAGGCAACATTCAACTGCTCTTTTTTAAGCCGGGAAATCACCTCTTCAATAAGCATACGGTCTTCTAAAACCAAAAGGTGGGCGTCAAAAATCTGAGCCTCGTCCTGCCCCATGTCAGAGCTGATCTTTTTCTGCAATTCTATAATCTCGCGGCGGGTCTTAATCAGGGCTTCTTCAAAGAGCTGAATCTGCAGAGGGATATCTTCCCAGGAAATAGGCTCAGGCAAGACAACAAATTCCTCCTTGCCCAGCTTATAAGCTGCGCCGATACTTATCCCGCCTGCTGCGCCGATACCTTTTAGCTGGATCATAGGTCATCCTCGCTGTTGATAAGCTTTTCCAATTCCGCCAAAGCCTCCTGCGCATCGCTGCCGTCGGCTTCAACAATAATTAAACTTCCTTTTTCCGCGCCAAGCATAAGAATGCCCATAATAGATTTGCCGTTAACCTCTTCATCGTCATGCCGCACGGTTATACGCGAGTCAAATTTATTGGCTATCTGCACAAATAAAGCGGCAGGCCTAGCATGCAAGCCCTGCCCATTCCTGACTGTAAATTCTTTTTTAATTAAAGGCATTTTTATATCTCTTCAATAAAACTTAAAACAATCTTGGCTAATTTCTCCGCGTCGTGGCGGATCACCCCATCCTGAATCATAATAAAATCTTCCTCTACTACCCGATAACCCAGGCCTTCAATATTTTTCCGATCATTGGCTACGAGAAGCGAGTTCTCTTCAGAATAACGCTTGAGGACCTGCTCAGGCACTTCCCCGTTATTCACAACGCAATAGTCAAGAATACGCTCGGAGCTATGGCCGGTGAGCGCCTTAATATGATCACTGACAGCATAGCCGTCTGTTTCCCCAGGCTGGGTCATTACATTACAGACATAAACCTTGATTGCGTCGGATTCCGCGATCTCCTGGGAAATCTCCTTAATTAAAAGGTTGGGGATAATGCTTGTATATAAAGAACCTGGGCCTAAAACAATAATCTGCGCCTCTTTAATCGCTTTTATCGCATCCGGAGTAGCCATCGGCTGCTCAGGAGTAAGAGTAACCTTGCTGATTCTTTTCCTCGCCTTGGGAATCTGCTCTTCTCCGGAAACCACTGAGCCGTCTTTATAATGCGCCACAAGGGTTACATCTCCCAATGTGGAAGGGATAACCTGACCCCTTAAAGCTAAAACTTTGCTGGTTTCTTTAATCGCCTTCTCAAAGTCGCCGGTTAAACGGGTCATTACAGTAAGAAAAAGATTTCCAAATGAATGCCCGGAAAATTCGGAATTTTTATCAAAACGAAATTGAAATAAATCACGCATTAATGCCGGGGCATCAGCTAAAGCTACCAGGCAGTTACGGATATCCCCGGGAGGCAATACATCAAACTGCTGCCTAAGCCTTCCGCTTGAACCTCCATCATCAGCCACCGTAACTATAGCCGAGATATTTGAAGAATAGCTTTTTAGCCCGCTTAAAAGAACGGATAAGCCTGTTCCGCCTCCTACGGCAACTATGCGCGGACCGCGGCTTAAATGTTTTTTTTGATACAAAAGATCAACCAGTTCCGTGCCTCTGGATGCCGGGGCAAATACCGCGATAAAAGAACGCATCATCCGTTTTATGCCCAGAATCAGGATAATGATACCGGAGATTACCACCAGGGCATCTAAAAGCTGAATCAGCCAAAACTGACCGTTCTTAAGGTTGGCTGTCCCGACGATTAAAAGCACCACTCCGAAAGCGCTCAGGCCCACCCAACGCTTGATGCCTATACCGGGATAAAACCATTTTAAGATAACACTAGAGGCTGCTTTCATTTTAGACAAATAATCTGTTAATTATATGATTAACCTACAGGATACCCCCGCGTTTTTCCCAACAGGGATTTTATAAAAAATAAAAACAAAATTGACTAGATTTTCTTCTCGTCTTCCTGAGTGATAATCTTAATTACAGACTTTTCGTCCATGCAGGTGCGCAGGGTATCGCGGAAATATTTATCTTTCAACAGGCGCGATATCCTAGCCAATGCCTTAAGGTGCGGTCCGGCGGAATCCTGCGGGGCAACAAGCAGAAAGAAAATATAAGCTAATTCTCCGTCCAGAGAATCAAAATCTACGCCTTTTTTAGAAAGCCCAAAGGCCGCGACGAGCTTATCTACACAGTCGCATTTAGCATGCGGGATGGCTATGCCCTGGCCGATTGCGGTTGAGCCCAGAGACTCCCTCGACATAAGGGCCTCAATAAGTTTATTGCGGTTGCGTTTTTCAACGTCTCCGGCTTCAATCAAAAGATCTACCATTTCTTTGATTACGTCTTCTTTACGGGTAGATTTTATATCGGTGAGGATGGCCTTCTTGGAAAGAAATTCCATTATCTGCATCTGTTTCTCCTTTCAACTAATAAATACAAAGTAAATAAAAGCGGGAGACGGGATTCGAACCCGCGACATCAACCTTGGCAAGGTTGCGCTCT
>CAZQGT010000107.1:0-2978 GCA_964593005.1 uncultured Planctomycetales bacterium
CACACAAGGGTAAAATTAAACTGATTTTCTCTAAACAATCCGGTATTATTTTAGGGGGCCAGGTCAGCTGCGGTATGTCTTGCGCGCAAATGATCAATATAATTGGTATTGCTATCCAGAAGCGTATGTCGGCAACTGAGCTGGAGACTTTGCAGGTAGCCACGCATCCTTATTTAACCAGCGCGCCTACGATGTATCCGATTATTTTAGCCGCTCAGGATGTGTATGGGAAGATATAACAAAGGGTAAGATTATATGAAACAAATTGTAATTATCAGCGGGAAAGGCGGCACAGGTAAAACTGTAATTACTGGAGCGTTTGCCTCCTTAGCAAAAAATAAAGTTATGGCTGATTGTGATGTGGATGCCGCGGATTTACATTTATTATTACAGCCAAAGACTAAAGAACGCCATGATTTTAGGAGTGGTTTAAGCGCGTCAATTGATAAAAAAATCTGCCAGCAATGCGGAAAATGTATCGTAGCTTGTAGATTTAACGCTATAAGCGATGACTTTGTGATCGATCATATTTCCTGCGAAGGCTGTGGTTTTTGCAGCCACATTTGTCCGGTTGGCGCTATAAAGATGGAAGAAAATCTTGCGGGAGAATGGTATATTTCCGAAACGCGATTTGGCCCTATGGTGCATGCCAAACTCGGGATTGCTGAAGAGAATTCAGGCAAGCTTGTTTCTTTGGTAAGAAAGCAGGCAAAAGAACTGGCTGAAAAAGGAAATTACGATTGGGTAATTATTGATGGCGCTCCTGGTATAGGCTGTCCAGTGATTGCATCTCTTTCAGGCATAGATTGTGCGGTAGTGGTAACTGAGCCTACGTTATCCGGTTTGCATGATGCGTTGAGGGTTATAGAGGTAACGAAACATTTTAATGTCCCATCGCGGTTAGTAATTAATAAATATGATTTAAACCCTGATATGTCAAAGAAAATAGAAAAACATTGTGCAAAGAACGGGATTTTATTAATTGGCAAAGTCAGGTTTGATAAAACTGTGGTAGAAGCCATGGTAGAGGGCAAAACTATAATTGAATATAAAGATACGCCTGTTAAGGATGAGATTCGGAAAATCTGGGAAAAACTACAAATTTAAAATGCAGAGTTGATTTTGTTTCTGACTACGCAGAAGAAATTAGCGCCAGGAACACGCTGCGTTAAGGAGCGTATATGGAAAATAATGGCAATAAAGAAGAAGTCCTTGGTTATCCTCAAGATGTCATTGAACTTTTAAATGATTCGAAGTTTTTCGGCAGGATGAATGGGCCGACGAGCTCGTCATATTTAAAAGGGCCCTGCGGGGATTCTATGGAATTTTATTTGGTGATAGAAGATAAGAGAATCATCGAGATTAAATATTATACTGATGGCTGTCATGCTACACGGGCATGCGCGGCTATGGCGGCTAAGCTGGCGGAAGGTAAAACTGTAAAAGAGGCCCTTTCGATTTCCGCGGGAGAAGTAATTGCGGAGCTAAAAGGACTGCCCGAAGACCATCTGCACTGTTCGATACTCTCAGTCAGCACGCTTTACCGTGCGATAGCGGATTATTTGCTTAAAAAGTGAGGAGTACATCAAATGAATGAGCAAGGTTTAATGGAGCAGGAAAAGCGCCTTAAGGAAAAGATGGCAAAGATTAAGCATACCTTAATTGTTATGAGCGGCAAAGGTGGAGTGGGAAAAACAACAGTAGCGGTTAATCTTGCTTGCGCGCTTTCTATTGCCGGAAAGAAAACAGGTATTTTAGATGTTGATCTTCATGGGCCCAATATTGCAAAGATGCTCGGAATAGAAAAACAAGCGATTTTTTCTCATGAATTTGGCATAGAGCCGGTTGAAGTAAATGAAAATCTTCAGGCGGTCAGTATTGCGTTGTTGGGTTATGATCCTGACCAGCCGATGATTTGGCGCGGGCCGATGAAGGCGAAGATTATCATGCAATTTTTGGCCGATGTAAATTGGGGAGAGCTCGATTATCTTATCATAGATTCTCCTCCCGGTACAGGCGATGAACCGCTGAGCGTTTGCCAGCTGATACCCGGCGCCAGTGGTGCGATTATTGTCACTACTCCCCAGGATGTAGCGGTTTTAGATGCGCGTAAAAGCGCTCAGTTTGCTAAAGAATTAAAAATCCCTGTTGCCGGGATAATTGAAAATATGAGCGGGTTTATTTGCCCTCATTGCCATATCGAAACAAACATTTTTAAAAAAGGTGGCGGAGAAAAAGCTGCTGAAGAATTAAAAGTCCCATTCTTAGGAAGAGTGCCGTTTCAACCGGAATTTGTTGAGTTTGGCGATAAGGGCACTCCTTTTGTTTCTTTTCAGGAGAAATCAAAATCTGCAGAAGCCTTTATGGGCATAGTGGACAAGATAAAAGAATTTATTGGTGATAAATAATGAAACCCGCGTTTAAATATATTTACGGCCCGGTACCATCTTGGAGATTAGGGAGTTCCTTAGGCATAGATTTGCTTTCGCAGGAAAATAAAATCTGTAATTTTGATTGCATTTATTGCCAGCTTGGCCCAATTATAAAATATACAGTTGAACGCAAAATTTATGTTCCGGTTGAAAAAGTTATCGGAGAATTAGAAGAGCTGCCTAATGTTAGTTTAGATTATATCACTTTTTCCGGCAGAGGAGAGCCTACTCTGGCAGCTAATTTAGGCGAGGCTATAAAAGCAATAAAATCGATTCGTAAAGAGCCAATAGCGGTTTTAACCAACGCTACTTTAATGGAAATGGATGAAGTAAGAAAAGAGCTTATTTTGGCAGATTTTATTGTTGCCAAGTTAGACGCTTGTTCGCTGGAATCTTTACAGGAAGTTAATAGGCCTGGCTCAAATATAGAATTTAGCGGTATTTTAAAAGGGATAGAGAAATTTAAAAAGGACTTTCAGGGAAAATTAGCTTTACAGATAATGTTTGTCGATACTAACAAAGACGATGTTGATAACTTTATTTACC
>CAZQGT010000108.1:0-2962 GCA_964593005.1 uncultured Planctomycetales bacterium
GCAGAGACTTTGTTAGGTAAAGGAGATATGTTATTTTTGCAGCCCGGTAAAGAAGATTTAATCCGTATTCAAGGAGCTTTGGTTAAAGATTCTGAGATTGAAAGGGTAGTAGAGTTTATTAAAGCCCAAGGCGAACCTGTTTATGATGATCAAATCCTTAAAGAACAGCAAAAAAATAGTTTAACTAAAGGCGAGAAAGATGAATTTTATGATGAAGCAGTGCGTGTAATTATGGAGAGTAATCAGGCCTCGGTTTCTATACTGCAGAGGCGTATGCGGTTAGGTTATACCCGTGCTGCGCGTATTATCGATACTATGGAGGCCGAAGGTTTAGTCGGACAGTTTGAAGGTAGTAAACCGCGTAAGATTTTAGTTGACCGTCAGGCTTGGCTTAAGGATTTAACTGGCGGCGACACTCCATCATAGTTCGACGCCAATAGGTATTAAGCGGGCGTATCCTGGCGGGTAAGGAGGATAGAAAAGCCGTGAATATTGAAACAGCAGGATCTAGGCTAAAGAAGCTGCGTCAGGAAAGAGGAATAAGCTTAGAGGACATTCAAAAAAAGACAAAAATCCATCTTAATGTTTTACGCGCAATTGAAGGCGATAGCATCTCGGATTTAAGCCCGATTTATCTAAAAGGGTTTATTAAAATCTATTGCACTTCTCTTGGGCTTGACCCAAAAGAGTACATTGGTTTAAGCATTCAAGCGCAAAAACCACCGGTATTAAATGCTACTGTTGGTAGGCTTATAGGTGAGCGGATTGAAAAAAAGCCGTCTTTTATTAAGGATGCTTCCGTAAAATTAGTTTCGCTTTCGCCTTCGGCCAATTTTAAAAAGATAATTATTTTTGCGTCTTTAGCGGTAGTGGTTATATTTTTAGGAATTAAACTAACCAAGTTAATTTCTTCTCATCCGCCGGGCCGCTTAGAAAGGGCCAGGATCCCTGCGCCTGTTTCTACGCCAAATATTGCTGTAAAACAAAACAAGGCTAAGCAAACAAGCGCTCAAAAAGATCTGACAGAAGGTTTTACTTTAGGTATATTTGCCCGCAGTAAATCTTGGATAACTGCTAAGGTTGATGGTAAGGTTATTTTTCATGGAGTACTTGCGCGCGGAAGGAGTGAAAGCTGGCATGCTCGCGAAAAAGTTGAATTATCTCTGGGTGATGCCGGAGCAGTAGAGTTGCAAGTTAATGGCCAGCGTTTTGATAATCTTGGCCGCCGAGGAAAGCCCTTAAAGAATATTATTATTAATAAAGAAGGCCTAAAAATTTCCAGATGAAACAAAAATTAGGGATATTAACTTTAGGATGCCCAAGGAATTTGGTGGATAGTGAAGTTTTAGGAGGCCGCCTTAACTTTAAGGGTTATTCTATTGTTGATAATATAGAAGATGCAGAGGTTGCAATAGTAAATACCTGTGCTTTTATAGAAGAGGCAAAGCGCGAATCTATCGATGCTATCCTGGATTTAATAGAATTAAAAAAACAGGGAAGGCTTAAAAAAATAATTGTTTATGGGTGCCTGAGTCAGCGTTATAAGGATTTGAAAAAGCAGCTTCCTGAGGTGGATGCTTTTGTGGGGACGCTGGGATTAAATCATGAATCAAAAAGATTTGCCCTGACCCCCAAACATTACGTTTACTTAAAAATATGCGAAGGATGCGTAAATAATTGTAGTTATTGTATAATTCCCAAGATTAAAGGCAAGCTTGATAGCCTTGATGTTAAAGCGATAATCCAAAAAGTCAGGCATTTTAATCAAGAAAAGATCTCGGAGCTTAATATTATCGGTCAGGATATTACCGGTTTTGGGATGGATACTTGTGGCAGTAGCCAGTTAGCAGGTATTCTAAAAAAAATAATCAGTAATGCGCCTGATATCGAATGGATTCGCCTTTTGTATTTGAACCCTCAGCGAATCACAGGCGAATTGCTTGATTTGATTGCAACGCAAAAGCAGGTATGTAAATATATTGATTTGCCTATACAGCATATCAATAACCGTATTCTAAAGCTTATGAATCGCAGGGCAACTAAAGACGAAATTATTTCTTTGATTAAGAAGATCAGAAAAACTATTTCCGGAGTTTATCTGCGGACTTCGCTCATCGTAGGTTTTCCGTCAGAAACAGAGAAAGAGTTCCATGAGCTTCTTGAATTTATAAAAGAAGTAAAGTTTGAGAGATTAGGAGTTTTTATCTATTCCCGTGAAGAAGATACCCCTGCGTATAATTTTAAAGGTCAGTTGAGTAAAAAAATAAAAGAGGAGAGGTTTGGTATAGTTATGTCGACACAACAAAGGATAGCTGCGGAATTTAATTCTAAATTTATTGGAAACATAATTCCTGTTTTAGTTGAAGAAAAACAAGATGGCGCATATATCGGACGCAGCCATGGCGACGCTCCGGAAGTAGATGGCGTGGTATTTATAAATACTAAAAGTGCACTAAAAATAGGTGAATTTGCCCGGGTGAAAATTTCAGATACTTTAGAGTATGACTTAGTGGGGGATCTAATCCTATGAACCTTGCAAATCGTTTAACAATGTCACGGATATTATTAACTTTTGTTTTTATGTTTTTTTTGTTTTGCCATGGCCTCTGGCCTAAAGTAATTAGTTTAGTGGTTTTTATCTTAGCGGCCTTATCTGATTTATTTGACGGTTTGGTCGCTCAACGCAGGAATATGGTTACGGATTTTGGACGGCTTATGGATCCAATCGCCGATAAAATACTTGTGCTGGCCGCTTTTGCGGCATTTGTGCAGTTACAATTAATCGACGCATGGATGTTTGTAATTATTGTCTCAAGGGAGATTTTAATTACATCTTTACGCCTATTTGCTTTAAATAAAGGTAAAGTTTTGTCTGCTGCGCGTGCCGGTAAACATAAGACAGTTTTACAGATGACAGTTATTTTTACTATTTTGGGTTTTATTGTGCTTAAAGAAATCATAC
>CAZQGT010000109.1:0-2956 GCA_964593005.1 uncultured Planctomycetales bacterium
GATGCCGGGTTAATCCTGACGAATAATAAAACTGTTGCCGAAAAGTTGAATATTTTGCGTAATCAGGGAAATGAGAATAAATATTATCATATAGTATTAGGCCGTAATAACCGTTTGGACACAATCCAGGCGGTTGTCCTGGATGTTAAGCTTAAATACCTGGATGAATGGAATAAGAAAAGGCAGGGGGTTGCCAGGTATTATAATGATAAGCTTGCGGGGCTGGGGATAAAAATCCCGTTTGTGCCCAGCTATACCACGCATATTTATCATCAGTATACTTTATGCGCGCCGCGTTCAAACAAAGAGTTTATGGAGTACTTGCAGGGTAAGGGAATTGATTCGCGGGTATTTTATCCGTTGCCGCTGCACTTGCAGAAATGTTTTAAGTATTTAGGGTATAAAAGAGGCGATTTTCCGGTGGCGGAGTCTGTGGCAAAACAAATATTCACTTTACCGATTTATCCGGAGATGAGCCGGGAAGAAAAGGATTATATTATTCAATCTATAAGAGAATTTATTAAATAGGGACAGCGACCATTTTGGAATTGGATAATGGTCGCTGTCCCTATTAAAGGAGAAGGGAATGGCTAAGTTGTCGGTCGTAGTTTTAACTAAGAATGAAGAGTCGTGCGTCGCGCAGTGCCTTGAGTCCGTGAAATGGGCTGATGAAATCATTGTTGTTGATGACGAGAGTACGGATAAGACTGTGGAGATTGTCAAGAAATACAATTGCAAGGTTTTATTCAGGAAAATGGATGTGGAGGGCAGGCACAGGAATTGGGCTTATGCCCAGGCGAGAAACGAGTGGGTTTTAAGCCTTGACGCGGATGAGACGGTTACTCCGGAGTTAAAGCTTGAGATTGAGCAGGCTATCCAGTCTGATACTTTTGCGGCGTACGATATTCCGCTGCGTAATTTTATCGGTAAATACTGGGTAAAGCACGGAGGATGGTATCCGGCTTCCAAGGTAAGGCTTTTTCAGAAAAGCAAATTTAAATACGAAGAGTCTGAAGTGCACCCGCGGGTTTTTATTGATGGCGCCTGTGGGCATTTAAAAAGCGATATAATTCATCGGGGGTATCCTGACCTGGAGCATTTTTTAAACAGCGTTAACCGTCAATCAACTCTTGAGGCGGTGAAGTGGGTTAAGACCGGCCGCAAGATGACATTGCTTTGGGCCAGCTGGCGGGCGATAGACCGTTTTTTTAGAAGGTATATTAAGAAGCAGGCGTATAAAGACGGTATGTACGGGTTTGTTATCGCCTATTTTGATACGCTATATCAGATATTAAGTTATATGAAGTTTTTAGAAATGAAGAAATCAGCGGCAAGCAAATAGAATGAAAACAATATTTCTTGATAGGGACGGGGTAATAAATAAATATCCAGGCGACAGGCTTTATGTTACTTCTTTAAAGAAGTTTAAATTCCTGCCGAACGCGAAAAAAGCAATTGCCTTGTTGAGCAAAAAGGGGTTTAAGATATTTGTGGCATCTAACCAGGCCGGAGTAGGCAAGGGGACTTATAGCCAAAAGACATTAGACGCGGTGACCGCCAGGATGATTGAGGGCCTTCAGCAGGCAGGCGGGAAGATTGCAAAAGTTTATTATTGCACGCATCGCAAAGAGGCAGGTTGCGGCTGCCGGAAGCCGAAGCCGGGTTTGCTTAAAAAGGCTGCCCGGGAATTTAAGGTTGATTTGAAAAAAGCCTATTTTGTAGGGGATACTATACGCGATGTGCTCACTGCCCATGCCGCAGGCGCTCAATCAATTCTTATTTTTTCCGGCAAAGAAAAATCATCTAATCAAAAAAATTGGGAAGCAAAACCGGATTTTGTTTTTAAAGACCTCTTCGCGGCGGCTAAATTTTTAACCAGATAAATATGAAAGTATTAATTACTTATGCTTCAGCGGGGGCCGGCCATCGCAGGGCGGCTGAAGCGATATATAGTTATTTAAAAGATAACCGCAAGGAGCTGGCGGTTGAGTTAGTTGATATCCTGCCTTTTGCCAGCGGTTTTTTCCGATTTTTTTATAATCGGGGGTATCCGTTTTTAGTCCATTCTGCCGTATGGCTTTGGGGATTTTTTTTCTGGATGACTGAATCAAAGTTAACCAGTGGATTAAGCCGGAAAAGCGCTTTAGCGGTAAATTACTTTGGTTGCCGGAAGTTCGCCGCGTTTTTGATTAATCATAAGTTTGATTATATTATTTCCACGCATTTTCTTAATTCGGAAATTGCCGCAGGGCAAAAGCTTAAAAATAAAATCCAGTCAAAATTAGTTACGGTGATTACGGATTTTGGGGTGCATCCATTTTGGATTTCATCCGGGACTGACCTTTATGTTGCGGCTTCAGGGTTAACCAAGGATAAGTTATCAGGGATGGGAATTCCGGCTGATAAAATTCAGGTTTTCGGCATCCCGTTTAGCCCTAGTTTCCTTAAAACTCAAAGCCGGGCCCAATTAGCCGGAAAATTCGGGATAGACGCGGATAAATTTAGCGTATTGGTGATGACCGGCTCGTTTGGTTCGGGGCCGCTTGAGGAGATTGCTGAAAGTTTATCCGCTTACGCGCAGGTTTTGGTAGTTTGCGCGAGGAATAACAAGCTTTTTAACCGGCTGCAAAAACGGAGTTTGAAAAACGTAAAAGTTTTTGGGTTTGTGAATAACCCGGAAGAATTAATGGCGGTTTCTGACGTTATAATTACTAAGCCGGGAGGCTCAAGCATCGCGGAATTCCTGAATATGGGGTTATTTCCGGTATTTATATCCGCCATACCCGGGCAGGAGCAGGAGAATATCAGGGTTTTAGGCGAGTACGGAGTGGGATGCGCGCCGAAAAATATCAAACAGATTAAAGATTTGATTATTGAATTGAAGAATGACCCGCGGAAGCTTGAGGGCCTGAAGAAAAACATTGCCCAAGTTGCCAAGCCGTTTTCTTGCCAGGAG
>CAZQGT010000110.1:0-2876 GCA_964593005.1 uncultured Planctomycetales bacterium
CTCTTTATTTTCAAATTATCCGTATAAACCGAATTATTCTGCACCAGGAAAGCGGCGGCGCATTCTGAAAGCTCAATATTACCCAGATCCTTGGCAAACAGCAATTTACCCATACCCTGTAGTAAATTTAATTCCCAAAGCCTCCCCTCCTTAACCGAAAAACTTCCTGCGCCGCTTAATTTGCTTAAATCCCCGGAAAAACCGTTCAGTTTAAAGGCTGACTGCAAAACCCCCGAGATATTTTTGTTTTTGGATGCCGTATCTAATTTAAGCTTTTCCAACCTGACCCCCTCTGCCTTCAACTCTATATAGTAGGGCAAATTAACGGAATCAAGATTAAGCGAAGCAGTGCCGTTAATTAATCCTTCATATAAATCAGCGCGCAGGGTAATTATTTTCGCAATTTTTGCCTCCTGCAGGTAATCCAGCTGAAAATTCCCCGTATTTAAGCCATAAAAAGAAAGGCTGCTGCTTGAGCCCCTTGCCTGAATAACGCAATTCTTAAAATCATAAATCGGGCCGTTAAAAGTAAACTGCGTATCCAGCTGCCCTTTTAATTGCATATTATTTAAAACAGGGTAATTTCTGGAGAATGCCTTGGCCAAATCCCCCAGATGCAGGGAGAAATTACCGCTGATATCAGCCATCTGCCCCTTAGGGTCGGAATTATCAATGGACCCGCTGGCTAAAAATTGCGAATCAAAATATTTCCCTTTTACCCGGGTAATTATAATTTTGTTATCTTTCATATTAAAGGCGCTATCAAAAGATAAATCACGGGAAGACAACTGCAGCTTTATATTCGGCGCGGAAAAATCAGAGAGCTCCCCCCTGCTCTCATAATCAACCCCCTGGTATTTAAATTTTGCGTCAGCCCAGCTAAAACCCTGCTGGCTGAATTCAATAGCTGCGGAAACATTTTCCACCTGGATATCCTGTTTTGCCAATTTAAAACCCGCGCCGGCAATATCCGCCTTGCCCTGCAAAACCCAGCCGCCTTTGCCATCCGGATGCAGCTTTATGAATAAATCCGCCTTTCCTAATGCGGAACTTACTTGCGTAAAATTAAACTTCTCTTTCGCTATAGCCGGTAAAAAACTTAAGCTTAAGCTGGTATTTATATTGAACGCCAGGGTGTTGAAATCCTTAACCCCTAAATTAACCTCAAATGGCATGCCCAAAATTTCCGCTTTTACCCCCTGGGCTACCAGGGAACGTTCGTTAAAAGAAACTTTGCCGTAAAAATTCTTCAGTTCCCCGAAGAACTCCAACCCGGAAATATCCGCCTGCTGGATATCGCAGGTGCCGTCAAAAGAAACTTTTTTTGTCTCCAGGTTATAATTAATTTTGCTGTCCAACCCTAAATTTAAACTAACTTTAATCTTTTCTTTGGTCGACACCAGCTTAACAGCCTTAACCGAAGCCTCAATATGCAGAAGCTTATCCTTCAGAGTTAACTTTGCCCTGCCATCAGCTGAACCTGAAAGCAGGTTAATCCCGAAACTGCTGTAATAAGGTTCAAAATCCCTGGGCAATAAGTTAGTTACCGAAAGGTTAGCAGCCAGCTCCTGTTTCAAAATCCTGCATTCTCCCCAACCGTAAATAAACGTAGGCGGATTATTTGGAATCTCCCCTTTAAAATTAAATTTAACACTGGCAGGCAAAGCCAGCCCCAGGCTTAACTGGATACCCCTGAGCTCTTTTCTAAGCTGAACGGCCAGGGTATCATCCTGAAAAACAATAGTTCCGGATTGAATATTTATTTTATAGACCGATACGCTGAAATCTGATTTATTTGATTTGCTTTCTTTGGAATCCGGGACTTTTACAACTGCCGGACGGGAAGCGAAAATTTCCTGAAGATTAAAAGTACCATCCTTGAGACGCTCCAGGAAAATATACGGCCCCTTTAAACTTATGCTGGGGATAATAATCTGTTTCTTGAAAATTGGCCAGATAAAAACTCCGCAATTAGCTTCTTTGGTGCTTAAAATTACGTTCTGGCCGTCTGAGATAACCAGGTCGCGCAAAACCAGCCCCTTGAATATATTAAACTCCAAAGACCCGAGACTGACTTCTTTGCGGGTTTGCTGGGTTAAAGTTGAGACAATAATGGATTTTATTTTTACGGGAAGAAAAAAACTGTTCAAATACACCAGCCCCAGGAAGGCGATTAAAACCAGGATTGACACAATTATAATTAACTTCTTCATTTTCTCCGCTTAATTAACGCGGCCGCTAATTTAAATGCCTCTTTTTTATTTTTAATCTTACCGATAGCCTGCGCTTCTTCCAGGCCGCTAAGCACCTTTCCGATCACCGGCCCGGGTGCAAGCTTGAATTTGCGCATAACATCATTGCCGTTTAAAAAAGGCGCGGGTTTCTTTTCTTTGTTCTGATTCAAGAGCCTGTGGATCAGCGCCTTGACTGTCTTCTCATGCCGGGTGCGGGAAAGCGCTGTTGTCAGCGGCCCTTTTGTAGCGCGCTGATCAGCCAGAGATAATAAAAGTACTGCCAGGGCATCGCTGCCGGCATCGCGGAAATAGCGGAAAATTGCCCGTTCAGTAGGATGTCCGTTATCCGCCAGGTACCCCGGCCTTAAATGCCAGAGCACGATCCTTTCCAAAGAACGAGTTTCATCATTAGCAAGTTTTAGCCTGCGGCAAATCATACGAGCCAGGCCCAGGCCTATCCTTTCGTGGCCATGAAAAATAATTTTTCCTTTTTCCCTGCGCATAGACTTTGGCTTACCTACATCATGCAAAATACAGGCAAGTTTTAAAAGGCTGGATCTTTTACGCAAACTGGAAAGCTCTTGACTAAGATAACCGTTAATTTCAAGGTCCTGCTTGGCCGCCTGCAATAATAATTCAAAC
>CAZQGT010000111.1:0-2852 GCA_964593005.1 uncultured Planctomycetales bacterium
AGATATAATTGATTACGGAATAGTTAATTTATGGATATAGGGTTCTTAAAAATTATATTCTTGGTTTGGTGTATTATCTTTTCCTTGGGAGGATGTTCTTTTACGACGCACTACGATCAATTAATGCTATTAAAAAGGCTTGGAGACAGTCAGCATGAAATTGACGATTATATAAAGAAACAAAAAGATGCTTTTTTTAAGTTAAGTGATGCTATTAAAAATAATCAACTAAAGATAGGGATATCTAAAAAAGAGATTTTATCCATATACGGAGAACCTGTTTTTTGTAAGGATATTGCAAATAAAGTTGATGTTAAAGAAATATGTATTTATCGTCATCCACTCCAATATTTTTCTACTGATATGGTATATCTTAAGGTTGATAAGAAGCAAAATCTATGTTGTTGGGAATTTCTTCCTGCCTCGCAGGAAGATAGTGTTACAGCGAAAGAAGAGGTTATAAATGCCAAAGACTAAAATAATCTGCACTTTAGGCCCTGCCTCAGACAAGGCAAATGTTCTGCTAAAGATGATGGCCGCGGGAATGGATGTGGTAAGGTTAAATTTTTCCCACGGAAGCTTTGATAAGCATTTGAAGCTGATAAGGCTTGTAAGAGGGCTGAATAAAAAATATCGCAGGAATGTCAGGATATTAGGGGATTTGGAAGGCTATCGCATAAGGGTAGGCAGGCTTAAAGGAGGCAAGCCGGTTGAAATCAAGAAAAAACAAATAATCTGGTTAAGCCAGGAGGATATCGTTGGAGAGAGGGGTATCATCCCTTTTGATTATAAAGGTCCTTTAGAGCAGATTAAAATCGGCAGGCACATTTATATTGATGACGGTAACATCGCTTTATTTGTAGAAGGCCGCGAAAAAAAACGTCTAAAGACTAAGGTGATTATACCGGGATTAATTAAGGAATATAAAGGTATTAATATGCCGGATGTCCGGCTGGATTTTAAGGGATTAACGCCAAAAGATAAACTGGGTATAGATTTCTGCATGGAGAATAAGATTGATTACATTGCCCAGTCTTTTGTAAGAAGCGAAGAAGACATTCTTATTCTGAGGGGCCGCCTTAAAGATTGCCCTTATGGATTAAAAGTTATTGCGAAGATTGAAAATAGAGAAGGCATAAGAAATATTGATGATATAATTAATGTTTGCGATGGGATTATGATTGCAAGAGGCGACATGGGCATATCTATACCTATATATGAAGTGCCTGTAATTCAAAAGGAAATAATAAAAAAATGTAACAGATCAAAAAAATTTGTCATTACCGCTACACAAATGCTGGAAAGCATGACTGAAAATCATATACCTACAAGGGCGGAGGTCTCAGACGTGGCTAATGCTATACTGGATGGGTCGGATTACGTAATGCTTTCCGCGGAAACTGCGGTTGGGCTGTATCCTGTAGATTGCGTGGATATAATGAATAAAATAATTAAATTCACAGAGAAGAGCATCTCAAATATGGTACAATAAAAATCATGGAGACGAAGAGATTCGGGACTTTTGAAGGTGTATTTACCCCTACGGTTTTAAGCATACTGGGCGTAGTGATGTATTTACGCCTGGGGTGGGTTGTCGGCCAGGTTGGTTTGGCAGGGGCCTTGGCGATTATTGTAATAAGTAATCTTATTACTTTATGCACAGGACTTTCTATCGCAAGCATTACGACCAATATCAGGATAGGAACCGGAGGGGCGTATTCTATAATTTCTAAGTCGCTTGGCCTTGAGGTAGGCGGGGCCATAGGCATTCCTCTGTATCTTTCCCAGGCAATCTCTGTAGCATTTTATATTACAGGTTTTACAGAATGCTGGGTTTTGATTTTTCCTCAGCATAGTTTTATTTTTGTTTCCGTGTTAACTTGGTTTACGCTTCTGGTTATTTCTTATTTAAGCGCAAAACTGGCATTCCGGCTTCAGTATATTGTTTTAGGTATTATTGCGTTCTCGCTTATATCAATCTTTTTCGGAAAAACCAATTCAGGGCACTCTGTGGCTATCTGGCAAGGAGTGGGCCAGTTAGATTTCTGGAAAGCATTTGCCATATTTTTCCCTGCGGTAACCGGCATTCTGGCCGGGGTAAGCATGTCAGGAGAATTAAAAAAACCGGAACACAGTATTCCTACAGGGACGCTTCTTGCTATCGGAGTAACCTTTTTCATATATGTTGCAGTGTGCTTTTGGTTTGCTTTTGCTGCTACGCCTCAGGATTTAGCTAACAATACTTCCATTGTCATCGATTTGGCGCGCTGGCGTTTTCTGGTTATAGCAGGCGTTATGGGCGCTACGCTTTCTTCTGCGCTGAGCATGTTCGTGGCTTCCCCCAGGACGCTTCTGGCATTGAGTAAACAAAGAATAATACCGTTTTCCTCGCAATTTGATTATATAAACTCGAAGGGCGAACCAGCGCCTGCGATCCTTCTCACAGCATTACTGGCATTGCTTACCCTTCTTGCAGGTACTCTAAATACCATAGCAGGTATTTTAACCATGTTTTTTCTTATTACATATGGAACATTAAACATAACTGTTTTTATCGAAAAGATCACCGGCATTATAAGTTTTAGGCCTACATTCAAGATTCCTATTATAGTATCTTTAATAGGTGGAATTGGATGTTTGTATGCAATGTTTCTTATTAACCAGCTTTTTAGCCTTGTCGCAATAGCGGTAACTGTAATTATTTATGCGGTGCTTGTGCGAAAAAATATCAGGCATAATCTGCCTGATATGCGCAAAGGAATATTTATATTTATCGCTGAAAAGGCTACTAAGATAGCTTCGCAGCTTCCGTATCATCCGAAAATATGGAAGCCGAATCTTATTATACCTGT
>CAZQGT010000112.1:0-2850 GCA_964593005.1 uncultured Planctomycetales bacterium
TAAATTAACTGTAGATTCAATCTCCTCAATAATGTCAATTAATTTTGTGCGCGAGGCATAGAATGAAGCATCAAAGCTTTCTTTAATGATCTTGCCCTTACGCCTTTTATCAGCGCTCATTGGAGTAAAAACTTTATGCCTAACTGTCGCCATCTGCGGACGATAATCCGGAGAAATAATCGTAGCCATAATATTACCCCCGAAGGCCGGCCGCGTCTGCAGTAAAATCTTTTTATCCGGGTCTATGTCTAGGCCGGTGCAGTCTGCGGTTAAACCGGCTTTAATATTTATCGCCACGCGCGAAATCAAAGACCTTCCTATATTTGTTGCGCCACAGAGAAGAATCTCCGGCTTATATTTTTTAACCAGCTCGACTAAAATACTTGTATACGGTTCATCCTGAAAATTCGCCAGCTCCGCGGCTGTAACCAGATAAATATTATCTGCCCCGCAAAAAATTAACTCATCTAACTGATCCTCTAATTTATTGCCGATTAAAACACCGCTTACCTGACAATTTAATTTCTTAGCAAGCTCCTGTGCCTTGCCTAATAATTCATAAGAAACTGATTGTACCCGGCCGTTCTTCTGCTCGATAAAAACCCATATTCCTTTATAATCTTTAATATTCGGAAGTTCGCATTTTAGGGGAGTTTTCTCTAACAAAACTGCATTAAACTTGCAAGCATCTTTACATGCGCCACAAAGGGTACACTTATTTAAATCAATCGATGCCTGCCTGTTGGCAGACAGGCCTTTTTTATGGCTTTGGCTAGAGGAAGCCAAACCACTGCTTTCTAGCTTGTCAATCATGCGAATAGCATCAAACGGGCAGGCCTTTACGCAAAGGGTGCAACCCGTACATTTCTCTATGATAATTGAAATAGGCATATTAAATAGCTTCGTCTTTAATTAAATCCACCAGCTTCTTGGCAATATCGCCGATCTCACCCGTAAGAATCTGGCCTCCGCTCCTGGGAACAGGAGTAAATATTTTTACTACTTGAGTAGGCGAACCGCATAAACCAATCTGTTGCGGGTCTAAATCCAGCTCTTTCTGAGTCAACATAGTAATCTTAGCCGATTTTGCACGCATTAAACCTTTTAACGAAGGTATCCTTGGTTCATTGATTTCTTTAACTACAGTCAAAAGCGCAGGCAGCGGTGTTTCGATAATTTCATAACCCTCTTCAAGCATCCTCTCCAGGCGCATAGATTTATCGGTTGCCTCTTCTACTTTTTTTACATAAGTTACCTGAGGAATATTTAGGTGTGTAGATATACCTGGGCCGACCTGCGCAGTATCTCCGTCTGAAGCCTGCTTACCGCAGAGGACCAGGTCAAATGTGCCAATCTTTCTAATTGCCCCTGCCAAAGTATAGCTAGTTGCCCAGGTATCGCTTCCGGCAAAAGCGCGGTCACAAACCAAATACCCTTCATCAGCCCCCATAGAAATTGCTTCGCGTAAAGCACTATCTGCCTGAGGAGGCCCCATAGTAACTACGCTTACCTTGCCGCCAAATCTTTCTTTGAGGCGCAGAGCTTCCTCAATAGCATACATATCAAAAGGATTAATGATTGACTTAACCCCTTCACGCATGAGCGTATTAGTTTCCGGATTAATCCTTACTTCGGTAGTCTCGGGAACCTGTTTGATACAAACGATTATATTCATAATATTTAGATATTAACTGGTCGATGGACGATAGTCTATGGTCAATAAGAATTTCACTATATAAAGGTTTTATCGACTATCGTCTTTTGACTATCGACCAATATTTTCATTGAGCTATTTCGCCATTTCTTTGATTAATTTCAAAGCGATAATCCCGCGCTGCACCTGATTTGTGCCTTCATAAATCTGGGTAATCTTTGCATCACGCACATATTTCTCGATCGGATAATCTTTCATATATCCGTATCCGCCGAATAATTGTAAGGCATCCACGGTGACCCTCATCGCAACATCCGAAGCATACATCTTTGCCATTGCTGATTCCTTAGCTACATCTTTTACTCCGGCATCAACCATTCTGGCTGTAGAATAAACTAAACCACGGGCTGCTTCAATTTCCGTAGCCATATCTGCCAACATCCACTGGATCCCCTGAAAACTAGAAATTGGCTTACCGAACTGTACCCTTTCGCGCACATATTTTACTGCCAACTCTAGAGCGCCCTGGGCAATACCTAATGCCTGGGCAGCAACTCCCGGACGGGACATGTCAAAAGTCCTCATCGTTACAATAAAACCCATGCCTTCTTTAGCCAATAGATTCGCCGCGGGTATCTTGCAATCGGTAAAAATTAATTCGCGCGTACTTGATGCGCGAATTCCAAACTTATCCTCTTTCTTACCGAAAGTAAAACCAGGAGTACCTTTTTCTACGATAAATGCAGTTGCCCCGCGGGCGCCTTTTGTTTTATCAGTCATAGCAATTACAACATAGGTCTCGGCATCGCCACCATTAGTAATAAAATGTTTCAAGCCATTTAAAACATAATGATCGCCGACTTTTTTAGCCACGGTCTTAATCCCTGAAGCGTCGCTTCCAGCTTCCGGTTCAGTAATCGCAAAAGCCGCAACTTTTTTACCACTGGCTAAAGCCGGCAAATATTTTTTCTTCTGTTCATCAGTACCAAATAAAACAATCGGAAATGTTCCTAAAGCGCTTGCTGCGTAGCAAACCGCAATACCGCCGCAGGCGCGGGAAAACTCTTCGGTTGCTAGACACAAATTCATTACGCTATTAGCAAAACCGCCGTACTCTTCAGGGATAAATAGGCCGAACATATCGCTATCAGCCATAACCTTTAAAACATCCCACGGATATTCCTCGCTAATATCAT
>CAZQGT010000113.1:0-2532 GCA_964593005.1 uncultured Planctomycetales bacterium
AAAACAAATAATTTCTATTTTATGGAGATGAATACACGTATACAAGTGGAGCATCCAGTTACTGAAATGGTTACCGGTATTGACCTGATTAAGGAGCAATTGCTTGTAGCCAGCGGGGAGAAGCTTAAGATTCAGCAGGAGAATGTTCAGATTAAGGGTGCCGCAATAGAGTGCAGGATTAACGCCGAAGACCCGGATAATAATTTCATGCCTTCACCTGGCAAAATTGAAACGTTGATTCTTCCCGGTGGGCCGAATGTACGCGTGGATACGCATATCTATGCGGGTTATGAAGTGCCTTCTTATTATGATTCTCTTCTAGCCAAGCTTATTGTTTACGGCTCAAACCGCAATGAAGCAATCAAGACTATGCGCAGGGCATTAAGCGAATTTCATATTGCTCCGATTAAGACCACGGTTGCTTTCCATCTCAGGTTGATGGATAACCCCTTGTTTAAAAAAGGGGATATCTCTACGCATTTTGTGCAGGATCTCTTGGCAAGCGATACCAAAGGAGAATAAATGAACCGGGATGAATTAAGAAACGATCTGGGGGTGGTAAAGATACATAAGAACGTGGTCTCTTCCATATCTTCTATTGCTGCTTTGGAAATTGAGGGAGTTAAAAGGATAGGTACAGATTTTAAAGCTAACCTGTTTGGTTTATTTGGCCAGAAGCCGTCTGTTTCTATTAAGGTTGATATTTCTAAAAATGAAGAGGTAAGGGTAGAAATTCCTCTGGTTATCAAATATGGCTATAATATTCCGGATACCGCCGCCAGAGTCCAGGAGAATGTCCGACTTGCCTTGGAAAAGATGAGTAATCTTTCGCTAAAAGATATTAATGTAAATGTGAAGGGTATAGAAAGGGGGTAGGGATGAAGTTCTTTACTGTGTTGGGGATTATGTTTTACGCCGTGGTGATTATTATGATCGGCCTGGCGTTTATTGTGTTTTCTTTAAATATTTTGCTGCCCCAGGATATCAACAGTTTGCTTATCTATGCTCAAACCAGTTCAAATTCCCGGCTGGTTATTGGTTTTTCCGGCCTGCTTTTGATTCTTATCAGTTTTTCTTTCGCGCAGATCATCCTGGGCAGGTTCCAGAGGGAAAAGACCATTGCATTCTCCACCTCAAGCGGCCAGGTAACTATCTCGCTTTCCGCTGTTGAGGATTTAATCCGCCGCCTTGCGGGTGTTATCCCCGAGGTGAAGGAGTTAAGGCCTAATGTCGTAGCAAACAAAAAAGGTATTATTGTGGATATGCGCATAATCCTGCGTTCCGAAGCGAATATACCCGAACTTACATCCAGACTGCAGGATATTACCAAATCTAAGATTCAGGAAATCCTGGGCCTTGAGGAACAGGTGATTATCAGGATACATGTGGCAAAGATAACTCATGATGAAAAAGATAGCCGCAAGAAAAGGGATTTTGAAAAAGAGGACTCTTCAGCAATACCGTTTAGCGGTTATGGAAGGGTTATTTAATATTATTCTAATAATTCAAGGAGGATTAGGAAATGGCAAGAATTGGTATTTTAACAGGCGGAGGAGATTGCCCGGGATTGAACCCTGTAATCCGGGCGGTAGTGCGTAAGGCGTTACTCGAAGGCTATGAAATAGTAGGCATTAAAAACGGCTGGAAAGGGTTAATTGAAAATGACACTATGCCTTTAAATATAAGCACTGTTTCCGGAATACTCCCTAAGGGCGGGACCATCCTGGGGACCAGCCGGACTAATCCGTATAAAAAAGAAGGCGATCTGGCGAAACTTAAGGATAATTTCAAAAATATAGGGTTGGATGCTTTGGTTGCTGTCGGTGGGGAAGATACCCTGGGCGTTGCTTCAAAGTTAGTTAAAGACGGGGTCCTGAATATAGTCGGAGTACCGAAAACAATTGATAATGATTTATCGGCTACCGATTATACTTTTGGTTTTGATACTGCTTTAAATGTTGCCACCGAGTGTATTGACCGGTTGCATACTACAGCTGAGAGCCATCATCGTATTATTGTAGCTGAAGTTATGGGCAGGCATGCCGGCTGGATTGCTATTGAAGCTGGTATCGCCGGCGGAGCGGATGTGATTTTAATTCCGGAGATTCCCATTGACCTGGATGAAGTATGCGCAATTATTAAAAAAAGGCATGATCGAGGCAAGACTTTCAGTATTGTTGTAGTTGCGGAAGGCGCCCAGTTCAAAGATGGGGCTATGGTTACTCAGGAGCAGAAGCTTGATTCGTTCGGGCATGTCCGCTTGGGTGGAATCGGAGAAAACCTGGCCGCATTAATTGAGAAAAGGACTGGTTTTGAGACCAGGGTTAGTGTTTTAGGCCATATTCAAAGAGGCGGTTCACCTACTGCTTTTGACCGCGTATTGGGTACGCGTTTTGGAGTAAAGGCAGTTGAGTTGATTAAGAATAAGAAATTCGGCAGGATGGTTGCTTTAGCCGGTATTAAAATCATTGAAGTGCCGCTTGAAGAAGCGGTAAAGGCTTTAAAGACGGTTGATATGGAGCTTTACGATAT